>CAYRJW010000050.1:0-11605 GCA_964424715.1 uncultured Rickettsiales bacterium | reverse complement strand
CTGAATATCGCCGCGATAACCGGGGTGCCGATAGTTCCTATATCATTCTCGGCCAGCAGCGTTTTTGTCATCCCAAGCTGGGACAGGTTCATATTGCCAAAACCATTCTCAAAAATTAAAATGATATATGGCGAAATGAAATTCATCCCAAGGCTGGACACTGAAGGCGAACTGGAAAAATACGGTCAGGAACTTCAGGATGAGATGAATAATATCACCGCGGGACTGGATAAGGAGTTCGGCGTAAAGTTAAATTAGATGAATCTAAAACTATACAGATTATTACAGATACTGATCACCCCATTCGTAGACCTATATCTTATTTACCGCAGGATAATTGGTAAGGAGCATAAATATCGCTTTGCGGAAAGGCTTGGGAAATCTTCGTTGCCACGGCCAGGTGGGGAGCTGGTCTGGGTGCATGCGGCATCTATCGGGGAATCGGTCTCGGTCATTCCTTTGCTTGAGGAGATAGGTAATAAATATCCGGATATAAATATTTTAATTACTACCGGTACGGTGACATCGGCGAAATTGCTGGAGAAGAAACTGCCGAAGAAGATAATTCACCAGTTCGTGCCGGTGGATATGCTTACTAATGTGCGGCGTTTCTTAAAGCACTGGCAGCCGGATGTGGCGCTTTGGGTGGAATCGGAATTATGGCCGAATTTATTGTATGAGACATCGGCGGGCGGGTGCCCTATTATCATGGTGAATGCACGGATGTCCTCGCAATCGCTGGAGAAATGGAAGAAACATAAAGCGCTGGCGGAAGAGATTTTCGGATGTTTTTCAATGTGTCTGGCGCAGAGTGAGTATGAGGCGGGGAAATTTACGCAGGCGGGAATCGCGAATAGCATCAATGCTGGGAATCTGAAATATGAATCACCGGCGCTTTACGCCGATCCTGCGGAGACCGGTAAGATAATTACGGCCATCGGCAAAAGGCCGGTATGGCTGGCGGCCTCTACCAGTGGCAGTGAGGAGCTGATCGTAGCGAAAGTGCATAAAAAGCTGTCGGAGAAATATCCTGATATTTTAACTATCATAGTGCCGAGGCATCCGGAGCGTTCAAAAGATATTTCGGAAATATTGAGAGCGGAGAATTTAAATTTCACGCGCCGCAGCAAGGGTGAGGGAATTGAGAATGATACGCAGATATATCTGGCAGATACTATCGGTGAGCTGGGGATATTCTACCGGGTGAGCGGGATAGTTCTCATGGGCGGTTCGCTGGTTAATCATGGCGGCCAGAACCCGCTGGAGCCGGCGCGTCTGGACTGTGCGATAGTGACCGGGCCGAATATCTATAATTTCAAAGATATATATGCCGAGATGCTGCTGAATGATTGCGTTATCATAATAAAAGACGAGAATGAACTGGCGGAAAAAGTTGATGCCCTGCTTTCCAGCCGGGAATTTCATGACAGGCTATCTACCAACGCAACGCATTTTGTGCAGAGTAAGACGGGTATCATAAATAATTATATGCAGCAGCTTGATCCATATTTAAAACCGTTATCGAAAAATGTTTGATAAGATAATAAAATATATCTCCGCCTCGCCGCTATTTACCGGCAAAACCCCGCGTTTCTGGCACGAGAACGGCGTTGTGCCGCAAGTACTGTTGCCGCTTTCGGTGGTGTATTTTTTTGTGAAACGGATAATTTCCAAAAGCCCGGAACCAAGAAAATTTAATGTTAAGGTGATATGTGTTGGTAATGCTATCGCCGGTGGGGCGGGTAAAACGCCGACCGCTATTGCTATATATAAGGAAATATTAAAACTAAGACCGGGTGCAAATATAGCATTTGTTTCTACCGGGTATAAAGGAAGATTGCGCGGGCCGGTGGAAGTTAAGCGTGATGTTCATGATTTTCATGATGTGGGGGATGAGGCGTTATTGCTGGCAGCTTATGGCAGGGTAATAATATGCAAGGACAGGGTACAGGCGCTGGAACTGGCTGAATCTAGTGGGGTTGAATATGCGATACTGGATGACGGGCTGCATGATAAAAGGATATTCAAGGATATTACATTTTTAGTTATCGATGGAAAATATGGGTTTGGGAATAATCTGCTGATACCCGCCGGGCCGCTGCGTGACAGGCTGGATTATGCTATTGAGGGAACTGATCATATAATTTTAATTGGTGATGATGCGAAAAATTCTGTTTCGCAGGTGAAGAGATACGGCCGCAAGAATTTCCCGGTGCTGAAAAGTTTTATAGATGTGGTGACCGAACCGGACAAGGCGCAGATATATGTGGCCTTCGCCGGAATAGGCAGGCCGCAGAAATTCTTTGATATGCTTAAGAAGGAAATGAAACTTGCCGTGGTTGAAACGGTGGAATTTGCCGATCATCATAATTATACTAAAGCGGATATGGAGCATTTAGAGCATATCGCTAAGGGGCAGAAGGCAAAGCTTGTTACTACCGAGAAGGATATGATAAAACTACCGAAAGAGTTTGCGGATACAGTTGAGTGTGTGAGGATAGAGTTGAGGTTTGAGGATGGGGATATTTCAGAAGTTTTGGAGAAATTATAAACAACCAGTGTCATCCCCCAAATTTTTTCTACTGAAAAAATTCTGGGGATGACACCGTTTTTTGTGTGTTAAGAGGTTCTACATCAGCGCTTCGATCGCGCGGCGTAATTCTTCTATCCCATAGCCCTCGCTTGAGCTGGTGCGGATTATGTCGGGGTGAAGGGCGGGGTGTTTTTTGCTTTGGTGGTCGATCTTTTTTATTACTTCTTCGATCTCGGTCTTGTTCACCTTATCTACTTTGGTTAATACTATCTGATAGATAACGGCTTTTTCATCGAGCAGGTCCATTATTTTAATATCGGCGGGAGTGAGGCCGCGGCGGCTGTCTATCAGCAGGAATATGCGGCGTAGATGTTTGCGGCCGACGAGATAATCATTTATCAGCGAGTTCCAGCTGGCGATCTCTTTTTTGCTGCGTTCGGCAAAACCATAGCCTGGCATGTCCACTAAATATATTTTTTCATCGAGCAGGAAAAAGTTGAGTTGCCTTGTGCAGCCGGGAGTTTTGGAAACGCGAACAAGGCTGTTGCGGCCGGTGAGAGCGTTTATCAGGCTGGATTTCCCGACATTGGATTTACCAGCGAAGGCTATCTCGTTAAAATGAGTTGGCGGGATATCTTCTATTGTCACCGCTCCGATCTTAAAATCACAATTAGGCCAATGTATGTCTTTTCTTGCCATGTTATTTGAATATTACTGTTTTGTTTCCGTTTAAAATTACGCGATGTTCCAGATGCCATTTTACGGCGCGGAACAGGACATTGCTTTCGATATCTTCGCCGGTGAGTTTGAGGTCTTGCGGTTTGTATAGGTGGTCTACGCGAGTTACTTCCTGTTCGATTATCGGGCCTTCATCTAGGTCGCCGGTGACATAGTGGGCGGTGGCGCCGATTATCTTTACGCCGCGTTTATAGGCCTGTTCATAAGGTTTTGCACCTTTGAAGCCGGGCAGGAAAGAATGGTGGATATTTATGGCGCGGCCTTTTAATTTTTTGCAGGTGTCATCACTCAATATCTGCATATAGCGGGCAAGCACCAGTAATTCGGCATCGGTATCGCTGTAGAGTTGCAGTAATTGCTGTTCCTGCCATTTTTTATTTTTGCCGATGTTCAGGTGATAGAATTCCAGACCGAAGCGCTCTGCCCATTGTTCCAGATCGTTGTGGTTGGAGACTATGCCGACTATCTCGGCATTCAGCGCGCCGACCTCGTGCTTGTGCAGCAGGTGGCTGAGGCAATGGCTGGCCTTGGAAACGGCGATGAGTATCTTGGGTTTTTTGTTTTTATTGTGGAACTCGAAATCCATTTTGAATTTATCGGCAATTTTTTTGAAACCTTTCTGAATTTCATTTAAGGCTTTTGCGCAGGTGAATTCGGTGCGGAGGAAGAACCTGTTAGTGACGGGATCGCCGAATTGCTCAGCCTCGGTGATGAAACCGCCGACACTCAGCAGATAGGCAGAAACCGCCGCCACTATGCCGGAGGTATCTTTGCAGGAGAAGGTTAATATGTAGGTGTTGGTTTTCATTAAATTTTACTTGTCGCTTTTTTCAGCCACGCTTTTTCGGTCTCACTCAGTAGCGGTGCAACCTTGTTGTAAACATCGTTATGATAGTTATTAAGCCAGTCTATTTCGTTCTGTTCAAGCAGGGTTTTATCTATCAGGTTCTTATCTATAGGGGCTTTTGTCAGGGTTTCAAACTCATAAAAGCCTTTTTCTTTGCTTTTCTTTACCAGAACAAGGTTTTCGATGCGGATACCGTATTCTTTTTCCTTGTAATAGCCGGGTTCGTTGGAAATTATCATGCCGGGTTCAAGCGGGGTGCGGTTTACTTTGTTGATGGCGTGCGGGCCTTCATGGACATTCAGGAAAAAGCCGACACCGTGGCCGGTGCCGTGTTTGTAATCAAGGCCTTCGCTCCACAGGAATTTTCTGGCGAGTATATCGAGGTTGGCCCCGGAAGTGCCTTTCAGGAATTTTTGTTTCGCAAGGGCGATATGGCCTTTTAATACGAGTGTAAAATTGCGTTTCTGTTCCTTAGTGGGAGCGCCGAAGGAAATTGTTCTGGTGACATCGGTGGTACCATCGAGATATTGTGCGCCGGAATCGAGGAGTAATATGCCGGTGCCTTTTATTTCGGAGTTCGATCTTTCATCTGCGCGGTAATGGATCACTGCGCCATTTTTATTCCAGCCGGCGATGGTATCAAAACTTAAACTATAGAAGTTCTTATTTTCTTTTCTGAAGACTTCCAGTTTTTCGGCGATGGAAATTTCGGTTAGTTTGTTATTGTTAACTGATCTGTTCAGCCAGCTCAGGAATTTGCATAAAGCGGCGCCATCTCTGATGTGGGCAGTTTTGGTGGCTTCGATCTCGGAATCATTTTTAATGCTGCGGCCTTTCAGACAGGTATCTTCTTTTTCAAGAATAGTGCAGTTGAGATTTGTTAATATGTTCTTGAATTTTACAGAGGTGAGGCTGCTATCAAGCTCTATGGTCTTACCGGAGTATTTTTTTAGGTCTTTGTATATTTCGTTCGCGTTGCGGATGAAGACATCGCCATCTATCTTATCTTCTATCTTTGTGAGGGATTTGAGGTTGCTGTATAAAAATACCTCTTCTTTTTTGTTTATGATCGCGTAAGAAAAAAGTACCGGGGTGTAGGGCAGATCATTGGCGCGAAGGTTGAGTAACCAGCAGATGGATTCTGAGGAGGTGAGCAGTAGTACATCGCCGGATATTTGTTTCGTGGCCCATTTTATTTTCTCGGATGCTTTTTTGCCGGAGAGGTTCTTATCAAGGATGAAAGGCTTGGTTTCTGTAGAGGAGGGGCGTTTTTCCCAGATATCATCGATCAGATTATTTTCTATCTCAACCAGTTTGATATTTTTCTTTTCAAGTTTTTCTTTCAGGTTCCTGGCATCGCTGATGGAAAGAAGCGCGGCATCGTAGCCTATTTTTGTTTTTGATTTGAAATTTTCGGATATCCATTCGGCCGGGGTGGTGTCGCTGAGATCAAATATAGAAAAATCATTTTTGTTCACTTGAAGTTTGGCTTGCAATGTATAGCGGCCATCGGTGAAGAAGGCGGAATTTTCTTTGCAGATAACCGCGAATCCGTTGGAGCCGGTGAACCCGGTGATGAATTGCAGGCGCTGGTTGCGGGCCGGAACATACTCGCAGCCCCATTCATCGCGGATGGGGATTAAATAACCATCAAGCTTGTGTTCTTTTAATTTTGTTTTTAGTTTTTCTATTTTATTCATAAGGCAAAAGGCTTTGAGTCTATTCCGGTTGGGTTTTTGTCTATTATATCAGTGATAAGTTTCGCACTGGCGAGGGCCATTGTCCAGCCTAGGGGGCCGTGGCCGGTGTTGAGGTAGAGATTATCATACTTACTGTTGCTGATTATCGGGATGCCGCTCGGGGTGCAGGGGCGCAGGCATGCCCATTCTTCCGCGGTTCCGATATTGCCGCAGTCAGGGAATATCTTTGCGGTGAGGTCTTTCATCATTTTTATTCTTTCAGGCGAGATAGATTCGTTGAACCCGGCGAACTCAGCAGTTCCGGCGACACGCATGCGGTTGCCGATGCGGCTGAAAACGGTGCGCTGGCCGTAATAGGTTATGCTATCATTAGGGGCTTGCGGTTCATTTTTTATATCGACAGTGAGGCTGTAGCCTTTCAGCGGGTAGATATCCATTTTTACGCCGATCTTTTCGGAGATGAGCGGGGAATAGGTTCCGAGACACATTACGAAAGCATCTGCAGTTATATCGCCTTTATCTGTGGTAACGGAGTTTATCCTTTTATTTTCTGTATTTATATTTTTTATGGTCGTTTCAAAATGGAATTCAACGCCCATCTCTTTCAGTTTATTTTCGAGGCCAACGCAGAATTCATAACAATCGCCTGATTCATCGAGGGGGTCGCGGATGGCGCCGAATATCTTGTTATCAAGATGTTTGAGGGCAGGCTCGTAATTGAATAATTCGCTTTTATCAAGCACCTGATATGGCGCACCCAGAGTTTCCTGCAGCTGGCAGTGTTTCTGGTAGGAGAGGAAATCCTTTTTATCTTCAAAGACGAATATCTTGCCACCTTTGGTGTGATCGAAATTGAAATTGAACTCTGTTTCGTGCTTGTGCAGCAGGTCTCTGGAATAAAGGCAGAGATCGAGGATGTGTTTTGTGTTCTCGCGCTCTTTCTTCGGGGTGCAGTTAAGGGCGAATTTCAACAACCACAGCCACATTCTGAGTTCCGGCCTTAAGCGGAATTTCAGCGGGGCATCGTGGCGGCGCATCCATTTTATGCCTTTTTTCAGCGCGCCGAAAGTGGCCCACGGCTCGGCGGTGCAGTAGGAAAGCTGCGCACCGTTGGAATAGCTACATTCCTTGCCGGCACCGTTTTGGCGGTCTATCACGATGACCTGATGTCCGGACTTCGCAAGGAAATATGCGGTAGTTATACCAATGACCCCGGCGCCGAGAACTGCAATTTTCATATTTTTAAAATTAGTTATCGAAAATCTTCAAAAATTTATCTATACTATGTAGACCGACAACCGAAAACTGACAACTGAAAACTACCTTATGTACGAATCCAAGCTGATCGAAATTGTTATATTGCTGGCCCTTGCGGTTGGGGTGCTTGCCGTGTTCAAACGCCTGAATTTCAGCCCGGTGCTGGGTTATATGGCCGTGGGGATGCTTATCGGCAATAACGGCATGGATGTTATAAAGGATGTTGAGGGAACGCGCCATTTTGCGGAATATGGTGTGGTGTTCCTGCTATTCATCATCGGGCTGGAGCTTACTTTTGAGAGATTGAAAGAGATGCGGCTGCATGTGTTCGGGTTCGGTTCGTTGCAGGTTTTGCTCTGCGCGGTGCTGCTGGGGCAGATAATTTACATGATGACCGGTGATGCAACACTTTCATTCATGATAGGTTTTATATTATCACTTTCATCTACCGCTGTTGTGCTTCAGGTTCTGGCGGACCGTGGTGAGGAATCCACCCAGCATGGGCGGCTTTCGCTGGCTAACCTGATATTGCAGGACCTTGCATTCGTGCCGCTGCTGATAATGATCCCGCTTATCGAGGATAAAGATGCCAATATATTCCTGAGCGTTGGTGAAGCGATACTTCGTGCGGCCGTGGCGCTGGTTTTGATCGTGATAGTCGGCAAAAAATTCCTGGGGCCGTTATATAGAATGGTGGCCTCTCTTAAAAGTCAGGAGTTATTCCTGGCAACAACATTGCTGGTGTTGCTTGGCACGGCGTGGGTGACACAATCATATAATCTTTCGCTGGCGCTGGGCGCGTTCGTGGCCGGGCTGCTGGTGGCGGAGACCGAATATCGCAATCAGGTGGAGACCGATCTGAAACCGTTCAAGGGCTTACTGATGGGGCTGTTCTTCATCAGCGTGGGAATGGGCCTTGATCTGCAACTGATGATGAAGAATTTCCCGCTTATAGTAACGCTTGCGGCTTCCCTTATCGCCTGTAAGAGTTTTGTCATATACGCACTGGCGCGCGCGTTCGGGTTTCGCCGGTCATGCTCGGTAAAGACCGCGATGCTGCTTTCGCAGGCCTCGGAATTCGCGTTCGTATTGCTGGGGCTGGCGCTTTCGCACGATATGATAGGCGACGAGCTGAAACAGATAATAGTTGCGACCATCGCCTTTTCCATGGCGATAACGCCGCTGCTGGCGATAGTGGCCGAGGAGATATCGCGCCGTATAGATATGAAAAATCCGGTGCATTATGATAGTGACGATATCGCCAAGGAAGTTTCTGACCTTGATAACCATGTTATAGTCATCGGTTTCGGCAAGGTGGGCAAGACCACCTGCGACCTGCTTAAATACCGTGATATAAAATATGTCGCGATAAGCGATGATCCGCGTTCGGTACATCTTGGCAAGAAGAATGGCCATCCGGTATTCTTCGGGAAATATTCGCAGATAGAGAATATTGAAAGGCTGGGCTTAGAACGCACGAAGATGGCGGTGCTGACCGCTGCCAACGCGCGTGAGACAACGGCCGTGGCAAAGACCATCCGCAAGAAATACCCGAACATATATATAGTAGCGCGTGCGCGTGACCGGATACACGCAAGGGAACTGCGCCATATCGGCGTGAATTTCACCATCGCCGAGAATTTTGAATCGAGCCTGATGATAGGCAATTTCATCCTCTCTTCCATCGGTGTTTCCAGCGGTGAACTCGAAGAGGCCATGAACCGCTTCCGCGAGAAGGAATACCCGGATTCGCAGATACAGGGTATTTCCTACAAGGTTAAGGAAGATTTTGGCGGGTTATAACCAATTGATCTCTTCCCCCCTCGCCCTTTTTTAAAAGGGAGAGGGAGGGGTGAGGGATTACAGGAGATTAAATCTCACCACAACCCTCACCCCGGCCCTCTCCCTGAAGCTCAGGGCGAGGGGGTGGAAATTAAATAGCCCTTGCCTAAAGACCAAATTTCACTATTATTCAGGCCTTAAAAATCAAAAAGATAAATTAATGGACGCTACCGCAAAATTATCGCAGCTTAAGGGGTTGAAACCGCTGGTGATCAAGGGCAGGGAGTATCTGCCGCTTATCGAGGGTGGAAAAGGGGTTGCGGCGACCAATGGCCGTTCATCGGGCGCTTTCGCGGCTGAGGGCGGGATAGGTACGTTCTCCGGGGTTAATGCGGACAGGTATGATGCGGATGGCAATGTTATTCCGGTTGTTTATCACGGTAAAACCCGTGTAGACAGGCATGAAGAGCTGGTTGCGATGGGTATTGAAGCGGGCATTCAGCAGGCACAAATTGCGCATGATGTATCCGGCGGAAAGGGCCGGGTTCATATGAATATATTATGGGAACAGGGCGGCGCAGAGCGTATTCTGCATGGTATACTTGAAAAAACACGAGGCCTTATCGATGGCGTTACCTGCGGCGCGGGGATGCCTTATCGCCTTGGCGAAATTGCAGAAAAATATGATGTGCTTTATTACCCGATAGTCTCTTCAATGCGCGCATTCCGGGCATTGTGGAAGCGGGCTTATTCCAAAACTGTTCCGTATCTCGGCGGTGTTGTGTATGAGGATCCGTGGCTTGCAGGCGGGCATAACGGCCTTTCTAACTCGGAAGATCCGCAGAAGCCGGAAGATCCGTTCCCGCGCGTGGCGGAGCTTCGCAAATTCATGAATGAAGTTGGTTTGAACGAGGTTCCTATCATTATGGCAGGCGGTGTCTGGCACTTGAACGACTGGGCGAACTGGTTCGATAACCCGGAGGTTTCGCCGGTAGCATTCCAGTTCGGAACGCGCCCGCTGCTTACGCAGGAAAGCCCGATCCCAGATGCGTGGAAGAAAAGATTGCTGACGCTGAAACCGGGTGATGTTTATTTAAATAAATTCTCGCCGACGGGTTTTTATTCCTCCGCGGTTGAAAATACTTTCCTGAAAGACCTGAAAGGCCGCGCTGAAAGGCAGATAGGATTCCGCCCTGAGCCGGAAGGTTATTTCACCGAACCTCTGCCGCTGCCGCCAAGGGGCCGCCCGGTATATATAAACCCGGATGATATGGACACGGCAAAAGCCTATCTGGAAGCCGGCTATAATATGCCGATGAAAACGCCGGATAATACGCTGATATTCGTAAGCAAGGCACAATCCGAAGAGATAGTGAAAGACCAGATAGACTGCATGGGGTGCTTAAGCCACTGTGCGTTCAGTAACTGGAAGGACCATGATGATTTCACTACCGGCCACCGTGCTGATCCGCGCTCTTTCTGTATCCAGAAGAGTCTACAGAATATAGTTCACGGTCAATCGATCGAGGATAATCTGATGTTCGCTGGGCATAATGCATATAAGTTCGGGCAGGACCCGTTCTATAATAACGGCTTTGTGCCAACGGTGAAGCAGCTGATAGACAGGATGCTGACGGGGTATTGATAATACGATTGTAGGAAATATCGTTATTAATCAATAAATTAAAATCTTAACTTTCTGGTGCTTTTTGATGGGTTATATGTTATATAATATAGCATTAATCAAAAATGGGGGTTCTAATGACATCAGATAAAACTCAAGTTATAAATGATATTTTGGCTAAATTGCCAACGGCAACTTTTGGCTTTCCGAAAGAAAATTTTGTTGAACCACTGGATAAAAAATCTTTTGAAGAGCTGAACGAATTTAACTCTATGGATAATTTGATAGCTCTGTTAGATAAGCACATGGAAAGTCATGAGGTTAAGGAAGCTCTTAGTGGTATTATTGATAAAAAGAAAATGAGAACGCTTAAACTTTTTAATGAATCACCTGATTTATTAAAAATGGTAGCAGAAATTAATTCGTACCATTATTCTAACCATGTCGATAGAGTAATAGCCAGGATTGCTGAAAGTAACTACGTTGTTCCTCTTTTAGATATGGTATCTGCTGCGAATGATAATGGTGTCATTAAGGCAATAGGTTATAGTACTGGTTCTATAGATACAGCGGGTAAAGGAATAGGTTTTAATAAATTCCTTGATATTGTAAGCTCATTTGAGAGTCCAACTAACGATATAATGGGCAGGATAAAAATTGCCGGTCTAAATCTGCCAATATTAAATAGCAGCGGATTAGGGCCGACAGATAAGGTTAATACTCTTGCAAAGATTATTGAAGGTGATCTGAATTTTTTAAGTGCAGCAATAACACAGAATCAGAACGCAGAAATAATGGAACAGAACAAGAAGCTCGCGGAACAGATAAACACACTTGGTGGGCAGACTAGAATGTTTGCTGCTAAACAAAGTGGCCGCATAAAATAGATAAGCGATAGGTCTAACCCAGAAAAACTGCTTTTCAAAACAGTTATTTCATAATAGAACTCAGGCGTTGGGAACAAAGGGCGTTGGCTTATTTGTTTGTTCCGTGAACCGATAACTCGAACATTATGAAATTCACATTTTCCTGGTTAAAAGAATATCTTGATACTAACGCATCGCTGAGGGAGATATGCGACAGGCTTACTTCTGTGGGGCTGGAGGTGGAGGCGGTGAATGATT
>CAYRJW010000049.1:0-11611 GCA_964424715.1 uncultured Rickettsiales bacterium | reverse complement strand
ATCGAACGCCACCGAAAGCTTAACTATTGTTATGGCAAATACTGTTACCGCAAAAAACAGTAATAGCCCCAGCAACAGGTAATTCTTCACTTTGCGTTCATTATGGATATTTGAATTTGTCATGGATATTACCTAGAAAATAAAATGGTCAATTACAAGCGATAAGAAAAGAATAAACAAATAACTTATCGAAAAGAAGAACATCCTTTTTGCATTCCTTTCAACCGGGTCGCGATAAACTATTATCGCATGATGCAGGAATTTAGCCCCAAGCAGCACAGCGGTAGCCAGATAAACATAGCCCGCGAAATGGAAGAAATACGGCAGGAGCGTTATTGCGAATAATATCACCGTATAGATAAGCATCTGCTTTTTGGTCTCGCCAACGCCGTGAATGACCGGCATCATTGGTATCCCTGCTCGCTTGTAATCCTCGTTGCGGAAAAGCGAGAGCGCCCAGAAATGCGGCGGCGTCCAGAAGAATATGATGGCGAATAATATGATGGGTTCAATGGTTATCTGCCCAGTTACCGAAACCCAGCCTATCATCGGCGGAAAAGCACCGGCAGCGCCGCCAATAACAATATTCTGCGGGGTACGCGGCTTAAGCCACATAGTATAGATGAAAACATAGAATAATATCGCACAAAGTAGCAGCACTGCCGAAATTATATTGACCGCGAATGCCATAAGCATCACCGAGAAAAAAGCCAGCACTCCAGCAAAATCCAGCGCGTTCTCAGGCTTCAGCTTGCCTTTTGGCAAGGCACGGTTCTTGGTGCGCTCCATCTTCCCATCGATCACACGCTCATACCACATATTTATCGCCCCGCTGGCACCACTACCAAGCGTTATGCATAAAATAGAAACGAACGCCACCAGCGGATGAATATGCCCTGGAGCGATAAGCAGCCCGCATAGGCCGGTGAATACCACCAATGACATCACACGGGGTTTCAGAAGCGAGATATAATCCCGAACCTCTTCTATCTGGTGATCAATGGTATTTTCTGAATTTATCATGAACTGACGAACTGACGAACTAAAATTTCTTCAGTTCGTCAGTTCAATTATATTAATGAGAGCCGCAATGGTTCTTACCGCCACAGCCATTCTTGCCGCCGCAGTGGTTCTTGCTAGAACCGCAGGAGCCAGCAGGTTTTTCAGTATCGCAGGAAGAAGCTTCCTCAGCGCACCAGATATTCCCAAGTATCTTGGAAGCGACAGCGCCGCCTACAACAAAGGTTATAAATTGGTGAAGCAGGCTGATGGCAACAACATCCATGGTTATATTTTCAGTGATGAACCAGAAAATAGAACCCGCGAACGCGGTTATGAGCCATATCTTAAAACCGAACTTCGCACCTCTCAGGAACGAACAAGGGCAGCATGAAAGGGCTTTGCCAAGGCAGGCGAAGATACATACGAAAATAACTGCTTGCAGAATATTAGCAGCAGGAATCCATTTCCAGTGATCAGCATCCATCGGGCGCCAGATCGGTTTCATAGATTCAGCGTTAGCGGCTGCTTCAAATACATGCCATACATATCCGGCACCATAGCCAATAAGCGCGAACGCGACCACGGCCAGCAAAAATCTTACTCCGCAACATTTACTTTTCATATTCTTCTCCGTTATAGTTAAATAAAACTATCTTCTCAGATAGTTTATGAATTGCGCGATGTTATCATTAATTGTGTTTTCATCAACCATTCTTTTTCTTTTGACGATCATCTTAGCATCATTGACAGAAACCGCCTGCCTGCTTTCAAAGCTCTTATCAACAACTATATCGCCATTGGCCGTATCCCTTAGAATATAGCGAACATTGGAAGTGACATAAACATCAAACCCATTTGAAGGCGCTGTTAACTGTACGATATTGGCGCTAAGCTCATATGCCGGATAGTCATAATTTGCCAGTCCGTTGGAAGCAAGGCTGTTAGCCAGCGCCTCGCGGAAGTTCTTATCGGAAACGCGCCTGTCCCAATCGGTATCGTTATAGGCTTCCACCAGCCTGATATTATGTGAATATTTACCGAAATCGGCATTAGGGACCGCACCCACCTGCATATTCTCGACATCAGCGCCATTGGAGCAGCTGGATATAAGCATTGAAACAAATGCTATGGCTAGAAATTTCGGGGTAAATTTAGATAACATCAGAGAACTCCTGTAAGGTTGAAGTTCTATAATGTATTATAATATATTAATTTTCCGTACGGGTCTTACAGGAAAATATAATTTTCCTGTAAACGCCCTAGAGATATCTAATGATGACCATCATCGCCGATATGCGGCTGGGTGGTGAAGCTGTGATATTCCGGCGGTGAGGATATTGTCCATTCCAGCGTATTAGCGCCGGAGCCCCAAGGGTTGTTGCCAGCTGCTTTGCCGAATCTCAGGCAATAGAACACCACTAATATGAAGAATATGGTCACAGTCATTGTTACATATGAGCCAATTGAGCTTATATTGTTCCAGCCTGCGAAAGCATCCGGATAATCGGCATATCTGCGAGGCATCCCGGCAAGACCGAGGAAATGCTGCGGGAAGAATGTTAAGTTAGTGCCGATGAATGTAAAGATGAAATGCAGCCTTCCGCACCATTCCGGTATCATTTTACCAGACATTTTAGGGAACCAGTAATAGAACGCCGCGAACGCACCGAACAGCGCACCGAGCGACATCACATAGTGGAAATGCGCCACCACATAATAAGTATCGTGCATAGGTATATCCATACCCGCATTGGCAAGCACAACACCTGTCACACCGCCCACAACGAACAGGAATATGAAACCCAGCGCGAACAGCATCGGTGTTTTGAACGATATGGAACCGCCCCACATCGTCGCTATCCACGAGAATATCTTGATACCAGTTGGAACCGCGATGACCATTGTTGCAGCCGTGAAGTAAAGTCTTGTGTTCAGGCTCATGCCAACGGTGAACATATGGTGCGCCCATACTAAAAAGCCAACGAAACCGATACCGCACATTGCGTAGACCATTCCTAAATAGCCGAATACAGGCTTTTTAGAGAAAGTAGAAACGATCTGAGAGATAACGCCGAAACCAGGCAGGATAATAATATAAACTTCCGGATGTCCGAAGAACCAGAACAGATGCTGGAACAATTCAGGATCCCCACCGCCTTCAGGCTTGAAGAAATGCGTGCCGAGATTCCTGTCCGTTAATAACATTGTTATCGCACCCGCAAGGACCGGCAGAGCCAGAACCAGCAGAACCGCCGTAACAAATATCGCCCATACAAAAAGCGGCATTTTGTGAAGTGTCATGCCAGGAGCGCGCATATTTAAAATGGTAACGATAAAATTTATCGCACCTAAAATGGAAGATATACCAAGCAGATGCAGCGCAAGGATGGAAAAATCCACAGAGATATCAGCCTTCTCAGAAAGCGGAGGATAAAGCGTCCAGCCGGTGCCTGGACCGCCTGCTGCGTCATAATATTTATAGATGGAACCTTTCCACGCTTCAGTGCCATATTCATTTATCATGTGCCCCCAGTCAAACGGCCACAGAACACCGAGAATTAAGAGTATCATTGCCGGGACCATAAGCCAGAATGATATATTATTCATCCGCGGGAAGGCCATATCCGGCGCACCTATCTGAAGCGGCACGAACCAGTTACCAAAGCCGCCTATCATCGCAGGCATTATCATCAGGAACACCATCATCAGCGCGTGAGCTGTTACAAGAACATTGAAGAACTGGTAGTTACCATCGAATATCTGATCACCAGGATGCTGCAGCTCCATGCGGAACCAAACCGAGAAACTCGCAGAGATCAACCCGGCAATGATAGCATATATGATATACATCGTACCGATATCTTTATGGTTAGTTGAATAAACCCATCTTTTCCAACCTTTAGGTGCGCCTTGCATTTTCTTATCCTTATTAATAATTCAATTATATTATTTCTTTTCCGGTGTAAGCACAGATTGTGCCGGGTCGGTTGCCACGGCTTTATTCTCAATCACCGGCTCATCTTTTATCCCAAGTTCTTTCTTACGGTTCTTCACCCACTGGGCATATTCGGTTTTGGTTACGGCCTTAACATTTATAGGCATCAAAGCGTGCTTGGAGCCGCACAGTTCAGAGCATTGGCCATAATATGTTCCTGGTTTTGTGATGCGTACCCATGTCTCATTTATTCTGCCCGGAACTGCATCTATCTTTACTCCGAACGCCGGCACAGCCCACGCGTGGATAACATCAGCGGCCGTTGTAAGTATGCGAATATTAGTATCGACCGGCAGAACTATCTTTGTATCAGTTTCCAGATTGCGCGGTTCACCCGGTTGCAGTTTTAGTGATGCATCTTCCGAGTCAGCGGTTTTCATGTAGCTTTCAAACGCGATGCCCTTGCCTTCGCCATCCATATATTCATAGCCCCAATACCACTGGTAGCCGATAGCTTTAATGGTGATCTCGGCATCATGCGCCTTATCCATATATTTTATCAGACGCCAAGAAGGTATGATTATCGCTATAAGTATAAGTATAGGAATAACGGTCCAGATTATCTCGATAGTGGTGTTGTGCGTGGTCTTGCTTGGAACCGGGTTGCGCTTCTCGCTGAAACGGTAGCATACATACAGTAATAGCCCCAGAACAAGGGCACAAACTATAAAACACATATATAACAGACCGTTATGCAACTCTACCAGCCTTTCCATCACCGGGGAGGCCGGGTCCTGAAAATTGATCTGCCATGGCTTAGGCTGATCAGCAAGTAATTGAGTTGGAAGGGAAATTATCACCCCCATTAATGAAAGTAAAAAAGTTCTAAGTTTCATATAGAATTTGTGATTTTTAGCTTTATATAAAGTCTCAAGAGTTTCACATAAAGTAACGGGTAGTAAATTGCAAGCATCTTCTATTTCAAACAAAATATTCTTCAGCGATTACGGTTTAGACAAATCAAAAGTCAACACTATCGTATCCGATGCACTATCCGGCCTTGATGATGGCGAGTTGTTTTTAGAATACACCGTTTCCGAAGCAATAACATTAGATGAAGGCACAATTAAATCCGCATCGTTCGATACCACGCAGGGCTTCGGTCTGCGCGGCATAGTCGGCGAGGCAACAGGTTATGCCCATTCCTCTATCCTCTCCGAAGAATCAATTAAAAAAGCCGCCGGAGTTATCGGTGCTGTAAAGAACAATGCGAATAATTATAAAATAGATATCTCCCCGGTAACCTCGAACAAGAATCTATACACAAATTTAAACCCGCTTGATGAGATCTCATTCCAGGAAAAAATAAAATTACTGAACGAAATAGATACCTACCTGCGCGGCAAAAACCCATTAGTGAAACAGGTGAACGCCTCCATCGCCGGTGAGTGGCAGGTGGTGCATATAATCCGCGCCAACGGTTTTGAGATACCTGATATCCGCCCGCTGGTACGCCTCAACATTTCCGTAATGGTGGAAAAAGATGGCCGCCGCGAAAAAGGTTCCTACGGCGCCGGTGGCAGAACATCATATAAAAATTACATCACCGTTGATAAATGGAAACACGCCGCCGATGAAGCCCTGCGTGAAGCTCTGGTGAACCTCGATGCCGTCGCCGGCCCTGCCGGTGAAATGGATGTGGTACTCGGCAATGGCTGGAACGGTATTTTATTACACGAAGCCATAGGACACGGCCTTGAAGGCGATTTCAACCGCAAAAAAACCTCCGCCTTCTCGAACCTGATGGGCGAACGCATCGCCGCAAAAGGCGTAACCGTTGTTGATGACGGCACGCTGGAAAACCGCCGCGGTTCCCTCACCACCGATGATGAAGGCACCCCGACCAACCGCACCGTATTAATTGAAGATGGCATACTGGTCGGCTACATGCAGGATAGAATGAACGCCCGCCTGATGGGCATGAAACCAACCGGCAACGGCCGTCGCGAAAGCTACGAATATTCCGTCCTCCCCCGCATGACCAACACCTATATGCTAGGCGGCGACCATAATCAGGAAGATTTGATAAAAAGCGTAAAGAAAGGCATCTTCGCCGTTTCCTTCGGCGGCGGACAGGTAGATATAACCTCCGGCAAATTCGTCTTCAGCGCCAACGAAGCCTACAAAATTGAGGACGGCAAAATAACCTCCCCAATAAAAGGCGCAACCCTGATAGGCAACGGCCCCGACTGCCTAACCAAAATCAAAGCCATCGCCAACGACATGGAACTGGACCCCGGCATTGGCACATGTGGTAAAGATGGGCAAGGCGTTCCGGTGGGTGTGGGGCAGCCTAGCATGCTTATAGGCGGCCTTACAGTAGGCGGGACAGAGGTTTAATAAATCTCTGTTATTTCTTGATTTTTGTAGCTTTTTTGATATAATTTCCCCGATTTAAATAAATCATAAAAATATCAGGGGGAAATCATGGGTACTTTTGAAGAAAATCGGGAATATCGGGCTAAAAAACTAGAGGAATTAAAGAATATTGCCAGACAGGAAGAATATGAAAAATTCGGAGTAAGTAGCGAAGAAACTTATCAAATGGCACTTACTTCTGATAAGTTAAAATTTGCCGCTAGTGTGTTTTGCAGCTTTACAGGAAAGCCTGAAGCAATAACTAAAAACTCTGTTCCCTATATTCCGGGCAACCATAAAGATAAATATCCTCTGCATGGTATCTTCAATATATTAAGAACTGATTTTCTTACTAATGAGATACTTCTAAGTGCAGCAAAACAAAAATATTGCCGTATAGCTAACAAAGAGTCCAGATACGCCGAAATAAAATTAGTTCATAAAACCAATGCAGAATTGATAAAAGAACAAACCGGCAATGAGATCAATACTGAACTTTTTCAGGACTATCTAAGCAAGCAACTTGAATTGATATTGATAAACGATAGGGAACATAATTTTCATAACCCAAAACAAACCTATATTTCCCCAGAAATCTTCATAGAAAAGATATATCTGCTGGAAGAAGCAAAAAAAGAATTCCACCAGCAACTTGCCCATTATAACAACCCTATTGAAATTAAAAGCACCGGGAACATTGAGGAAGACCATGCTACCAGATTATTTTGGACCAACAAAAGAAGAGATTATCTGAATGAAAAGGCAGTTGCTCTAAAAAACCATATAACTGATCTCGGCGCTTTACTCAATATCTCCGTCCCTTATTCCGTAAGCCTTGCCCGGCATCTTAACATCCCTGTAAGTGAGCAGGAAAAAATCGCAAGGTCTATCCTTAACAACCCCGAAGTTGAAAAACCTACCGGATATGCGGTATTTAAAGAAGGCTCTTATGTAAAACATTACTTTGATCTTATTGATAATCAGAAAGCTGAGATCAGAAATATCGAAAAACATCCTGAGAATAATCATAACTCCATCTTCAGCCAGCTTGCTGAGAAAGACCCAGAACATAAAGCCCTTAACATGTTTGACCCGGAATATGCTGTATCTGAAGAGGATTTCACGGAACAAAAACTGCTAGTAAACCAGGATATCTATTATTCAAGGGAAAAAGTTTGCGACGGGATCAACAATCATTTTTCCTCTATAACCCGGCAATTTCTAGGAGAGCTGAATGTTATTACCCTTCTTAACAACACCATGATATTCAAACATAGTATAGGAACGTCTTCCATGGGTAATACCCCAAAACCAATTCACCAGAAAGATCACACTAAAACCCTTACTAAGTTTCCTTTCATAACTGAAACAATGGCTAAAAGACTCAACGCCTTCACCCAAATATACCATGATGATCTTAAATACCTTACTCAAGCCATAAAAAACGAATCCAAACAGGGCAAAGGCCGTATTGCACAGGTTTTATCGTATTCTATAAGATCAACCCAGAAAGAGATATTAAATTCTCTGGGAACAAATTTTGAAAATAAATTTACAGATGCGATTAAAGATATTAAAGAAAGCATTTATAAAAGGGCTGCCGATCAGAATGAACAGGATAACAATCGGGGAGATAGATATAGACGACATGGCTTCAACAACTTTAATTTTCGTGACCTTTAAATGTAGATGGAAAACAAACTGAACATAGAAGTAACCACCGCACCAAAACTCCGCCACCCGGAGAAAGCAAAGAATATCGCCCACATGCCACCTCCGAAGCCGGACTGGCTGCGTGTGAAAGCCCCGACATCGGCGGGATATATCCAGACAAAAGAGATAATCAAAAAGAATAAACTCGTCACCGTATGCGAAGAGGCAGCCTGTCCTAATATCGGGGAGTGCTGGGCGCAGAAGCATGCTACGGTGATGATAATGGGCGCGATATGTACGCGGGCCTGTGCGTTCTGTAATGTGGAGACCGGCAAGCCGAACCTGCTTGATCCGCATGAGCCGGAAAATCTTGGCAAGGCCGTGAAGGACCTTGGGCTTTCGCATATCGTTATAACCTCGGTGGATAGGGATGATCTTGAAGATGGCGGCGCGCAGCATTTCGCGGAATGTATCTTGCGCATCCGCAAGGCCGCGCCGAAAACCACTATCGAGATACTAACCCCGGATTTCCTGAAGAAAGAAGGCGCGCTTGAAATAGTCGTTGCCGCAAGGCCTGATGTTTTCAACCACAACATAGAAACCGTCCCTTCCCTATATTTAAAGATACGCCCCGGCGCCAGATATTTCCACTCACTGAACCTGCTGCATAATATCAAAAAGATAAACCCCAGCATCTTCACCAAATCCGGCCTGATGGTAGGTTTAGGTGAAAAACCGGAAGAAGTTTACCAGCTGATGGATGATCTCCGCAGCGCCGATGTTGATTTTTTAACTATAGGCCAGTATCTCCAACCCACCCAGAAACACGCACCGATAGATAGATATGTTACGCCGGAGGAATTTGAGTCGTACAAGAAGATGGCCTATGCCAAGGGGTTTTTGATGGTATCATCATCACCGCTAACACGCTCATCTCACCACGCTGGAGATGATTTTGTGAAGTTAAGGGAGGCTAGGGAAGAGTTGCTGAGAAAGAAAGCAGTTGGAAATAATTAATTATTGTTTGAATTTATTTGCACCAAGTGCATTCAAAATCCGATTATTTATTGCCTGAACTGCACTTTCATATTTTCCACTATAAAAATCAAGTTCCGTAGCATTAGCTAAAGCTGAAAGCCCATCATAAGTTATAATCATAGAATCTATAGATTGATCTATATAAATATTCTTCTCTATTGATTTTTTTATTACCGCTTGCCTAGGTTGACCTACATTTCCAGCCATTGCAACATCACGTAAAGCAAGCATTGTAACAACTTTCATTGCTTCAGGCAGATTTGCTTCCAGACGTTCATTTGGCTTGGTATGAGCAAAGATCATTTCTATATCACCATGATCACCTACAACTGCTTCCATCTGCTCTATAAAACCCGCCAATTTCTCCCTATCTTCCGGAGAATTCTTAAAATCTATTTTTGTTTTTTCGCCTGCTGTCATAAACCCCTCATTTTTTGCTGCACATCACTATAACATATTAATTTACTTTTACAATTCGTATTTACAGAAAAATAACAGCACAACCATTTGATTTATCCCTATATTCCTCTCAAACACTGTCTCCCCTGCGTAGGCAGGGGTCCAGTTGATAAACTAAATGACAATGGTAGTTTTAAAACTATAACTATTCATTAACGTAACCACCTGCCTATGCCAAGGCTTCGGCAAGGCATGCTGGGTCCCTGCCTTCGCAGGGAAAGCAGATGAGTGGGTAACTGAAACAGAAACAGTTGTGCTGGCTTACATTAAAAACACCACCGAAAGAATATTCGGCTTTTTTATCGAAAAGGAGTTGCAAAGCCTTTACCTGCTGGCGCCGGTGTTCTTTGGGTTGGGGGTTATCACTTATTTTAATTTAAGTTTCGAACCTGATATAGTTTATTCTTCCATCGCCTTTGCGCTTGCCATTCTGGCGGGCATCCTTGCGTATAAATATAAAAAATTTCTTCTAACCACTATATTCACCGGCTTTATCATTGGCGGTTTCTTCTTCGCCAATCTGCGCGGATATACTTCAGAAAATATCGTTATCGAAAAGCTGGATAAACCTATCTGGATACGGGCGGACCTTGCCAGGATGGAGCAGAAGGATAAGCAGACCAACCTTGTGCTGAAGAACCTTGATCTGTGGCGGCCGGATGTAAAAAAATTCCCGCCGGAAAGAACGCCCGATAAAATTCGCGTGGTGGTGCGCACAAAGATCGATGATAATATCCGCGTCGGCGATAAGGTGGCGTTCAAGGCTATGCTCTCGCCGCCTGCACCAAGGCCGGTTATGCCGGATGGTTATGATTTCAACAAAATTTCCTATTTCCAGAATATCGGCGCGGTTGGTTTTGCAATCACCCCGGTAAAATTATTTGAGGCCAAACAGGCCGGGTTCATTGATAAAGCGCAGGATTATATCTATCGCAAAGTTAACGCCGCCGTGACAGATAAAGACCTTGCCGGGATAATAGTTGCCCAGATAACGGCCGACCGGGTAGAGATATCCGCTGAGACGAAAGAGAAAATAAAGAACGCTGGCCTCAGCCATTTGCTTGCGATATCGGGGCTTAACATGTCGGTTGCGATGGTGTGGATGATGTTCCTGAGCCGCAGTATTTTTGCCTTCTTCCCGCGTGTGGCGCTGAGATATGATACTAAAAAACTAAGCGTTATCATCGCCACAATGTTCGGGTTCTTCTATCTTCTTGTTACAGGCATGCCGGTTTCGGCAGTGCGCTCGTTCCTGATGGTTATGCTGTTCTTCATCGCGATAATGTATGATAGATTCTCCATTTCCCTGCACCCGGTCGCTTTTGCCGCGCTGATAATATTGATATTCACCCCCGAAAATATCATCGCACCCGGCTTCCAGCTTTCCTTTGCGGCGGTGATAGCACTTATCGGCTTCTATGAACTTTACGCAAAATATTTCCAGCGCGAAAAACAGCGGGATCGCAGTTTTATAATGCGCAACCTCGCGCTTATAGGCGGCGTGATAAGCTCCACCCTGTTCACAAGCGTTACCACCGCGCCGTTCCTTATCCTGCATTTCGGCACTTTCCAGAATTACGGCATCCTTTCCAACATGGTAGGCGTGCCGGTGGTCTCATTACTGGTGCTGCCATTTGCGTTCCTTTCGATATTATTCATGCCGCTCGGCCTTGAAAAGCCCTTCCTGATAGTGGCGGAATTCGGCGCAAGGATTATCCGTGATACCAGCTATTTCATAAGCAGCAAGCCCCATGCCGTAACCTACGTGGCCGATCTTCCAAATAGTTTCATTATCTTTATAATCCTTGGTTTTCTTACCCTTTTCATCTTCAAAACCCGCCTAAGATGGCTAGGCGTTCCAATAATATTATTCGGTTATTCTTTAATTTTCATCCCACCCGCCAAGCCTGATTTTGTGATAAACGAGACCGGCTCCCTGATAGCCATGCGCCAGCCAGATGGCGATTATAAATATTACGGCATCAACCGCGAAAGCTTCGCCCGCTACGAGTTCAACAGCAAACTAGGCGTCGAGAACCCCCAATTCATAAAGACCAGTGCGGAATGTAATAGGAAAAAATGCGTGTATAAGGATATCGCTTTTGG
>CAYRJW010000048.1:0-12163 GCA_964424715.1 uncultured Rickettsiales bacterium | reverse complement strand
TAATCCACTTGAATCCATCATAGGAAAATCTGTCGGTACGGATTTTATGTATTGTATGAATGTCTTTGATCAGACCCAGAATATGTCGGAAGAATGTTGCAGGGAACTTCCGAGAATAAAAAGATATAATGAATATAATGGCCGTAAGATTGAATCTTACTGTTCGCTGAAAAGATCAGCGCAGGTTTGCGCGATACAATATGGCACTGGCGGGAAATTCAATATCCCGGCATGCTGTACCTACGCAAAAATGAACAGCAATAAATTCGTCGGACAGCCCCATTTTTCAGGATCTTCCGGGATGGCCGAAAATCTTGAAGGGTTGCTTTCGGGCTGTAGCAGCAGTGTTCCCGCGCCAGACATAAAATTATTATCCTGTGTTGAGAGCTTTAAAAACACAAAAACCCTGAACGGTGATTGCTGTATCGCGTTCTATAACGGAACTCTTGTTCCTGACCGCGCAGGAATGGATTATACCTCGCTGGACAGATATTGTTTCCCTCAGGATTGACTTAAAACTTTATCCTTATACTCGCACAGATTAACTATTTTGCATCTATAACAGGCTGGTTTGCGCGCTTTGCAGATGTAGCGACCATGTAATATCAGCCAGTGATGCGCATGCAGTTTGAATTCATCCGGTATTATTTTATTTAACTGTTCAGCAGTTTTATCAGCGGTGGTGGTCTTTACTAATCCTATCCTGTTACTTACCCGGAAAACATGAGTATCTACCGCTATTACCGGTATCTTGTGAAAACAGTTCAGAAATACATTCGCGGTCTTATTCCCAACTCCGGGCAGCTTAATTAATTTTTCAAACTCATGAGGAACTTTGCCTTTATTTTCCTCAATAAGTTTTTTACTGAGTAAAATAATATTTTTCGCCTTGCCGTTAAAAAGGCCGATGGTCTTTATATATGTCTTTAATTTTTCCTCGCCCAGCGCAACCATTTTCTGCGGAGAATCAACAATTTTAAAAAGACCTTCAGTGGCCTTGTTCACCGCAACATCAGTACTTTGCGCGGAAAGCGAGATGGCTACTAAAAGAGTGTAATCATTTATGAAATTAAGTTCTGTTTTAGGTTCCGGTTCGTCTTTCTGAAATATCCGGAATATCTTTGAGATCTTTTCGCGGTTCATGCAGCTTCTTTGCCAGCGCAGTTTTTATGTTCGATATTCTCTTTTATTTTTATGCCGAGTGTGTTCAGCATTTCAATATCTTCATTCTTTTCCGGGTTAGCGGTAGTAAGAAGTTTTTCGCCGTAGAATATCGAATTCGCACCCGCAAGGAAGCACAGCGCCTGCATCTCGGTGCTCATATTCTCGCGCCCGGCGGAAAGGCGTACATAACTTGCCGGCATCATGATACGCGCAACCGCTATGGTGCGGATGAATTCCATCGGTTCAACCGCTCCAACATTATCCATAAGCGGTGTGCCGGATACTTTCACCAGCAGATTGATAGGAACAGATTCCGGGTGTTTTGGCATATTAGAAAGGGTGATGAGCATATTGGCGCGGTCACTGACTTTCTCGCCCATGCCGATGATACCGCCGCAGCAGACCTTCATGCCGCTTTTGCGCACATTTTCCAGAGTATCCAGCCTGTCCTTAAAAGTGCGGGTGGAGATTATCTCTTTATAGAATTCCTCGGAAGTATCGATGTTATGATTATAATAATCCAGCCCGGCATCGCTTAATTTGCTGGCCTGATCCTCGCTTAACATCCCAAGTGTCATGCAGGTCTCTAACCCCATTTCCTTCACACCTTTTATAACTTCCACCAGCGCCGGGATGTGCCTGTCCTTCGGGCTGCGCCATGCGGCGCCCATGCAAAATCTTGTTGCGCCCATCTCTTTTGCTTTGGCGGCCTCGCTTAATATCTTCTGTGAATCGAGAAGTTTTTCGGCCTTAAGCCCGGTTTCGTAATGTGATGATTGCGGGCAGTATTTGCAGTCTTCCTCACAGCCGCCGGTCTTGATGCTTAAAAGTGTGGAGGCCTGAACCTCGTTGGCATCAAAATATTCGCGCGTTGCAAGTTGTGCCTTAAAGATAAGATCGTTCACAGGCTCACCGAAAAGTTTCAGAACTTCATCCAATTTCCAGTTATGTCGAATCTCAGGGCTAAATTGCATTGTTGGTTTTTAGGTTATTTCTGCTATTAATAAGGTATAGAGCAATTAAATCAACCATTGATGAATAGTCTTGATAAAGTTCTTTCTGAAAAGATCGCTGCAATGCAGGAAAGCAAGCTGCTGCGCACGCTAAAAACCACAGAGCGTCTTAAAAGCGCAAAGGTAATAAGGAACGGTAAAAAGCTTATCTCATTCTCCTGCAATGATTATCTGGGGCTGGCGCTGGATAAAAGGGTAAAAAAGGCCGCTATAGCCGCCACTAAAAAATATGGTACAGGGGCAGGGGCCTCACGGCTTATTACTGGAAATCAGCCATTATATGATATATTAGAATCTAAGATCGCGAAAATATGCGGTACGGAATCGGCCTTGGTATTTGGCTCAGGATACATGGCGAATCTGGGCGCTATCACTACGTTGGTGGGGTCGGGCGATATTATAATTACAGATAAACTGGCCCATTCCTGCATCATAAAAGGCGCAAAACTTTCCGGTGCGGAGTTCAAAAGATTTCCTCATAATAACATTGAACAATTAGCAGCAATGCTCGAAAAATATCGCCATGAATATAAGAGCTGTCTGATAGTCACCGAGGGCGTCTTCAGCATGGATGGCGACAGCCCTGATATGCCGGCATTGCAGGAAATATGCCACAAATATGGTGCGTGGCTGATGGTTGATAACGCACATGATCTGAAACACCCTATTCACGGTGAAAATACTATAATTATGGGAACGCTTTCCAAAGCGGTGGGTTCATATGGCGGTTATATCGCGGGTAGTAAGATTTTAATCGATTATCTAAAAACCACAGCAAAAACATTAATTTATACTACAGGCCTGCCACCAGCGATTCTTGGAGCATCGGTAAAAGCGCTGGATATAATTGAAAAAGAGCAATGGCGCGTTAATAAAGCGCTGGAAAATGCGGCTTATTTCAGGGAAACCATATCAAAAGAGATAGATGGGCTGGAAATGGGAAGTTCTGTTTCTCAGATAGTGCCGCTTATGATCGGCAGCATCGAGGAAACCGAAAAGATCTCGCAATATCTGTATGATAACGGGTTTCTGGTATCTGCCATAAAGCCCCCGACAGTGCCTGTAAATACCAGCCGTTTGCGCTTTTCATTCTCAGCGGAACATGATAAAAAGGACATAGACAGGCTTATAGCAACACTTACGAGATTTTATATAAAATGAATTTGAACCTGAAATTAAAGATATCCGAAAATTTTTCCAGAGCTGCGGAAAAATACGACGAACACGCACAATTGCAAAGAACCATCGCCCAGAACCTGATATTACAATCCGAAGGCTATGTCGCGCAGGATTCAAAAATTCTTGATATAGGCAGCGGCACCGGCTTCATCGCACAGATACTGAACCAGAGAATAACACAGCTTGATATCGCCCTTGGCATGTGCAAAAAATCCTCTGCATTCTCTCCAGCTATATGTGCCGATATTGAAAACCTGCCTTTCGGCAAGGAGCATTTCGACGCGGTCTACTCATCATGCTCACTGCAATGGCCATTCAATCTTGAGAACTCACTGACCGAAGTTCACCGTATATTAAGGAATTCCGGGCATTTCATATTTACCATTTTCGGTGCGGATACTCTTAAAGAGCTAAAATCCGCCCAGCTTGATTCTGATATTTCCACCCGCGTAAATAGTTTTTACAATCTTGAGGAAATTAAGGTACTGCTTAAAAAAGCCGGGTTCCAGATAATCTTCTACGATAATAAACATGAAATGGTGAACCATGATTCCGCTGCGGAACTTCTAAGGTCAATCAGGAATATAGGTGCTGGCGTTACCTTCTCAAAGAGTGATTCCATCACGAAAAATAAACTTGTTCGTTTGGAAGATCATTACCGGAAAAATTTCACCAGCGGCAATCAGCTATATTCTACCTGGGAAATTTTATATTTTATCTGCCAGAAATAATACATCGATGAAAAAGATATTCGTAACATCTTCAGGCACCAATACCGGAAAAACCCTTGTTACCTGCGCCATTGCGAAGGCGCTTAAAAATTCTGGCAAAAAGGTGCATGCAATAAAGCCGCTTATATCCGGCTTCAACAAGAACATAGTTCCCAATGATATTTTTTATATATGCGAGGCTCTGGGCGCAAATTATATCACCCATCTGGAGAAGATATTTTTTACCTCATTCAAAAATCCTCTCTCGCCGGATATGGCGGCACGGGTGGAGAAGATACCGGAAATAAAATATGATAAACTGAAAGATTTTATTGATGGCCAGAAAAAATGTGAGTATCTGGTGGTTGAAACTTCCGGCGGGATAATGGTGCCGATAAATTCTAAAAAAACATTTCTTAACCTGATAGAGGATTCGGCCGATAAAATAATCCTGGTGCTGAATAGCTATTTAGGCGGCCTGAGCCACGGGCTTAGCGCATATAAACTTCTGGCCGATGCCGGGAAAAGGCCGGATATGGTGATAGTCAGTCAGAATCTTGGCAGGAAGGATGAATTATATATCCCCCTGTCAGAGACCATAAAATCGCTGGAAAAATTTATCACCGCACCTATTATAGGCGTGGAAAAACTACCCGGTGGAGAGACACAGAAAATTAATAAATTATCAAAGATACTTAGAGCATATTTTGATTAATTATATACATTTGTTATGTCTTATTTTAAAATATAACAAGAAAAAATTTGAGTGAGGTAGTGGTTCTACCTCCGAGAATTTTCTTCGCCGTTAGATTTTAAAATAAGCCATAACCCGAAGGGCAGCTGCCAAATTAATTTGATAGCCGCGCAAAATTTTATTTAAATAGAACCACTATTTAAATAAAATTATGCTTGCTCTGAAATGAATTTGACTGCTGCAAATGTATATAATTAACCAAAATATGCTCTAGATGAAAAAATTCTACAGATCATTGAAAAAAAAGGCTGATACCGCAGTAATCATCGACCCCGAAAAGGTGCGGTATGCCGGGCTCAACATCCGCCTGATGACCAATATGCTCGATATGCTTTTTTTCGTGCTGCTTACCGTTCCGCTATTACTTATTTTCAACGATCCGCACCCGCAAGTTCCCGCAAACGCGCCGATGGAAGTTACAGAAGCATATAAACTCCATAACGCCGGAACCCTTTCCAGCGATGATATGATGAAAGTAATGGTAGAGAGCGGCTATCTGCAACAACAGATGTTACCGAAAATGATAATATATTCGTTCCTGAATATTTTTATCATAGGGGGAGTATATATTATTTTCTGGCGCGCCTTTAATTCCACCCCCGGCAAGATGATATTCGGGATAAGGATAGTTGATGCAAAAACCTTCCGTCAGCCTTCCACTTTGCAATATGTTGTGAGGTTCCTGGGATATATAATAGCAACACTTACCCTTATGATCGGGTTCTGGATTATAGCTTTCAACAAGCGAAAGCGCGGCTTGCACGATTATATGGCGGGCACGGTGGTAATATATACCGCGCCGCTGAACCCGGTCTGGGAGAAGAAAAAAATCAAATACCAGACCTATTTCATGTTAGCAATATTGGTAATCGGTGTTATATATATTTCGAAGATATTATAGTTTATTAGCAGGTTTTTATGATCCCTCGTTACTCGCGTGAAAAAATGGTTGCAATCTGGGAGCCGGCGAACCGGTTCAGGATATGGTGCGATATTGAGGTCTTCGCGTGTGAAGCAATGGCCAATATCGGCATGATACCGGAAGCCGCGGCGAAGAACATTGCGGCAAAAGCCCCGAAGAAATTTTCTGCGGAAGATATCAACAAAATTGATGAGATAGAAAAGACCACCAAGCATGATGTTATCGCATTCCTCACGCATCTTGCAACATTCATCGGTGATGATTCCCGCTTCGTGCATCAGGGAATGACCAGCTCCGATGTGTTGGATACCTGCCTTGCCGTGCAGCTTACACAGGCAACCGATATATTACTTGAAGATATTGATGCGGTTCTGGTGGCACTTAAAAAACGCGCCTATGAAACCAAAGATATCGTTGCAATGGGCCGAAGCCACGGCATCCACGCCGAGCCCACAACATTCGGTTTAAAATTCGCAAGATTCTATGCCGAGTTCGAGCGCAACAAAGAAAGGCTGATAAATGCACGAAAGGAAATCGCCACCTGCGCGATATCCGGCGCAGTGGGCACATTTGCCAATATAGACCCGCGCATTGAAGAATATGTGGCCAAAAAATTAAATCTTAAAGTAGAGCCTGTTTCAACACAGGTGATACCAAGAGACCGCCATGCGCAATATTTCGCAACGCTTGGTGTCATTGCTTCATCGATTGAAAATGTGGCAACGGAAATTCGCCACTCGCAGCGCACCGAAGTTCTGGAAGCCGAGGAATATTTCTCTCCAGGCCAGAAGGGCTCCAGCGCAATGCCTCATAAACGCAACCCCGTACTTTCAGAAAACCTTACCGGCCTTGCCCGTATTGTGCGCGGTTATGTAACTCCAGCGCTTGAAAACGTAGCCCTATGGCACGAGCGCGATATTTCCCACTCATCAGTAGAACGCATGATAGCCCCGGATGCAACTGTTACTCTTGATTTTGCACTAGCACGTCTTGAAGGTCTGGTTTCAAAACTGGTGATCCACCCGGAAAACATTGAAAATAATTTAAATAAACTTTCCGGATTAGTATTCTCTCAGCGTGTATTGCTTGCACTTACACAAAAAGGCGCAAGCCGCGAAGATGCTTATGTATTTGTTCAGCGCAATGCCATGAAGGTCTGGGAAAAAGGCGCGGATTTCAAAACCGAACTTAAAGGTGATAAGGAAGTTACCGCAAAACTTTCTGAAAAAGAATTGAATGAAATATTCGATATGAATTACCACACTAAAAATGTCGATTTCATATTTAACCGCGTATTCGGGAAATAAAAATGGCGCAGCAGATATCATTCTATCACCTCTCAAAAACTAATCTGGAAGAGGCATTGCCAAAACTGCTGGAGAAAGTCCTTGAAACTTCCGGTAAGGCGATAGTGCTTTGTGGTGATGATAGTAAGGTAAAAATAATAGATGGGCTTTTATGGTCTGTCGGCGGTAAGCGTTTCATTCCGCATGCAACGGCCAATGATAATGATATTGAACATAACCCGGTATTCGTAACATCCAAACAGGAAAATCCTATCAAGGCGAATTTTCTGGTGGATATTAAATTTGATGGTTCGGAATATTACAAGGATTTCCAGCGTACTCTGCTTATATTCAATGGCTCTTCGGATTCAGAACTGAATTACGCAAGGGCGCAGTGGAAGAAATTGAAAAGCGAAAATTCATCTGAATTAAAATATTATCTGCAAAACGAAAAAGGCAACTGGGAAGAAAAAAATGTCTGATTCCATAAAAATAGCTAAAAGCGTTATCGATAGGGAAATTGAAGGTTTGAAGGCGCTCGAAGCTGCTCTGGACGGGAAATTTACCAAGGCAGTAGAAATTATCTGCGCCTGCAAGGGCAAGGTAGTGGTAAGCGGAATGGGTAAATCCGGGCATATCGCGAATAAGATAGCGGCGACATTCTCTTCAACCGGAACCACATCAATATTCGTACACCCGGCAGAAGCCAGCCACGGTGATCTTGGCATGATAACCAAAGGTGATGTTGTAGTGCTGCTTTCCAATTCCGGCGAAACCGCGGAACTCAAAGATATAATATTCTTCTGCAAACGCTTTGATATTCCAATAATTTCTATTGTACGCAGGAAAACTTCCACGCTGGTAGAGGCTTCCAATATCGCATTCATTCTTCCGGAAGTGCCGGAAGTTTCTTCCGTTGCAGCGCCAACCACATCAACCACCATGATGCTCGCATGGGGTGATGCGCTTTGCATGGCGGTTATGGAGAATAAAGGTTTTTCCAAGGATGATTTCGGTACTTTCCACCCGGGCGGAAAACTCGGTTCACAATTTGTAAAAGTTGAACAGCTGATGCTGAAAGGTGATGCTCTGCCTATCATAAAAGAAAGCGATAAGATGAGCGATGTACTTATCATCATGACCAAGAAAAGCCTTGGCTGTGCGGTGGCGGTGGATGATTCAGGCAAACTTATCGGCATAATCACCGATGGCGATCTGCGCCGCCACATGAATGAGAATATAATTTCTAAACAGGCGAAAGATCTTCTGCACAAGAACCCGAAAAAAGTAAAACCTGCAACACTGGCCGTGGAAGCCCTTGGCATAATGAACCGCAGCAACATCACCAGCCTGCTGGTGTGTGATGATAAAGATGAATTGAAAGGAATTATTCACATTCATAACCTGCTTTCAGCGGGTATATAGAAGTTTGGCATGGACCTGAAACTTACAATCGATAAATATTACAAAAAACTTAATGTATCTTATGCGCGCTATCTAAAATTCAAACGCGCCGACAGGTACAGTACGCCTGATGGTGTAACCTTCGCCGAAAGACATACTGCCCGCGTGAATTACCTGAAAAAATTCATTTTCCGGATGGTAATATTATTAACCCTTATGATAATAGTCTGGCCTTTTGTTAATAAGGACTGGGGCGGCAGTAAGATAGAATTCCAGAATGAGGATGCTGCGAAATCTGCGAAAGCCAATGATAATGCTTCAAACCTGCCGGTAATGATGCGCCCTAATTTTTACGGAAATGATAATAACAACCAGCCTTATAATATCTCTGCTGATAGCGGTGTCAGCGTCAGCGAGAACAAAACAGTTCTTAGCCATATCAAGGCAGATATGGCGCTGAAGGATAGCAGCCGGATAAATATAGAATCTTCCCGCGGTGATTATGCCAATAAGGATAAACAGCTTATATTAAATGATGGTGTTATAATAAATACCGAAAGCGGCTATGAGTTAAAAACAAATTCCGCCTATATAAAACTTAACGAGAACATGGCAACCGGCAGCGAAAAAGTTTACATCACCGGCCGCCTTGGCGATGTAGAGGCTAACGGTTTTACAATAAGGGATAGCGGCGATGAGATATTACTTTTCGGCGGCGTACATCTTATCACCCAGCCGGAAAACAATGAACTGAAACCCAACTGACAGGCAAAATATGAAAAAAATTATTTGTATGATCTTAATGCTATTCCCTTCAATGGCACTTGCGCAGGTGGATATAAATGATGTGATCAAAAGCAATGAAGGTGCGCCTATCAATATTTCCTCCGGAAGCCTGGTGATGAAGAACAGCGAAAATCTTTCCATTTTCGAGGATAATGTGAAAGTGACGCAGGGCGATATGATACTCAAGTCCGACCAGATGAAGGTCTACTCCGATTATGACAAGGTCACCAAAAAGAGCAAATTCCGCAAGATAGAAGCAGCCGGCAATGTAGATTTTGTCTCCGGTGATAAATCCGCAAAGTCAGATCATGCGGTTTATGATATAAAAGAAGGCCAGCTGGTGCTTCGTGATAATGTCCGCCTGAAAGATTCCGAATCATCACTGCAGGGAAAAGTTTTTGAGTATAATGTTAAAACAGGCTTGAGCAAAATAAGTAATTCTGGGACGGGAAGGATATCTGTTTCAAGTGACAAGAACAGTAATGCAGATAGTAAAACCCCGGCTTCAACCACCCCTTCTACCGGCCGCGCAAAAGTAGTTTTCACTCCCGGTGAAGATGCCAAAGATTTCAAAATGCCGATGGATGTGCTTGAAGATATAAGAGGCAAGGAACCGAAGAAGCCTTAAGAATTTTTACTGCATATGCAATTAACATCCTTGTTCAGCTTCACTTTCCTGAAATTCATTTTTATTGCATCAAATACCAGTAAATATCCGCACAGAGATTCTTTTATCCCTGCTAAATATTTTATTGCCTCCGCCGCCTGAATGGTTCCGGCCATTCCTGCAACGGGGGAGAATATGCCGTTACTCTCACAGCTCGGCATTGTGCCGATGGGCGGAACATCCTGGTATAAGCAGCGATAGCACGGGCTGTTCTTATCGTTCCGGAAAAATGTCACCTGACCCTCGAATCTCAAAATTGCAGCGGTGGCGAGGGGCTTTTTTAGTTTAACGCAAATATCATTCACTAAAAATCTTGTCTCAAAATTATCAGAGCCGTCTAAAATAATATCATATTTTTTTATCAGCTCTTCAGCGTTATTTTCGTTAAGTCTTGTATTATGTATATCCAGTTTTATGTCTGGGTTAAGATCGTTGATACTGTCACCCGCACTTTCTGCTTTGGCCCTGCCGATGTCGGAAGTTTCATGTATTATCTGCCGTTGCAGGTTGGAAAGTTCCACCCTGTCGCTATCCACCACGCCAATTCTTCCGATACCGCTGGCGGCAAGATATAACAGCACTGGCGAGCCTAGACCACCGGCACCGATAACCAGCGCAGATGACTCAATAAGGCGCTTTTGTCCCGCCTCGCCAATTTCCGGAAGGATGAGATGCCTTGAATATCTGACCTTTTGCTGATGCTCCATTGCCACAATTACTTTGTTCACGATGAAAATATAGGATTACCGCCAAAAATCCATGTAACAGATAAAGTAAATTGTAAGTGATTGAAAAATATTTGATTTATTGGGGTTTTTAAGTGGGGTGGGTAATAATTCGTAACATAAACAATGATGTATATATGTAATATAAACACTAAATAAGAGCCATTATGATAAAGCAAAAACAAAGAACACTGGAAAGGAAGGTTTCATGCGTAGGCGTGGGGCTTCACTCTGGTCAGAATGTAAGGCTGGTGCTTAATCCAGCTGCGGTGAACAGCGGCATAAAATTCAAAAGAAGCGATATAATCAATTTCGACAATATCGTTCCTGCAAATTATAATAAAGTTACCAAGACCCAGCTTGGAACTACCATTTCCAACGATCAGGGCACAATAGTTTCAACCGTTGAACATCTGATGGCGGCACTTTGGGGCTGCGATATCGATAATGCGCTTATCGAACTTGATGGCCCGGAAATTCCTATCATGGATGGCTCATCCGAACCGTTCGTTTTCCTTATCGAATGTGCCGGCGTAAAAGAGCAGGACCAGAACCGCAAGATAATAAAAGTGATAAAACAGGTTGAAGTGCGCGATGGCGATAAATACGCCTCCGTCGCTCCGGCTGATGATTTCACGATCGCGCTGGAAATAGATTTCAACTCGAAAGCCATCTCCAACCAAAAATGTATTTATTCTTCATCGCAGGTATCCTTCAAAACTGATCTCTGCCGCGCTCGCACTTTTGGGTTCGATCATGAGGTTGAACATTTACGCTCGCTCGGCCTTGCCCGCGGCGGCTCGCTTGATAATGCAATAGTTATCAGCGGTGATAAGATATTAAATAAAGAAGGCTTACGCTACACCGATGAATTCGTGCGCCATAAACTGCTTGATTGCATCGGCGATTTCTATCTTGCCGGTAACCGCATACAGGGCAATTTCTCCGCCTATAAATCCGGCCACGGAATGAACAACATGCTGCTGCATAAGCTGCTTGATGACAGTTCTGCATACGAGATAATCTAACCGCTTCTTAGTTTTTCATTGTTCGTTTTTCATTTCTCGTATATTTTCCAACGAATAACTAACAACTAACAATCAATGTTAATTATAGGCATCACAGGTTCCATCGGCAGTGGTAAATCGTATTTCTGCAAGGCATTACTCCGTAATCCCGGGGTAAGGCTGCTTTCTTCTGATGCCGAGGTACACAAGCTTTATGCAAGCGATAAGGAGCTGGTGAAACATATTTCCAGACTTTTCCCTGAAGCCATAAAGAGCGATAAGATAGACCGTAAAATATTAGGCGGCATAGTTTTTCAGGATGATGGAAAAAGAAAGGAACTTGAGAACATAGTTTATCCGATATTAAAACAGCGCCGCAAAGAATTCCTGAAAGACTGCCTGCGACGCGGCACAAAACTCGCGGTGCTTGAGATACCGCTGCTGTTTGAGAATAACCTTGATATGGAATGTGATGTTACCTTAACAGTATTCTGTTCGCCTCTGATAGAGAGAACAAGAGTGCTTTCGCGTGGTATCAGTGCTGAT
>CAYRJW010000047.1:0-12320 GCA_964424715.1 uncultured Rickettsiales bacterium | reverse complement strand
CGAACTCCCTCACCTCCTGCGATATTTTCATCGAGCAGAATTTCGGGCCGCACATGGAGCAGAAATGGGCGACTTTAGCCCCATCAGCCGGGAGGGTTTCATCATGGAAATCCTTGGCGGTTTCGGGGTCTAAGCTTAAATTAAACTGGTCTTCCCACCTGAATTCAAATCGCGCTTTGGAAAGGGCATCATCGCGCATTTGCGCGCCGGGGTGGCCTTTGGCGAGGTCGGCGGCGTGGGCGGCGAGTTTGTAGGTTATCACGCCGGTTTTCACATCCTGCTTGTTCGGCAGGCCTAAATGTTCTTTCGGGGTAACATAGCACAGCATCGCGGTGCCGAACCAGCCTATCATCGCGGCACCAATGCCGGAGGTGATATGGTCATAACCCGGCGCGATATCGGTAGTAAGCGGCCCAAGCGTATAGAAAGGCGCTTCGTTGCAGGCTTCCAGCTGTTTATCCATATTCTCTTTTATCAGATGCATCGGTACATGGCCGGGACCTTCTATCATGGTTTGCACATCGTGCTTCCAGGCTATCTGCGTAAGTTCACCCAAGGTTTTTAATTCGGCAAATTGCGCGGCATCGTTGGCATCGGCAATTGAACCGGGACGCAGGCCATCGCCAAGTGAGAAGGATACATCATATTGTTTCAGGAGCTCGCAGATATCCTCAAAATTCGTATAGAGGAAATTTTCCTTGTGATGGGCCATGCACCATTTTGCGTGAATGGAACCGCCGCGCGAAACTATGCCTGTAACACGGTTAGCCGTAAGCGGCACGAAAGGCAGGCGCACGCCCGCGTGGATGGTGAAATAATCCACCCCCTGCTCGCATTGTTCAATTAAAGTATCGCGGAATATCTCATAAGTTAATTCCTCGGCGATACCGCCAACCTTTTCCAGCGCCTGATAGATAGGCACCGTGCCGATAGGTACTGGCGAGTTTCGTATTATCCATTCCCGCGTGTTGTGAATATTCTTCCCCGTGGAAAGATCCATTATCGTATCCCCGCCCCAGCGGCAGCTCCACACCATTTTTTCCACCTCTTCACCGATAGAAGAAGTAATGGCCGAATTACCGATATTCGCATTTATCTTCACCAGGAAATTGCGCCCGATCACCATCGGCTCGGTTTCCGGATGGTTGATGTTGGAAGGGATTATCGCCCGCCCGCGCGCTATCTCATCGCGCACGAATTCCGGCGTTATCTCATTCTGGATGCTCGCACCCCAAGAATAACCACCCTTGCTGTTCTGCGGAACAAGGCCTTTACGGCCCATATTCTCCCGCAGCGCGATATATTCCATCTCCTGCGTTATTATTCCCTGACGCGCATAATGCATCTGCGAAACATTCTTGCCCTTTTTCGCACGCAGCGGCGTTTTATTCGGATACTGGAAAACAAAATCATTATTCATGCCGCTGCCGGCAGTAGCGCCATTATCTTCCGGGCGTATCTCACGGCCGATATATCCTTCAACATCGCCGCGGCCTTTTATCCAGCTCTCCCGCACTTTCGGCAGGCCTTTGCGGATATCGAACTGCTGCGTCGAATCAGTATAAATGCCTGATGTATCATAGACCCGCACCGGCAATTCCAGCGATTTACCCGCCATCGAAATTTCCCTGAACGGCACCCTTATCTCCGGATAGATATTCCCCGGAATATATATCTTGGCAGAATTAGGGAACGGTTTTGATGTTATCTCAAAATTAGGATCAGATATCGGATCGATCTTCTGTTTTATACTCGGTTTTGCAGGTGACATTTACTTCCCATGGTTTTTGAGCCTGCGAGTTTAGACCCTGAGCCGTTAAAACTCAAGAGGGAATGAGATTAATTTTTATAAGAACCTGCCTCTTATTTTCTCATCTATCTCTCTGAAATCCCTGCCTGCCATTTTTTTAAGTTCTCCGCGCACCATGGCGGCAAGTTCCTTCACCTCATTTATCTGCACCACAGTAAGCGGGATCCTTACATCATGTATATTCACCGGCTTATCCTGCGCTATCTTCCAGGCAAATTCCCTTTCAACATTTTCCGTATATATGGCCTTCGCCGGCACATTACGAAGTTCTGGTTGATATCTGATAAATATCTGCTCACCATATTCAGAGGCCTTTATTATCTTATACCTCGCGAATCTTCCTCTGACAGCGGCCTCCAGAAAACTTTCCGGGGTAATTGCAAATTCATTATATTTCACATTATCTTTGATAGGATGAATATTTATATTCATGTCTATCTTAAAATATCCCTCTGCAAGTCCCTGCTGCCTTATTTTTGCACTGAAATATATATTTTCACAATCAATGGCCTCCGGTTTCTTTAAGGGCTTCCATAATTTCCTGCCTTCCTCGGTATCAAGCAGATGATCATTATACCAATGGGCGGCAAAACGCTGGACAGGCATATTAAATAACCCTATATCCCCACCTATTATTCTCAGCTCTTCTATAGGAGTATGTATTGAATCAGTAGAAATATGAACAATTGAATGAGCCAGATCAAGCAGCTTGATATTGGGGTCGATATTCATCAAAGAAATCTCTTCAAGAGAAAACCCGACTATTTCTGCAACTATCTCATCATCCTCACATTCAAAAAAGACCAGACCTTCCTTTTCATTCAGAAGCTTGCTATTCATATAAAAAGGCATACTCCCAAAGAAATTCATCCTATAGCGCAGATCATTCAGGGTTGCATTTTCTGACAATCCTTTGAATAATTTATTATGGTAATCCCTACCTGTTTTTCTACCGTTATTCATGGTTTTTATTTATATATTTTTTCTATCCGCTCTCGTTCCCGGGCTATGAACTCTTTTGATTCTTTTATCTGAATTACTGTAAGGGGAATTCTGGGATCATGTATGTTCACCGGCTTATCCTGTGCTATCTTCCAGGCTAACTCCCTTTCGGCATTTTCTGTATATATCACTTTCGCCGGCACATTACGGAGTTCCGGCTGATATTTTATAAATATCTGCTCACCATATTCGGAAGCACTTATTATTTTATGTCTTGCAAACCTGCTTCTGACAGTGGCTTCGAGATGGCTTTCAGGAGTAATGGCCAATTCATTATCTGCAACATGAATTTTTATAGGAGGAACATCTGCTTTTATATCTATTTTAAAATAATCTTTATTTCCATAACGTTTTTGTCGGTCTATCAAAGCATTTTCTATCTCTTGAGTGTCATAGACAAACTCCGGTAATGTAGGTAACTTCAAATTTTTACTTTCTTCATTTTTAAGTAAAAGGCCATGAAGGTAAACACATACAAAATGCTCCGCCGACATATTGAAAAGACCGTGATATCCACCGATTATCCTCATCTCGTCATTGGGATTTTGCCTCGAATCAGTTGCAATGTGGGTAATCGAATGACAGAGATCAAAAAGTCTGTACTGCAAATTAATATTCATCAAAGAAATTTCTTCAGAAGTAAACTTGGCATTTTCAGCTATGTCCTCATCAGTATCATAACTAAAGCTTGGCAATCCCATTTTCTCATTCAGGATTTCACTATTTAAATAAAACTGAACACTGCCGACTTTGTTTACCGTCCAACGCAGATCATTCAAAGTTGCATCTTTTCCGGCAATCCTGAATATCTGGTTAGAGTAATCCCTACCTATCTTTCTTCTCGCTGAATCGCTCATGAATTTCCCCAAAATACCTGTGGGCCATTATAGCTTTAAAAAGCACAAAAAGCACCAGAAATGTGAAGGGGGTAACTTACTGATAAATAGGGGGTTATTGATTATTTCGGCGCAGTCAGAGAATGAGATTAATTTTTGGGCCTATACTTCAGGAGCAATCCTACAGCTTTTATAAATAAGAAAGGATAAATGAATGCCCCGGAATAAACAGCAGCAGTGGTCATAGATGCTCCTACAGAATTATTTTTAACTCCGATCGCCTCATTTATGCCGTATTGAATTCCGGGCAGAATAAGTATAAGTACCAATATCAACGTTGAAAATAGGCTTAGAATAAGCAGAGAACATGGCTTATATAAACGCTTCTCTCTATATATCAGATAGCTTAATACGGAAAAATTTAAAATATAGAATAACATAGCCACGTAATTTCCGTTACCGCCATAGAAAATGGCATTTGATATATTATCCGGAATAAGGACGGACAAAATTACAATAATTACAAAAACAAAAAGACCTGCAATGGAAACAGGAAAAATAATTGCACCGACTATAGCACCAACCAATATGCCTGATCCTGCCGGTATCCATGTGTATAAACTTTTCTCCATGAAGAATTGATTAAATTCTTTCACATAAAAACATATTATCAAACAAATAATTAACGGCAGATAATACGGGAGTCTTTTTATCATAAATTAGCTTTTCAGCTTTGACTTAGAAAGAATATCGAACTCCTGCAATGTTTTCAGCAGCTCCTCTATCTCCCCTAGTTTCACCATGCACGGCCCATCAGATGGCGCGTTGTCCGGGTCTTCGTGGGATTCCATGAACAGTCCGGCTACTCCCACGGCTACTGCTGCGCGGGAAAGTGTTTCGACGAACTGGCGCTGGCCGCCGGAGGAATTGCCTTGGCCGCCGGGTTGCTGGATGGAATGGGTGGCATCGAGTATCACGGGCATGCCGGTTTGTTCGGCCATTATTGGGAAGCCGCGAAAATCTGTGACCAGTGTGTTATAACCAAAACTTGTGCCACGGTCGGTGACAAGAACATTGCGGTTGCCGGATTCAGTTATTTTATTCACCACATTTTTCATATCCCACGGTGCTAGGAACTGGCCTTTTTTCACATTCACCACTTTGCCGGTTTTTGCGGCGGTGATGAGCAGATCGGTCTGGCGGCAGAGGAATGCGGGAATTTGTATGACATCAACCACTTCCGCGGCTATCTTCGCCTGCTCTTCATTGTGGATATCGGTAAGTACCGGGCAGTTGAAGGCTTTCTTTACATCCTCAAATATGCTAAGTGATTTTTCAAGCCCAACGCCGCGCTTGCCGGTTAAAGAGGTGCGGTTTGCCTTGTCGTAGGAGCTTTTATAGATGAATGGTATCTTTAATTTATCGGTTATCTTAACCAGCTTCTCGGCGGTCATCAGCGCGTGATCGCGGCTTTCTATCTGGCACGGGCCGGAGATAAGCACGAATGGCAGATTATTGGCAATATGCACATTGCCGGCTTTTACTACATGATGTTTGCTGTTGGTCAATATCATAATTACCGCGTAGTTTTATGGGTTAGAACCGTGATGTATGTAGACCTTATTATGAAATATACAAGTGCGAACATACACATGAATAATATAAGGTTATACCAGCGTTTCGGGTAGGATGCATCTTCCTCCGAGGTAGGGCCGGTTATCACCACCAGTTTTTTCAGGTTCTGGGCTGATTCCGCGCGCATATTCTCCAGGCCGGTCAGCGATTCCTTATGGGCCTGTATCGCAAATTCCAGTTTCCGCTCAAGACTGTTATTCATCAGTTTTGAATCCGCCGAAACCGCTTTATTCTTGGAACTGCGCAACTTGCGTTCAAGTTCTAATATGCGTTTTTCCTTGGCGAGAACCTCGTCCTTGATGAAATCGAGCTGTTCCTTGGCGACATCGTGGAATATCTTGTTGATGAACTCCTCCGACCTTCTGATGATTATCTCCAGCATCCTGCGGGAATCTGCCGGGGTGAAGGATTGCACCTCTATTATCAATATCGAATTATCGGATGATGTTTTAACTTTTACATGGTTCAGGTAAAATTTATAAAGCCTGTCCTTATCCGCATTCTTAGAAAGGCGTGAGAAAATATCGCCTTTATTGTTTGAATATATCTTCCGCAGATCGATGGAATAATCAAGATATTCCATCATTTCGACAGATCTTATATATTCCATGATAAGCTGCACATCCTCATTCTTGTTTCGCTGCGCCACGGTGCTGCCGAAATTACCGGCGGTTTCTATCGGCTGCGACTGGTTAACTATCACCTTCGCGATGCTCAAGTACCTGTCAGACTGGAGGAATGCAAGGTACGATACCGCCAGAATAAAGAACACCAGCAGAGCTGTTTTCATTGATTCCCGGAAGGTCTTCCTTTTTACCTGCAAAGCAAAATTTACTATCCTGTCCATATCACTCACCTGAATTATCATCATCGCTACCATCATCGGCAAGCGCTTCTGCGTTATTGTTAAACATTTTTTTGGATTCTTCAACCGCCGCTTCTATATTATCATAATAAAACAGCTTATTATCCTTTATAAGCACCGCACAGTCACAATTTTCCTGGATCTTGCGCAGACTTTTTGTTACTATCACAAAACGGCTATTGGCCCGGTGTTCGGCGATGAATTTTTCCGCCTTGCCTGCCAGCACTGAATCGCCACTATAACTGAAATCATCAAAAAGATAGGTATCAAACTCAAAAGCCAGGCACAGCGCAAGGCTCAGGCGCGCACGCATTGATTTGGAATAGGTCTTAAGCTCCATATCATAGTATTTGCCAAGCTCGGTGAAATCATAGATGAATTCCTGAATATGCATCCTTTTATGCCGGCCCGCCTGCATTATCATACAGATGAATTCCACATTCTCCCGCGCTGAAAGTGTATTCAGCAGCGCGCCACTATGCGCTACCGGCCATGATATTTTTTCATCAGAGATTATACTGCCGGAATTAGGGAATGAAGCATTGCCCATCAGGTTTATGAACACCGATTTACCCGCGCCATCTTCCCCAAGCACTGCAAGGTTCTTGCCGGCGGGAATGATGCATGAGGCATCCTGCAATATATATTTGCGGTTGCCCTTATGATCAAAATATTTTGTTACATTACGGAATTCTATCATCGTTTCTCCACCACATTTTTCCAGTGCATGGAGTAATAGAACATCCCCACTGCCAGCGATGCGAATGCGAAGAACGCGAGATACGGAATATTGATAAGCGCTGCGTCATAATCCGGGTTATAACTGTTACGCATCAGCATAACGCCCTGCAGCACAGGGTTATAGAGGAAATATGTAAGGTACGGTTCCGGGATTATCGTCACCGGGTAGAATATCCCCGACATGAAATAAAGGAAACGGAACGACATGTTTATGAATCTCTGGGTTGATCTGTAATAACTATCCAGCACCGCGAATAAAATACCTAAACCAGTTGCCATGATAGTTATCAAAAACGCCGCGATGATGAACGCCAGTATATTCTCATAAGCAACATTAAAACCCAGCAGGTAGAATATCAGCGTTAAAGTTATGCTCACGAAAATAAATACATTTATCTCAAGGAACACCCTTCCAAGAATCGCATCGATAGGCCGCACTGAAGGATAAACGAATATCCCCCTGTTGGCCGAAATGGCCGTTACCGAGCGCCTCACGATATTCTTAAATAATATCCATGGCAATATACCAAGCATCACGAAGATAGGATATTCGATCCCTTCCGAATCATGCGATTTGAAATAAAATAACAGGCTGAACACCGTAACATGCGCAATAGGCTCCAACAGCGCCCAGACCATCCCAAAATTATGCTGCCCAAACCTCGCCTTTATTTCCTTGATATAAATAGCAAATATCACCTTGCGCTGTATCTTAAGATTGGCAAGGAACTCCGCCAGCATTCCATTTTCCCTAGAGTTCTTTAAAATATCTGTGAACATTTAACCTATCAGTTTTTTCACAAAATCACCAAGCCCGGTCATGCGTTTGCGTCTTGCGCGTTCGGCGCGGAGGATGTGGATAACTTTTGTTACCGCTTCATCTATATCATCATTCACCAGAATATAATCATATATCCCCCAGTGCGATATCTCGTGGGAGGCCTTGCTCATACGGTCTGCTATCACCTCCTCATCATCCTGTGCGCGAACGCGGAGGCGGTTCTCCAGCTCCTTCATCGAAGGCGGCAGGATGAATATGGAAACCACATCTTCGCCGCATTTTTCCTTCAGCTGGATGGTTCCCTGCCAGTCTATATCGAACAGCACATCAACCCCCGCCTGTAATTTATCGGATACCGCCTTTGCCGGGGTACCGTAACTATTGCCAAACACATGCGCATATTCAAGGAAATCGCCCTTATTCGCCATGGATTTGAATTTATCCTCTGACACAAAATAATAATCCTTACCCTCTATTTCGCCCTTGCGCATCTTGCGAGTAGTGGTGGAAACCGACATCGCTATCCCCTGCTCCATATCCATCAGCCTTTTGGAAATAGTAGTTTTCCCCGCCCCGGAAGGGGAAGAGAGGATAAGCATTAAACCTTTTCGATCTATTTTCATGTTTTAAAAATTAGTTACTGGAATCTGGAATCTAGAATCTAGTTAATTTATTTTATTTATAAAGTATAAAATTATTCTAATTTCTGCTAACCAGATTCCAGATTCCAGATTCTAACAACTGACCTATGAACAAATTCCACAACATCCCATCTGCAAAAGGTAAATACTGGAGCCTCAGTGATTCCAATGAGAGCTATGTAAGCGGCGCGATGCAGAAGCACGGTATTTCCAATCTGCTGGCGAAACTGCTATATTCCAAGGGCGTGCTGCTGGAGGATATACCCGATTTCCTCGACCCAAAATTAAAGAACATGATGCCCGACCCTAATGTCCTGCTGGATATGCAAAAGGCGGTCTCCCGCATATATGATGCTATAATAAATAAAGAAAAAATAGCCATTTATGGCGATTATGATGTCGATGGCGCTTCGGCTACAGCCATCCTCACCCGCTATTTTATAGCCGTTGGACTTGACCCGGTAATATATATTCCAGACCGTATAAAAGAAGGCTACGGCATAAATACTGAGGCTCTTTTAAGTTTATATAAGTCCGGCGTTAAACTCGCCATTTCCGTAGATTGCGGCGTTACAGCCTTTGAACCCATCGGAGAGGCAAAAAAGGCCGGGCTGGATGTTATTGTTATAGATCACCATCTAAGCGAATTAACCTACCCGGAAGCCGTTGCAATAGTTAACCCCAATCGCTTTGATGACACCTCGAACCTTGGCCATCTCTGCGCCAGCGGGGTGGCGTTCCTGCTGGTTGTGGCGCTTAACCGCAAGCTTCGTGATACCGGATTTTTTAAAGATAATAACGAGTTCGATCTTTTATCCCTGCTTGATCTTGTCGCCCTCGGCACTGTCTGCGATGTGATGACCCTGAACGGCCTCAATCGTGTATTCGTTTCACAGGGATTAAAGATATTAGAGAAAAGAAAAAATAAGGGCCTAGCCGCCCTTGCCGATATTGCGGGACTTAACAAAAAACCGGATGCCTATGCGTTGGGATTCCTGATAGGCCCGCGCATAAATGCCGCCGGACGCCTTGGTGATTGCAGCCTTGGGGCAAAGATACTTTCAAGTCAAGATGATGATTTCATCCGTGATAATGCTGTTATCCTGAATAATCTGAACAAGGAACGGCAGGAGATCGAGAAAAAGATAATCGAGGAGGCGATGAAACAGGCTGAAAAGCACGATCCCTCAAAACCACTTATAATGGTACATTCCGAAAAATGGCATCAGGGCGTTATCGGTATTGTGGCTGGCCGCATCAAGGAAGCTTATAATAAACCCACCGCCGTCATCGCAGTTTCCGGTGATATCGGCAAGGCTTCCGCCAGAAGCGTGCATGGGGTTGATCTTGGCAGCGCGGTGGTGAATGCCCGTAATGCCGGGCTGCTACTTGCCGGCGGCGGACATAAGGCGGCGGCAGGTTTTTCCGTAAAAAAAGAAATGATCGGGCCGCTATATGATTTTCTCTGCACCCAGCTTGAAAGCCAATATTTAAAATTTTCCGGCGATAATAGCGTAGAGGCCGACCTGCTGTTAAAAGTTTCCTCGATAAATATCGAGCTGGTGAATGAGATAGAAAAACTTGCACCCTTCGGTAATGGCAACCGCGAACCAACCATAATTCTAGAGGATGCCAAAATAGTTAAAACAAAACTGGTCGGCGAGAAACATTTTCAGGTCTACATCTCCGAATCCGGCCTTGCGAGAAATTCGGGTTCTATCAAGGGTATATGTTTTAACTGCTTTGGGACAGAGCTTGGCGACAAAATAGAAGGCTCGTTGATGAAAAACACATCAATAATGGGCAAACTGCGCAAAAATATCTGGAATGGCACGGAAACTGTTGATTTTCTTATAGATGATATAGTAACCTACTAGACCTATGAAAATATTCCTGACCATAGTACTGGGGGGCCTGTACACGCTCTGCTTTGCGCCGTTCCATTATTTTGCGCTGGGCTTCATAAGCTTCACCGGCCTGTTAATGATACTCGATACATTGCAAACCGGCAAAAAACAATTCTGGTATGGCTTCCTGTTCGCTTTTGTTCACCATGTCACCGGGCTTTACTGGATATCCTATTCCATGCTGGTGGAACCTGATAAATTCGCGTGGATGATACCGTTTTCTGTCAGCGTTATCCCTGCCTATCTCGCACTTTACACCGGGCTGGTGTGTTGGATAACCTATCGTTTAAAACTCCGCCGTATAACCAAGGTATTATTTTTTGCCGGTCTATGGGCGCTGGCTGAGATGGCGCGCAGCTACCTGTTCACCGGATTTCCGTGGAATCTTACCGGTTATGTATTCATTTCAAAAATAGCGCTGGCGCAGGCTGCAAGTGTTATAGGCTCCCACGGGCTTACTATATTTGCGATATTTATCTTCTGCTCCCCGTATCTTTCCATCCGATATATAAAAAAGAACGAATCCCTCGCTTCTGTATATCGTTACAGCCTTTCACTATATTACCTGATGCCAGCGATATTCCTGCTTACTTATCTTTCCGCATGGGGTGTTGACCGTATCCGCGAGAATTCGCACCGTTTTGATAAAACAAAAATAAGGATAGTCCAGCCCAACATTCCGCAGAAAGAAAAATTCGATCCTTTACGCGTGGCCGATCATCTCTTCAAATATTATAACCTTACCCTTCAGGAATCCGAGCAGGAAGATTTTGTCCCGGATCTTATAATCTGGCCGGAAGCTGCCGTTGAACTTGATATCCAGAACGACAGCGAATTCCTCACCGAAGTTGCCGAAGTGATACCGTTCAGCTCATATCTGATATTAGGCGCTGTCCGCCGTGAAGGCTGGATGATTAACCAGAAAGTTTATAATTCCATTCAGGTGATAAATTCCGAAGGCAACCTTGAACGCAGCTATTACGATAAATTCCACCTTGTTCCTTTCGGTGAATATGTACCGCTGCGCTCCTACCTCCCATTCGTTGAGAAACTTGCCAAGGGCATCGGCGATTTTGACAGGGGCACCGGCCCGAAAACTCTTAAACTTGCTAACTCCCCGTCCTTCTCACCGCTTATATGCTATGAGGTTATCTTCCCCGGCAATGTAAAAAATATCTACGATACCGAAAAACCTGAGTGGATACTTAACCTCACCAATGATGCATGGTTCGGCAATTCCTCCGGCCCATACCAGCACTTGGACAGCGTCCGCATGCGCGCGATAGAAGAAGGCCTGCCGGTGATACGCTCCGCTAATACCGGCGTTTCTGCCGTGATAGACAGCGTCGGCGAGATACTTGATCTCATAAAATTAAATAAGGATGGGATAATAGATACAAAACTTCCTTCCAGAAGCATTAAGGAAACTTATTATTCTGTACATGGTGATGAATTGCCGCTGTTGCTGGCCGGGATATTAATTATTCTTTCAATGACCTTGAGATATTTATCCAGATTTTTGTCAAGAGCCCGATAGACGCATCATTCAGATATTCCGCTGACATCTCCTCGGCCTCATAAAAATTATGGTTATCCATTACCTTCACAACAATATTACCGCGCTCAAAAAAATTAATATTTTCCGCTGCCGGAATAAATCCTAGTTCTTCTTCCTGTGCTGTGTTTGAATTATCCTGAACTGCTGGCTCGCTGGTATACTGGTCATCCAGTAACTCGATCTTGCTGGTCTTGTTGAACATGTAATCGTTATTAAGCAACTTTCCCACCCTAAAACTAATTAGCTTTTTGCTTTAATGATTTGACTTATCATACCATAATCTATTAAAAAGTGGTATATATTTGTAATAAAATAATTAATAAGTTGTTACAAACCTGTAATGATTTTAATGGAGCCCGATGGCAACGCAACCCAAGATTGAGTTAATAGATGTCCATAAATCCTTCGGCCGCAAGAAGGTTCTTGAAGGGGTAAGCTTTACCCTAAATCAAGGGGAATCCCTTGTTGTCATAGGGGGTTCGGGCAGTGGTAAGTCAGTGCTGATAAAGACCATAATCGGCCTGATGAAGGCCAATAAGGGCCA
>CAYRJW010000046.1:0-12367 GCA_964424715.1 uncultured Rickettsiales bacterium | reverse complement strand
AAGTAGGGTAGGATGAATTCAGGGGTCGAAGATTTGAACAAGGTGTGGGAGAGATTCTGTGCCAAGTTCAGTTTCAATTACGGTGTCGCCAGCTTCAACAGCTGGATAAAACCTCTTGAGCTTTCCGAGTTCAACGGTGGCATGATAACGCTGAAAGCCCCAAGCCGCTTCATAAAAGACTGGGTTAGCAGCAATTTCTCCAAACAGATAGAAAAACTCATCTCCGAAGAACTACCTTCTTTCCTGGGTTTCAACATAATAGTAGATAGCAAAAGAGCGTTCCAAGCCAGCGAACAGCATTTAGATGCCCTACAAGAAACCCAAACCAATAATAAAGTAACAACTCAAGGCTCGGCCTTGTTCGAATCTATTACGGACAGCAAGTTCAGGCTGGAGAATTTTGTTAAGGGTGATTCCAATGCTCTTGCATTCAATGCGGCTAAAGCACTGGTGGAAGGAACCGATCTTGGCTCGAACACATTATTCATATATGGAAATGTCGGTAGCGGCAAAACGCACCTGCTGCAATCCATCGCCAATCATATAAAAGATGGCAGCGCTGGCAAAAGGGCTTTATATCTTTCTGCGGAAAGATTCATGTTCCAGTTCGTGAAAGCGATACGCGAAAAGGACATGGTGGCTTTCAAGGAATATCTGCGCGGCTGCGATATATTACTGATCGATGATATCCAGTTCATCTGCGGCAAGATAAACATCCAGGAAGAGTTCATCCATACTTTCAACGCTATCGTGGAAAACGGCAAGCAGATAGTGCTTACCGCCAACCGCGCACCAAGCGACCTGAGCGATATTGATGAACGGATAAAATCCCGTCTTGGCGGCGCGCTGGTGGCTGATATCAAAAAACCTGACGCTGAACTTCGCTTAAATATATTAAAGATGAAAGCGAAACTTCTGAATACCGAGATAGATGAAAGCGTGCTTAAATTCCTTGCTGATAACATCAATACTAATATCAGAGAGCTTGAAGGCGCGCTGATAAAAGTTTCCGCACTGGCAAGGCTTTCTGAAAGAACGATAACCATGGAGTTTGCCGTTGATACGCTGAAGGACCTGCTGCGCGGCGTGAGAAAAGAACTCACTATCGATGAGATAAAACGCGTTGTATGCAGCCAGTATGAGATTAAAATATCCGATATAGAATCATCCCGCCGCGACAGGAACATCTCCCGCCCTAGGCAGGTTGCAATGTATCTGGCGAAGAACCTTACCACAAAAAGCCTGCCTGAAATTGGCCGTAATTTCGGCAGTAAGAACCATACCACTGTTATCCACGCGGTTAAGAACATCGAAAAACTCAGAGGTACAGAAGCCGAGATCGATAACAAGGTGGAATCGATAACCAGAATGCTTGCTAGCTAATTATTATTTCTATATTCTTCCGCCATGGCAGAAGAAAAACCACATTACCACGGACATCGCAAAAGGCTGAAGGAACGATTTTTAAAATCCGGCAACTCCGACCCTATTCCGGATTATGAGATATTGGAGATGATATTATTCTCCGCCTATCCAAGGCAGGATACCAAGCCCGTTGCCAAAGACCTGATAAATAAATTTGGCAGCATCGCCGCAGTTTTCAGCGCCGATATCGAGCAACTGAAAGATGCAAAAATGAGCGAAGGTTCCATATTCTCGCTGAAAATAATAAATGAAGCATCACTGCGTTTACTGAAAAGCAAAATAATGGAAAAGCCGGTGATCCAAAGCTGGAAGGCCCTGCTTGATTACTGTCAGGCGGCAATGGGAAGTTTGACCAAAGAACAGTTCCGCATAATATTCTTAGACAAGAAAAACAAAATGATCGCCGACGAAGTTCAGCAGGAAGGCACCGTGGACCAGACCCCGGTCTATCCGCGCGAGGTAGTGAAACGCGCCCTTGAACTCGGCAGTAGCGCCATAATACTTATCCACAACCACCCAAGCGGCGACCCCACCCCATCAAAAAGCGATATCGAGCTTACTGAACAAATTGAAGCAGGGCTTGGCTCGGTAGAAATAAAACTTCACGACCATTTAATAATCGCCGGTGACAAGCATTTCAGCTTCGCGGGGAACGGGCTGCTTTAAATAGTGAACCCACCACTGTCATTATCGGTCTTCTTTTTTGCCATCACATATTCAAGCTTGCGCATGGCGGCAAGGGTCATGTCGGACTTGGAAAGGTTCGGCGGCAATATCGAAACGGCCTCGATGCCGGTCTCCTCATCGATAGCGGAAACCTTTACATAACCGCCTAAATGTATGAATTCTATTATTGCCATATCTACTATTCTTCCAAACTCCACCTTGCCCTTGGTACAAAATCAAGGTTTGAGGTCAAACCTGCCTTGAACCTTTCAACCCCGGCCCATGCTATCATTGCAGCGTTGTCGGTGCAAAGCTTAAGTGGCGGGCTGTAGAAACTGAAACCTCGTTCGGCCAGATATTTTTTTATCGCCGAGCCTATATATTTATTGGCGGCTACACCGCCGGAGATAACAAAATTTCTTTGGGTGTGAGTTTGCAGATATATATCCAGCGCGTTATTCAGGCGATCCAGAATAACCTTAGAGCAAGTTTCCTGAAAGGATGCACAGATATCTTTTTTATCCTGTTCGGTAATATTTTTGCCGAACTTCTCTATCTCAAGCAGCACCGCTGTTTTAAGTCCGGAAAAAGAAAAGTCGCAGCTTCGTTGCTTTTCCTTGGCGAGCGGCATGGTGAATTTGAAACGGTTCGCATTCCCTTCCAGAGCCATTTTTTCAACTATCGGGCCGCCGGGATAATCTAAGCCTAGCATCTTCGCGCATTTGTCAAAGGCTTCGCCTAAAGCATCATCCATGGTCTGGCCGATTATCTTATATTTACCTAAAGCCTCACAAATAATGAACTGGCAATGCCCACCGGAAACCAGCAGCAGCAGATATGGGAATTCCACCTTATCGGTAAGGCGGCAGGTGAGCGCATGACCTTCCAGATGGTTAATACAGATAAGTGGTTTACCGGTTGCGCTGGCAAGCCCCTTGGCATACATAAGGCCCACTATCACACCGCCGATAAGGCCGGGGCCAGCTGTTACGGCAATAGCATCTATATCTTTTAAATCTGTATTCGCAGCTTCGAGAGACTTCTTAACTACCTCTTCAATATTCTCAACATGCGCGCGCGATGCAATTTCGGGAACAACGCCGCCATAGGCCAGATGTTCAGTAGTCTGTGAATATATTATGTTGGAAAGTATATTGCATGAATCATCCACTACCGCACTTGCAGTTTCATCACAGCTGGATTCTATACCTAGTATTTTCAAACCTTTACAACCTTTAAAACTATAGTTAATCTTAACGGCTTATATACAATTTAACTTGCCCATGCCAGCTCATTTTGCGAAATATGACTCTAAACACAAGGCTGAACCGCTTTTCAACATTGTCGCCGATGTGGAAAAATATCCTGAATTTCTGCCATGGATAGCGGCCACGCGGATAATTGAGCGGGGAGATAATTACTTCATCGCCGATATGGTAGCGAAATTCGGCTCTTTCACCCATAAATACACTTCCCGCGTGGAAATGATAAGGCCGGATGCCCAGAATCCGGATCATAAAATAAAAGTAGGACTGGTACGCGGCCCCTTCAAATATCTCAAGACCGACTGGCTCTTCATCCCGAAAGACACCGGAACCGAAATAGTTTTCGAACTTGATTTCCGCTTTGAATCAGCGATCTTTGAAAAGATGATAGGGTTCCTGTTCGAAAAAGCGGTGATGAGAATGACCGATGCGTTCATGAAACGCGCAGATGAACTGTTACATGAAAATAATTAGTATTTCGCTTTCAGCTTTTTAGATGTGCCTTTGGAAACGAACTGAGATACATCACCCTTTAACCGCGCCACCTCTTTCACAAGGCTGGAGGCGATGAACTGGGTATCTTCGGAAGCGGGGATGAAGATGGTTTGAATATTCGGGTTCAGGCGGGAATTCATTGAGGCAAGCTGAAACTCATATTCAAAATCACTTACCGCACGCAGGCCGCGGATTATTACTTTTGATTTCTTTTTGGAAGCATAATTCATTAAAAGACCGGTAAAACCTTCAACATGAATTTTACTTTTCAGTTCCGGGCAATATTCTTTGATATCATTCTGCACCATTTCCACGCGCTCTTTTAGGGTGAAAAGTGTTTTTTTAGGGCTGTCATTGGCGATAGCTATGATAAGTTCATCGCAGACGCTTAAGGAAGAACGCACAACATCAAGATGGCCAAGTGTTATAGGGTCAAAGGTGCCGGGATAGACGGCGAGGGTATAACTACAATTTTGCTTTTTTGAGGTCATTTAATATCTTGTTTAAAATATTTTTAATTTCGGGAAGCTTCACTTCTACAGCACCAGAATTAGCCTCTTTTGCGATAGATGTAAAGGATTTATAGCCCGTTCCGGCATATTTGAGATGTTCTTTCGGGGTTATTTCCTGCATGGTCTGCGCTATTATTCTGGCGGCATAATGATATTTATCTTTTGCACGGGCAGGTTTTAAGGTTTTAACTTTTTGCTCAAAGGCCTTGATGAATCTTGCGTTGGTCTTTTTGATATTTTCCTTGTTGAACATGAATATCTCAGCCCATATTTCCCTCGGCGAGTTCATCAGGCGTGAGAATTCCCCGAGATCTTCCGGGAAATATTTTGCACAGGCATGGCTCAAGAACTGCACATAGTGAGAGATGTTTGCATATATCTCATCGTGTTTTTTGGCGTTCAGATATTCTATCTCTGCCCCGGCATCTTTCCATATCTGCGCTATGATCTTCGCCTTTTTGCAGTTAGGCATTTTGGTTATGATAAGTTTTTTGCCTTTATACAGATTAGCATCGGCGTTCACTAGGCCGCCTTTTTCCTTGCCAGCGATAGGATGGGCAGGAACGAAGAAGCTTTTATATTTCGCGGGTAGCACAGCCTGTATCTTTATTGTAGGTTCGGATTTTACCGAGCCTACATCAGAGATTATCTTTTTGCCATCAAGATATTTTGCAAGAATTTTACCTATATGCGTATAAGAACCAAGCGGTGTGGCGATGATCATAACATCACAATTTTCAGCAAGTTCTTCTATTGATTCAAAATATTCATCAACCGCTTTTATTTTCAGGGCCTTTTTTGAATTCTCTATCCTGCGGTTATAGCAATAGACCTTATGTTTGCCAGCTCTTTTAAGCGCAAGGGCCAGCGAGCCGCCTATCAAACCTGTTCCTATTATCCCGATCCTCATGAGAATATTTTATTAGTATTTCTTTGGTTTGAATATTGAAACTATCTCAATGCCGACCTTTTCCGAAATGGTAGGATCTTTGGAAAGTACTACCTCACCTTCAGCGACCTTTCTGCCGTTCACCATGACATCAAGCGGTTCGGCGCGGCCTTTGCCGAGTTCCACGATGGAACCGCGGGTTATTTTTAAGTACTGGCCGATCGGCATTTTTATCTTGCCGAGCAGCACTTTTAATTCCAGTCGTATATCACCAAAGCCATGCAGGCTCGATATAATCTCCTCCGGGGTGGCGGCTACGGGATTTTCTTGTTGATTATTTTCTTTATTTTCTTCACTCATAGGATCTGAATATATATCAAATTCTATTTCATGGAAAGTTTATTACAAGACAGAAGTTTTATAATGCTGATAGCGGCCATATTCGGCGCAGTTTTTGGCAGTTTTGCAACAGCGCTTATATATAGATTGCCAAGAGAGATCAACTGGGTAAGCAAAAGATCCGCCTGCCCTAAATGCAGCCACACGCTTAGCGGGCTTGATCTTCTGCCGGTATTTTCCTGTCTGTTCACTTGCGGTAAATGCCGTTACTGCAAGGCGGAATTCGGGCACGGTTATATTATCACGGAATTACTTATGATAGCCGGCTTTGCGGCTTCGGCATATTTCTTTGGCGACAGCTTTAAAACTGTAGTCATGTGCATACTGGTATTCTGCACCATAATAATATTCGCTGTTGATCTCGTGCATTATATCATTCCCGATGAGATAAATATCCTGCTGTTCATCACCGGTATAGTTTATGGCATATATAACGATGCCGGTATTGAACAGCTGCTATATATGCCGTTATTTTATTTTGCACTGGCGATGGGCCTGCGTTACCTGATGTTCTTCTGGAAAAAGAAGGAGGGCCTTGGCCTTGGCGATGTGAAATTCTTCATCGCGGCAGGAACTTTCCTTTCAATTGAAAGTCTTTCTATCTTTCTGTTCCTTTCAGGTCTGGTCGGGATAAGCATAGCGATAATCTGGAAGATATTGAAGAAAGGGGAAATGTTCCCTTTCGGCCCGGCACTGATGGCATCGTTGCTTTTTTGTGTCGCCTTCCCGGAAAGCAATGTGAAATTGATGATGTTACTGCAAGAATTTATCTATTCCTGAATTTTTCTTTTATCCTGAATATTAATATTTTGAATTAAATTGCCTGATGGCATGAATAGTTGTATCTTACTAAAAATATGCACCATAAAATCTTAAAATCATTTCTGGTATTATTCCTTTCAGTGATAACCCTTTCATGTTCTGATACACGCGACTTCGAGAAAAAAAGGCAGGATGGCTACTCCTCCCAACCATCAAAAGAAGATAGCTGGTTCAAAAACCCACATGACAAACTAGATCCTTATGGCAACCTCAACCGAAAAGATTATCAGGATGAAGTGACCACTAACGGTGATGCAACTGGTTCCAGAAGTTCCTCGCCAATCTCACCGCAAATGAACATGCCTGATGTAACCGATCTTATAAGCGCACCTGAGGAACAGGAAATTGAAAATGATAAACTTGTATCAATTTCCGTTAATGAGAATATCCCGATAAAAGATGTTATAATAGAGCTTGCCCGCCGGGCCGAAGTTGATGCCGAAGTTGATAAAGATATCAGCGGCGGGGTAATATTCATCGCCAAGAACAAGCCTTTTTCTGAGGTCATCAGAAGAATATGTAATATGGCTGGCCTTAACTATTCCTTTGATGATGGTGTTCTGAAAGTTACGAAAGATACCCCGGTGATCAAAAGTTATAAATTCAATATCCTTGATATAACGCGCAATTCATCTTCAAGTATCAGTACATCTTTCGCGGTCGGCGGCGCTTCATCATCTTCTGGCAGCTCCATAAATGGCAGCTCTAATTCCCAGTTAAGTTCAAAATCAGGCGATGGTGATATCTGGACCAGTATCACCGCAGGGGTTACCCAGCTTATAGCCTTATACGGCGGCGGCGCTAGCGCAAGTGTTGGCCCGTCACCTTCAGGCTCTACCAGTAGCGGTGTGATATCGGTGAACAAGAATGCCGGTTTCATATCTGTGATCGCAACGGAGAAACAACACCGAGCGATCAAGGAATATCTGGACAGGATCCATATAGAACTTACCTCGCAGGTACTTATCGAAGCAAAAGTTGTTGAGGTTACCTTAAGCGACGAATTCAGAAGCGGCATAAACTGGAACCTGCTAACCAACAATCTTGGCGTAAGCGGCGGTTACGGTGCAGCAATACCAACTTTAACAAGAGCCACTTCCTCTGCAGGAATGAAGTTTTCAGTTCTGCCGAGCAACCTGTTCGGCAGCGACGATACAACACTGGATGGCTCGGTGGAATTATTACAGACCTTCGGCACCACGCGCGCGCTTTCGAACCCGCGCATAAATGCCCTGAACAACCAGTTCGCGGTGCTTAACTTCTCAGAAAATAATGTATATTTTGATGTCGAGATCGAAACCACTGATGCCGTGATCGATGGCAGTACTATAGTCACTCCGGCAAAAACCACCTTCACCAGTGATATCAAAAGCGCACCTATCGGCATAGTACTGGCGCTCCAGCCCTCTATCGATCTCCAGAAGAATGAGGTATTAATGAGCGTCCGTCCTACCCTTACAAGGCTCACCGGTACCATACAGGATCCCGGCCTGCAGCTTGCCGCACAAAGCCTCGATCCCCCTGTTGACCCCGCTGACCTGAATGCCGATATCCCTATAATCGATACCAGAGAGCTCGATACTACCCTTCGTATAAAAAGCGGCGAGATAATGGCCATTGGTGGACTGCTGGAAGAAAAATCTAACAATACGGATGCCGGCCTGCCGGGCCTTAGTTCCATCCCTTATGTAGGCAATGTTTTCAAAAGCGTGGATAAACTTACTACCAATGTTGAAACTGTTATCTTCATGAAGGCTACCATAGTTCCTGGCAAAGGCGTTTCTGTGGAAGATGAAAAGTTCTATAAAAAATTTACCACATCAAAATCCAGATTCGTTCCCAACTAATGGGCTATATAAGCTCAATTAATATCTTTACAAAATCTCCCCGGCGATTAAATTCCGATGCAGGAAACAAAATTAAATTTATATCATGAACACAACTATCAGATATGTACTTCTTACCGCACTGCGTGACTGGCTTTTCATTGGAATAATAGGCGCTCTGGTGGTTACGGGCTTTATCTCTTATTTCATGGGTTCCACCGTACTGGTGGAAAAGCAGGAGATCACATCAAGCTTCACCGCCGGCTCATCACGCGTGGTGCTTATAATTGGTATGATAGTCTTCGTGTGTTTCCATGTCCGCCGCGCCTTTGAGAATAAAGAGATAGACCTCATGCTTTCCCGCCCTATCTCGCGTGAGCAGTTCGTGGTCTCCTACTGGCTAGGCTTTTCAGTTGTGGCAACCATCATAGTTGCGGCACTGTCATTATTCATAATGTCGTTCTATGGTTTCAATTACAATGGCCTCTCATACTGGGCACTTACCATGGAGCTTGAGATACTTATAGTTATCGCTTTCGCGGTTTTCTCATCGATAATATTAAGATCGTCGGTATCGGCGGTGCTGTTATGTTTCGGCTTCTATGCCATATCCCGCATGATAGGTTTCTTTTCATATGTGCTGGAGAAAAAGCCCTCATCCGACATGCTGAGTTTTGATTTTTATGCCCAGAAGATAATCTGGCTCACCTCGTTCCTGCTGCCAAGACTGGATCTTTTCTGCCAGAGCAAGTGGCTTATATACGGCGTTGAGATCAAAGGGATATTGCTGTTCACCCCTGTATTTCAGGCGGCCATATATATACCTTTGCTGCTTACCCTTGCAGCGATAGATTTTAAACGGAAACAGTTTTAAGCTCTATGGCAGAGAGAAAATCACTTCATTTATTTGCCGTAATGATACTTCTGGCCCAGTTCATTCTCTGGCATGGCGTTGGTGATATCTGGCATGGTACAAGGTCCATAGAACCAACGCTTGAGATAGTTCCCGCTGCCCCTTCAACCGAAATGATGAAGGCATTTTCCTTCGGTGATGAGCAGCTTACATTCAGATATAACGGTTATATGATGCAGTTCATGGGCGATACTTTCGGCCGCTCTACACCGCTCAAGGATTATGATTTCAAAAGACTTTACCGCTGGTGGGAATTACTTGATGAGGTTGATCCAAGATCAAACCTTGTGGCCTATGTTGTGGCCTATTATTACGCCGCTACCCAGCAAAAGGAAAGGGACACGCCTTATGTAGTGGATTTTCTTGAACATCATTCCGATAAGGATCCTTCGCGTAACTGGTGGTGGTATTCGCAGGCCGTATATAACGCCAAACACGGCATGAAGGATAACAAGCGCGCACTTGAGATCGCCCACAAACTTGCCAACCTTCCCAAAGAACTTGATATCCCCATCTGGACCCGCCAGCTGGAAGCTTTCATTTACGAAGGCGAAGGCGAATATAAAGAAGCCTGCGATATCATCGTTAATGTCATCCGTGATTACGGCGATAACAAACTCAGCCCGGGCGAGATGAATTTCATCTATCATTTCATCAACGAACGCCTGAGAGCCCTGATAAACAAGGAATCCAGCATCAACAAGGCCGATATAAGCCCCGAATGCCGGGCGATGATGGATGTACAGAAAGCCAATGACCTAAAGACCGAAGCCAAAAAATTTAGCAAATAGATTTAAGTTTCAAGTTGTAAGTTTTTTGTTTTATGTTTTACTCTCGGCTTGAAATCCAGAAAAAATACCGTGTCCGATAAAATTAAATATGAAGATTTTTACCGCATAAAGCGGCTGCCTCCCTATGTTTTTGCTGAGGTGAACTATGCCAAGGCCGAGGCGCGCAAACGCGGTGAGGATATAATCGATTTCGGCATGGGCAACCCTGATTCCCCTGCGCCGGATCATGTAATCCGCAAAATGAAGGAAGCGGTATCACGCCCGGACATCCATGGTTATGGCGTTTCCCAGGGCTTACAGGGTTTGCGCAAAGCGGTGGCAAGTTACTATGATAGAAGGTTCAATGTCTCTCTCGATCCGGAAACCGAGATAACCTGTTCACAAGGTTCCAAGGAAGGTCTTTATCATTTAGCGGTAGCGATCTCCAAGCCTAGCGATGTTATAATAGTGCCGAATCCAAGCTATCCTATCCATACTTATGGCTTTGTACTGGCGGAAGCCTCCATCCATTCCATTCAGCGTGATTTTTCGGTCGATACCGCAACCGACCTGCTGCCAAAATTCAAAACTGCCATAGAAAGCATTAACCCGAAGCCTATCGCTATCGTGGTGAATTACCCGTGCAACCCCACTTCCGAGACGGTAGACCTTGCATTTTATGAGGAATTGGTAAGCCTTTGCCGCTTCCATAATGTGATACTGATCTCCGATCTTGCCTATAACGAGATATATTTTGATGATAACCCGCCACCATCGGTTCTGCAGGTGAAGAACGCGAAAGATGTCGCGGTAGAATTCTCCACATTAAGCAAAACCTATTCAATGGCCGGCTGGCGCGTAGGGTTCTGCGTTGGCAATAAAGAGATAATCAAGGCACAAAAGCGTGTTAAATCCTATCTCGATTACGGCAGTTTCATGCCTATCCAGATAGCTGCCACCTATGCCCTGAACGGCCCGCAGGATTGCGTTTATGGCTTCCGTGAATTATATAAGAAACGCCGCGATATAATGTGCGAAGGCCTGATAAAGGCCGGCTGGAATGTCACCCCGCCTAAAGCTTCAATGTTCCTTTGGGCACGCATACCTGAGAAATTCCGCCATCTAGGCTCAGTAGAATTCGCAAAATTATTGCTGAAAGAAGCTAAAGTTGCCGTTTCTCCCGGTGCTGGTTTCGGCAGTTTTGGTGATGAATATGTTCGTATATCCTTCATAGAGAACGAACAACGCACCCGCCAGGCCACGCGCAACATCAAACAATTCTTCAAAAGAGAAGGCATTTCTCCGAAAGATTCCAAAGTTGCATAAATTCAACTTAATCTATTGTTAATCATCATCTCTTGCCTATAATTCTAGAATTATGTATCATTTTCTATAATTATATCATATAGAAACTATCATGCTGAATATAAAGAATAAAGAAACATATAAGCTTGCCAAGGAACTTTCTAAAGTAACCGGGCTTTCCATGACTGTTGCGGTCACTGATGCCATCCGCGAAAAGCTGGAAACGGAAAAGACCCGCAATTACAGGAAAAAACGCAATATCGCCAGCGAACTGCTTAAAATAGGCGCAAGATTAAAAGATACGGCAATTTTATGATAATCGATAAATCAGTGATATTATCTATTTTGAATCTTGATGAGGATGCAGAAAGATTCGCCATCGCGCTTGAGAACAGCGAGAAGAATTATATCTCGGCAGTGAATTATTTCGAGGTTGCGGCTTTCGTCGAGAAAAAATATGGCGATGCCGGCGCGCGTGAGCTGGATAATTTCCTCAAAAAAGCCGATATCACAATATATCAGGTGGATGATTCCATAATAGAACTTGCCCGCGAAGGTTACCGTTTCTACAGCAAAGGAAAAACCCGCGAAACCGGCCTGGCACTTGGTGATTACTTCGCCTATGCCACAGCCAAATTTTTAGGGCAGCCACTTTTATTCAAAGGTGATCGCTTTATTAATACTGATATTACAGCCGCCGGATAAAAAATATTGCCATCACTATTGCTAATGGCAGGGGATAAGTTAATTATAGATTTGAATAAACCAAAAAAGGAAAAAGATGAGCGCGAAACTGAAAGAAAAATTTGAGACCGAAGAATCGGTAGTTAGTAAAAATGCCGAGTTCAGCAACAAGCTGGAACTGGTGAAGAACAAGGTAACCTGGGAATATCTGGGCTTTTCATATGATAATCTGCTGCGCGAGGAATTCAACGAATTAGGCGCCGCCCTACAGGAAAAAGACGAAATCGAAACGCTTGATGGCGCATTCGATGTTTCTGTGATAGCGCTGAACATCGCATATAAGCTTTTCAGACAGAAAGGTTTCAGCCATGAAGAAGCTGCTCTTCGTACCGAAGA
>CAYRJW010000045.1:5528-12380 GCA_964424715.1 uncultured Rickettsiales bacterium | reverse complement strand
ACAGGCATGTTGGTTGTTGGCCTTGGTATCCTTGGCATTTCAATTTATTATAATTACCTTCTTGGAATAAACGTAGAAACTCGCAAAATACTTGAAGCCCTTGTTGCCCTTTCATTCGGCGCATCGCTTATCTCGATATTCGCGCGTCTTGGCGGCGGTATATTCACCAAAGGCGCTGATGTCGGCGCTGATCTGGTTGGCAAGGTTGAAGCCGGGATCCCGGAAGATGACCCTAGGAACCCTGCCGTTATCGCAGATAACGTTGGCGACAACGTTGGCGATTGCGCTGGTATGGCTGCCGATCTTTTCGAGACCTATGTTGTAACTATCGTAGCTACCATGCTGCTTGCTGCAATATATTTCGTCGGTGAGGTTCAAAGCACCATGATGATGTATCCACTTGTTGTAGGTGCCGCGTGCATCCTTACTTCCATCGTGGGCACATTCTTCGTGAAACTCGGTAAAAACGGTAATATCATGCAGGCTCTATATAAAGGCCTGATAGCTGCAGCGGTACTTTCCGCGGTTGCGATATATTTCGTTACCGATAACCTGCTTGGAATGGGTACTATATTCCAGATAGGCACGCTTAGCTTCACTGGCGGCAATGTGTTCGAATGTGCTATCTCCGGCCTGTTCGTCACCGGCGCTTTAGTGTGGATAACTGAATATTACACATCCACCAAGTTCCGCCCTGTAAGAAGCGTTGCGCAATCATCAACCACTGGTCACGGTACTAACGTGATACAAGGGTTGGCGGTTTCCATGGAAGCTACGGCGCTTCCTGCCATCGTTATCTGCGCGGGTATCTTGTTTGCCTTCTCTCAGTGCGGCCTGTTCGGCATCGCTATCTCTGCAACTACAATGTTGGCACTTGCCGGCATAGTTGTAGCGCTTGATGCTTACGGCCCTGTCACTGATAACGCAGGCGGCATCGCTGAAATGGCCGGCCTTCCAAAAGAGGTCCGCGTTAACACTGATGCGCTTGATGCAGTCGGCAACACTACAAAAGCAGTTACCAAAGGTTATGCGATAGGCTCTGCCGCGCTTGCCTCTCTGGTACTGTTCGCCGCTTACACTGAAGACCTGAAACATTACTTCCCTGATGTTCCGGTCCAGTTCCTGCTTTCCGATCCTTATGTTGTAGTTGGCCTTCTTATCGGTGGCCTGCTTCCATATCTGTTCGGTGCAATGGGCATGAAGGCCGTTGGCCGTGCCGCAGGTTCGGTAGTGGTTGAAGTGCGCAGGCAGTTCAAGGAGATACCTGGTATCATGGCCGGTACTGCAAAGCCTGATTACGGCCGCGCGGTAGACATGCTTACCAAAGCCGCGATAAAAGAGATGATAATCCCATCCCTTCTTCCGGTTGGTATGCCTGTTGTGCTTTACTTCGTTATCAACGCGATAGGCGGCCAGGCTGCTGCCTTTGCTTCCCTTGGCGCGATGCTGCTTGGTATAATAGTTACCGGCCTTTTCGTTGCTATCTCCATGACCGCTGGTGGCGGCGCGTGGGATAACGCCAAGAAATATATCGAAGAAGGTAATTTCGGCGGCAAAGGTTCGGAAGCCCACAAGGCAGCCGTAACCGGCGACACCGTCGGCGATCCATACAAGGACACCGCCGGCCCTGCCGTCAACCCAATGATCAAGATCGCCAACATCGTTGCGATATTATTATTGGCACTGCTAGCTGGCTAAGAACCCAGCTAAAAGATAGTTTCAGGAATTAACTAACTATGACGAAGATAAGGTCGGGTAAAAGCTCGACCTTATGCTTTTTAGCGTATTAATTGTGAATTAATTGCTTTTTCACGGATTTCATTTTCAAGAGTTTTAACTACCATTTCATGAACCGGTATTTCACATTTATCTGCGAACCAACTTAAGGTTGGGCCGGAGTTTATTTCAAGTATAACCGGCTTTTCTCTAGAGCCTATTATATCTATACCAGTCATCCCAAGCTTACTTGCCTTAGCGGCTTTCAACGATATTTCTTTTTGTTCAGGGCTTAATTCATCAGGGTGCATGAATTCTCCTATTCCACCTTGAGCCTGATTCGAAATGAAGACACCTTCTTTTGCAGTGCGGGTCATTGCTGCAACTATCTTACCACCTATAACCATTACACGTATATCCTGCGCACGGTCATCTAAACTCTTTATAAATTGCTGTGTTACTATGCCAATACCTTTATCCAGAAATTCTTTTGAATGTATAACTGCCTCATCATAATTATTAGCGAACCTAACCTGTTTACCTTGAGTACCCAGATCCGCTTTTATTACATAAGGCTTATTAAGGCCTTCCAAAAATTTGGAATACTCATTTGAATTTAGTTTGTTCTCTTGACCAGCTTTGATCACATATGTATCTGGAGTGGCAATACCATTGTTTTCGAACATTGATTGGGAATCAATTTTACTTGCGGCTTGCCTGATACTTTTAACTGGGTTTATGGAGTGAATACCAGCATCTTTCATAATATCGAGTATATCAAAGGCCTTACTATCATTATAACCCCACAACTGAGGAATAACGCTATCTATTTTATTTATATCAAGTACGTTCCCATCAACATCTATAATACCATTTTCCTTATCTACATTTATTTCATTCTTTCTCTGGTCAATAACAATAAGTTTATGTCCCGCCTTTAGAACGGCTTCTTCCAAAAGCTGATCAGACCTGACACCATGATCATCGGTAAGGATACATATAGTTAAATGGTCTTTATATTTAAGGAAGTTACTCCTGTTTATTGCAGATCCCTTTTCAATATTATTTGGGGAATAATCTCTTGCTATAAGTTGCTCATACTCATCATGTCTTTCAAGCATTCTATCAAGCCGCTTTTGCCCGAAAACATTTGATATATCACTATTAAGTATTTTATATCTTGCCTCTGACTTACTTTTCATGATGGGAGATCTATCATACATCAAACTTTCTTCTGTAAGTGGTTTAACAGTAATACCAGCTTTTTTTTCTTCCTGCCTTTTTTTCCAAATCTCTACACCTTTTTTCAAAACATACATCTGTGCTTCAATAACCTCATAAGCCATAGGTGTCTGTTCAGGATATGTAGATTTATTGGGATGGCCTAGTGATTCAAGGGATATTATCCGCTCCTCTATTCTAAAAGCACCTTCATCTGGTTTGCCATAATCAGCACCTTCTCTAAATGATTCTCTTCCGGCCCCCCTAAGCATGGCGCTTGGCATATCTCCCCTTTTTTTTCTTGGACCGAAGCCATTGTATTTAGGGCCGCTGGTTGTATTATCATATCTTTCATATGACTTTTTTGCTGGTGCAAAAACCAATAGCCCCTCTTTAATGAATTCGTTTCTTGCCTTGGCTATTGATAAAGCTAATTCACTAGGTTTTTTAAAATCTTTATCATTTATATCAAAACTACTGTTCTGCAAAAGATTTACCACATCACCATTATTATTTTTGCCCCATATTGATGTATTACAGTGAACTCCACTCTCGGCAACATTCATATTAAGTTTTGAAGAAAAGTCTATGCGGTCAATATCGAAGTCTTTTGCCTTCTTGGCGATTATCTCAGGAACTTTACTTATCCAAGCTGCAGAACCTAAAGGAGATAAAGGTACGCTGTTTATTTCACTGTGAGAATAAGCAACATTTTCATGTCTAGGTTCTAAACCGGTTAAAATAGTACTTTCAATATTTATATTTAATCTTGCGGCTGGCTCTGCAACAATTTGTGCCACAATATCTTTACCCACTAAAGGTTTTCCACTTTTATCTCTTTTTCTTATGTCGAATTGTTTTGAAAGATTATCATTTCTACCTTTTTCAGGAAAATAACTATCACTTTTATCATCCCTATCAAAATCACCCGCAACTTGCTGTGCACGCTTTTCGAATGATTCCCGGTTCTTGGTAGTTTTATTAAATTCAATTTCCCAGCCCATCTGGATATCGCCATCATCAAATCCTTCTGACTTGAGAATATCTTTTATTTCCTGATAATATTTTTTAATATTATCTTTGGAAATATTCAGATCCCGCTGCCAATCTTTTACAAATTTTTTGGGCATTTTTTCAATAAAATTAATAACTTATCATAACATAAATTTATTAATAAACCGTTAATGGCCAGCATGTATTTGTTCGAATTTTAGGTATTTATCAGATAGTCAATTGAGGAAAATCAATGAGTTACCCACATCCCTAGTAGCATCTGGCATGCACAGCTACATCTTCAGGCTCATCGTTTACAATTATCTGGCAGCCTGCAATGCAGGCTGAAAAACATTCTACCCCCACTGCAACCGCGGGACTTTTTTTATGTGCGTTTCACAGTTTATACATAATTTATCACCCCACCCTAAAACAATATTTATAACTTATGTCGTGTGGAATAATAATTAAATAATGAAACGCCATATTTAAAACTTATGAATATAATCCTGAACAAACTCCAGCAGATATCCGCCGCAATTATGATGCTTGGTGCGTTCACTCTGGTCATATTCGTGATAAGCATGTTCTCCACCGCCAACTCCAGCGCCGAGGTTTCAGTATCGCCCGATAGCTACATTACCGATGGCGAAAAAGTAAAACTGGTAAAAGGCCGCCCGGAATATATCGATGGTAAAAAAGTTGAATATCAAACCCTTCACACTATCCCGATAAAACCACAGATCAAAACCACCAACGGTACACAGGTGAATGTTCCCGAAAAATTACTATGTACTCACGATGAGGCTAAGAAAGGCTCATGTTCACGGGTGTTGAGGACAAAGTAAGGTCAGGGTTTTGTAAATTTTTTTGTAAAGCCCTGCACTAAAAATAGTTAGCCTTGATCAACAACCAACAAAGGAACTTATGGCCTGCTCAGATAAAATAAAGAACTACGCTTTAATAACTGCACTCTCCATCATATCATTTTTCCCATCCGCCTCGAACGCCCAGATATCGCTATTTCCAAACTATATGGATGAAAGCGCGAACATAGTTCAGGTGAACACCGGCCAGCCATTCTACCGCAACGGCAGAGCCTACTACTATACCCAGCCCCGCGTAATTCAGGCCCCGCCTCCCGGTGGTTATGTAGTTTATAAAGAAATGCGCAGGGATGAACGCCGCTTCTGCCCTCCCGGCCAATACAAAAAAGGCCACTGCCAGAAACACTGGAAACGCAAAAATCACTGGCGCTAGGACCTAAAACCTGTCTCCTCGCACTTGTTGCGGGGAGACAGTTAGAACCTCAAACCTTCCCCGCTTTCTTTATAAGCTCCCCTAAATTCTCCCCTATCGCATTTGCGAATTTCAGGCATACCGTTATGGTCGGCACCCTCAACCCGCTTTCTATGCGGCTTATAGTACTGCGGCTCAGGCCGGATATATCCGCAACTGCCTGATGGCTCAAACCCTTGGCAAGCCTTTTTTCTTTCAGTAACTTCACCAGATTGGCGGTCACTTTTTCTGCATGTTTATCAATCATGAAGCTATCTTGGAAGATTTCTCCCAAAAATATACGTGCCTATTGGCACGTTTTTACTTTTCTTCTGGATTTCCCATGATAATATACACCAAACCACCCGGTAAACTTTACATGAAAAACCCCGAACCAGAAAATTCACAGGAATATTTCATCCATCTCTGCCTGAGGGAGTTTGAAACATATGATGTTGCGCCATGCGGAACCAACCAAGCCATTATCGATGGCAAGTTTCTGGTAAAGTTTGATGGGATAAGTTATTTTGAGATCGAAGAACTATAAATTCTGTCTCCCCACACTCGTTGCGGGGTCCAGTGGTTCCTATTCACGATATTTATCTTATTTACGACTAGACCCCGCAACAAGTGCGGGGAAACAAGTGGGTTGTTGAGAATCCTACTCCACTATCCCTGCTTCAGACTCTATCGTCAGTATCACCTCATCAGAAACCATAGGAATGCCATAGCCCATTCCGAAATCTGAGCGTTTGATGGTAGTGGTGGCGCTAAATCCCACAAATTTTTTCTTGGTCATTGGGTGTTCGGCCATAATGCCGTTCAGTTTCACATCAAGCGTAACGGGTTTTGTAACACCGCGCAGATTCATGTCGCCGGTGACTTTTGCGGTATCTTTACCGGTCAGTTCAACTTTGCTGCTTTTGAAAGTAGCGGTCGGGAATTTTTCTGCGTCTAAAAAATCTGATTTCAGCATATGTTCATTCAGCGCGGGAACGCCGCTATCCTGCTTCGCTACCGGGATATTAACATTAAGCGTGCTGTTCTCCGGCTTTTCCTCATCAAGCACCAGAACACCTTCGATGTTCATGAATTTCCCTGTCGGGTGCGAAAGGCCCATATGCGTAACCTGCCATGTAACGGCCGTGTGTGATGCATCCAGCTTATAATTCACCGGCGCGGCATTCACCGCAGAAGAAGCAAGCATTAAAGCGGAAATGATAAGCGGTCTTGAAATGAATTTCATAAATGGCCTTTTGGTTCGTTGTTAATATTTTTGGTGATAATATCTGTTAATTTATTTTTGTACATATTTATCCCCCTCGCCCTGAGCTTCAGGGCGAGGGCCGGGGTGAGGGTTGTGGTGAGTTTTGATCTCTAATAATCCCTCACCCCTCCCTCTCCCTTTTAAAAAAGGGCGAGGGTAAAGTCTTAAATTGGGCAAAAAAAAATCCGCCACCCTAGGGGAAGATGACGGATTTTCCGTTTTTACCCTCCATCTTCTGGATAGAAAAGAAGAGGATAAAATTGCTGCTTACAGAAAAGACCATATGTCACGCAGAATAAATTTTCTATTGTCAGAGCTATTAAAAAAAATAAAGAACCCATAAATGCCAGCTTATCCATCTAAAACGCCTCATTCCC
>CAYRJW010000045.1:0-5428 GCA_964424715.1 uncultured Rickettsiales bacterium | reverse complement strand
TTCATTATAGAAAACTTATACCACCTGCGCTATCCTCGAAACTTAACAATAAGAGGGCCCTATGAAAAAGAAGATGGTAGCTATCGGAGTCGGGATATTTATAATTACGGCACTTTCTGCCGGGGCGGCTGGTTATCTGGCGCAGCAATCGGTACAGAATAAAACCGCGCAGGGCCCAGCTTCGCAGCAGTTGAAGGAAAAGCCCCAATCCAACGGCGATATGCCGTGGCGAACCTCCACTACCACAACACAGGCCAAGCAGCCACAACCGCAACCCCAGCAGCCGGTGAATTGTAACGATAATAATATAGTCGGCATGGCCGCAGGCGCTATCGCCGGCGGGCTGGTCGGCAACCAGCTCGGTAAAGGCAAAGGTAAAACTGCAGCCACTATCGGCGGTACTGTTGGCGGTGCATATCTGGGCCAGCAATATATTCCCGCGAGCGGCGTTGCCTGTCCTTAAGTTTTGCTAAGAAAAATAGCCTCACTACATCAGTATCTTAGTTTTCCTCTTGAAATTTCATCGGTTTTTATGGATAACTCATCCCCTATAGCCATGAAAATCCCTATTTGATGAAAAAGAGAAGAAGAAAAAAGCTGATATCATTTGCGCTGAAACTTTGTTTAAGCGCGTTGCTTATCACCCTTGTATTCCAGAAGATCGATATCGATAAGATCGCGGCCCTGCTGAAATCCGCTAATTATGATTATTTTGCGCTGGCGCTGCTTTCAATATTCCTCGCCCAGATATTCGGCGGGCTTCGCATGCAGTATTACCAGATGGCCTCGGAATTCACCCTTAGCCGCGCTTATTCCCTGTGCATGTATTTTGTCGGCACATTATTCAATATCGTTCTTCCTGGCGGCATCGGCGGTGATGGCTATAAGGCATATTACTTTCACAAACGCTTTAAATTCCCATGGACCAAAACCGTGCTTGCCACATTGCGCGGGCGTTCCAGCGGGTTATTCTTCCTGTGTTTCTTCCTGATCGCCTTCGCGTTCTTCTATAAAGAACATCTGAACATGATACCTTTCGCCAACGAACTCCTTATCGCCGCGCTCATCCTTATTTTCCCTGTCTATTCCATCTGCTCAAAGATATTCCTGAAAGAACCGGTACGCGTCCAGATCGGCGCGATGAAATATTCTTTCATCGTCCAGCTTCTGAATTTATTTGCCATATATTTCATCCTCCACGGTATCGGCGGTTACGGCAACATAATCGGATATATACTGGTTTTTCTTATCGCAAATATCGTTGCCATAATCCCAATTTCCTTCGGTGGCATCGGCCTGCGCGAATTCACCTATGTCTCCCTTTCCGGCGTGATGGGCCTTGATAGCGGTATTGGCGTTGCGGCATCTTTGCTGTTCTATATAATTTACACTTCTGTTGCGCTACTTGGTTTCATTCCATATTTAAATCTCAGGAAGCTTGATTATTTCGAGCTTAAATACCAGCGCCGCCTCAATCTCCAGAAATTCTGCATCAGCGAAGCCGAACTGAAGGCCGAGGAGCACGACGAAGAAAAAGATGATGATGAGAGGTTATAATGAACGAACCCAGAAAAATAACCATCCCGCAGGAAATACTCGATGGCCGCCCCGAAATAGAACTAGATGCGCCATCCGATGAAACCAAGGTCCTCCTCCATTCCTGCTGCGCCCCTTGCTCTGGCGAGGTCATTGAAGCAATGGTAAAGGCCGGGCTTGATCTCACCATATATTTCTACAACCCGAACATTCACCCTCTGAAAGAATACGAAATTCGTAAAAACGAAAACAAACGCTACGCCGATAAACTGAACATTCCATTCATCGATGCCGATTACGATGTGCAGAACTGGTTCTCAAAAGCCAAAGGCATGGAAAACGACCCAGAACGCGGCCGCCGCTGTAGTATGTGCTTCGATATGCGCTTCGTAAAAAGCGCCGAATACGCAAAAGAAAATGGTTTCAAAGTTTTCACCAGCTCCCTGGGAATTTCCCGCTGGAAGAACATGGAACAAATTAATAAAAGCGGTTTAGATGCCGCCGGTTTCGTAGGCGATGTTGACTATTGGACCTACAACTGGCGCAAAGAAGGCGGCGGCGCCCGCATGTATGATATCGCCAAACGCGAGAATTTCTACAAACAGGAATATTGCGGCTGCATCTACAGCCTCCGCGACACTAACGACTGGCGCGAAAAGAACGGCCGCGAAAAGATCAAGATCGGCGAAGAGTTTTATGAGCAAAAGATAGAAGAGGCAAAGAAGTAACCAGTTTTCTTATTCTTTCCCCTTACCCACCCCACCGCGTCATTCCAGCGAAAGCTGGAATCCAGCAGATAGGATTAAAGTGAAAGAAAGGATTTTCCCGAATATATAAAACCTTACACTAACAATGGAGCGGCTGGATTCCAGCTTTCGCTGGAATGACGCGACCTGTGTTTTATATTTAGCGCCCCAGCAAACTCTTATTCAACCTAACCCCGACAGAAACCAATGCTGTATTATCATGAACGGCAGGCATATCTGCCAATCCCCTCAGACATTCATCATAAAGCCTTTCCCGCACCTCTTCCGGAGTAAGATTCTTTACTTCGTCTATATCTCTCTGAACCTGATCTATGTTGCAGATCGGAAAACCTATCAATATTAACATACCATCATCGATAGATTTATCGTAATTCATCTTCTCACCCTTTTCGTTAAAGAACGCCTCATCGCGGAAGTTGCGCCAGTGCAGGCCTGGCTCAGCCTTGATTACACTAGGGCGCGTATCAAGGTTGGGGCGAACAAGCTCGCCTTTCTGTTCTTCAAGAGTGTGAAGGAAATAACATTTCAGCAGTTGTGATTTTTCATCTGTCTTACCATTCTGGTCGGTGAGTTTAAGTGCCTCCGCCTGTTCTATGGTACGATTTATAAGCCCGATATGCGGCTGACGAAGCGCCTGCCAGCGACGGTTCTGCTCTTCCAGACCTATTTTACCTGCTTCGAACGGATCATCTACATTATCCAGATAATTCTGATAGAAATTAGATTGCTCCTCAAAGAACCCTTTTATTATTTTCAGTAGTTCTTCGTTCATAATCACCCCCTTATATACCCTAGGAATCCCTAAGCGTTCCGCCGGTTGATATCCGCACTGATTCTACTATCTTGCCTGATGCCTGTTCTATCTGTTCATCGGTAAGTGTTGCCGCTTTCGGCTGAATCCTAACATTGAACGCGATGGATTTTTTACCCGCACCGAGTTTTTCGCCCTCGTAAATATCGAATATACGAACTTCTTCAATAACACCCTCACTGATACTCTTCTCAGATTTACGCACTGCCGCCAGAATATCCTGCGCCAGAACTTTACTATCCACAATGAACGCGAAATCTCTTTCAATTGCCTGGAAGTTAGATATCTCATAGGCCTTGCGCGCAAAATCATTCTTCTCTTTCGGCTGCGGCAGTTTATCTAAAAATATCTCGAACCCGAACACCGGCTGTTTTATATCGAACTTGCTTTTTACCGATGGGTGTATCTCGCCGAAGACCGCTATTATATTAGGCCCCAGCTTATAAACCCCGGAACGCCCCGGATGGTAATAACCGAATTGTGTGTTCTTCTCCACGCTCAGTTTGGAACTATCAAAATATTGGGATATAACGCTCAACGCATCTGCCTTTACTTCAAAAACATCGAATTGTGTTTCCTTACCGTGCGGAGATTTTTCATTCTCAACACCGCAACGAATTCCCGCTACAGATCTCTCCTGCAAAAACTCGCCGGAATTATTTTTACTGAACACGGAACCAAGTTCAAAGAACGAAAAACTTTTCTTTCCGCGCACCTGATTTTTTGCGACCGCATCTAAAATATTTGGAATAATTGATGGCCTCATTACACCAAGGTCCGAAGAAATTGGATTAGCTATTTCTATTAACGGATTGATAGTAAAGCGCTTTGCTTTTTCTGCGTCCATGAAGCTGAAAGTTACCACTTCATTAAGCCCGCGCGCTGCAAGTATCCTGCGGGAATTTCCCGCCTTCTTCTGCGCCTGAGAAAGCGTAGGCGCGGCTTTGGCAGGTTTGGCCAAATATGTGGTCGGTATCTTGTCATAGCCAACTAACCGCGCATATTCTTCCGCCAGATCTTCGGCGATGGTAATATCATTACGCCATGAAGGTATCGTAAATCTATTTCCCGAAATTTTAAAACCAAGTTTTGTAAAAATATTTTGCGCCAGAGAAATATCAGTTTTTATTCCCACAACTTTTTCAATGGTCGCGTAATCAAAATTTATTTCACGATCAGTATAAGAAATATTTCCCGCGATGATTTCTTTCGAAGGAACCCCACCGCAAATTTCCGTTATTAAACTTATAGCTAGTTTGAATAGTTCAGACGATTTATAGTCCACGCTCCGCTCAAAACGATAACGCGCATCCGAATCTATCTGCAACTGGCGACCCGCTTTTGCAACGCTGTCCGGGTTGAAATGCGCAATTTCCAGATACGCATTCTTCGTGCCGTCCGTGCATCCGCTTTCCAAACCGCCAATAACACCCGCTATCGCCACCGGCTTATTGCTATCTGTGATAACCAGAATATTTTCATCCAGCTCATATTCCTTATTATCCAGCGCCAGAAGTTTCTCGCCAGCCTTCGCGTTACGCACAATAATATTGCCGCTTAATTTATCCGCATCATAAACATGCGCCGGGCGCCCGAAAGCGAAAGTTAAATAATTAGTTATATCCACCAGCGCCGATATAGGCTTCTTGCCGATAGATTCCAGTTTCTTGCGCAGCCATTCCGGCGATTGTTTATTCTGCACATCTTTTATATGTACACCAACGAACCAGTTGCAGCCCTCTTTTTCTTCAATAGAAACTGATATAGGATTTTCATTCTTACCAGCAAATTCCGGCAATTTTAATTCCTTCAGATTCCCAATACCACTTGCCGCAATATCCCTCGCTACCCCATAAACCCCAAGACAATCCCCACGATTCGGCGTTATCGCAATTTCAATTACAGCATCATCCAGCCCAATGAACGGCGCAAACGGTTTTCCAATTTCCGCATTAGCCGGCAGCTCCAATATCCCTTCCGAATCATCCGAGATACCCAATTCAGCAGCCGAACATAACATCCCGTTACTTTCCACCCCGCGAATCTTCGATTTTTTAATTTCCATCCCATTAGTAGGAATTATCGTGCCAATACGCGCAAGAGGAATCTTTATCCCCGGCCGCGCATTAGGCGCACCACAAACTATCGCCAGCGTCTCCGCCCCCGTATTCACCTTACACAACCGCAACTTATCCGCCTGCGGATGCTGCTCCGTCTCCAATATCTCCGCCACCGTAAATGCCTTCAGCGTCTCCGCAAAATCATTCACCGCCTCCACCTCCAGCCCCACAGAAGTAAGCCTGTCGCATATCTC
>CAYRJW010000044.1:11809-12530 GCA_964424715.1 uncultured Rickettsiales bacterium | reverse complement strand
CCATGTCACCCCATTGACCGAAGCCGAGATACAGGAAGACCTAGACCGCGAAAAAGCCCACTTAAGGGCCATGCATGCTGATGAACCTGGTGTGGTGAGGCATTAAGATCAGTTATCAAATTCCTCTTCAGGAAAGACTATCTGCACAAAACCCTTTTCAGTATTTATCTCCGGGAATATCTCTTTTTTGAACGGGAATAGTTTCTGGCCTTTGGTCTTATCTGAAAATGTTATTTCGAACAGGTCGCCGGCGCCGAAATTCTCTATGGCGGTGAGGGTGCCGATCTCTTTGTCCTTGTTCATTACCTTTATGCCGACCAGGTCGGAGTAATAGAATTCATCAGCTTTTGTTTCAGGTAGTTCGGACTTGTCGATGAAAATTTCCTTGCCGATATAGGTCTCCGCTATCTCGCGTTTGCGGAGGCCGGTGATATCAATAACTGCAACGGTATTCTTTACGAAATTAAGTTCGAGTTCTATTTCTTTATTATCTATGTAGAATTTTTTGTAATGGCCGAAATTCTCCGGTTTTTCAAGGTAAGAGAGAACCTTAAGGCCGCCGCGAATGCCGTGGACACCAACTATCTTTCCGGCGGATATTAGTTTTGGAGTTTGCATATCTTCCTTTTCTTACCCTCGCCCCTTGGGGGAGAGGGAGGGGTGAGGGGTTCATGCCGTTGGTCACCCTCACCAAGATTTTCTAAGTTCACTTCGTTCACTA
>CAYRJW010000044.1:10556-11799 GCA_964424715.1 uncultured Rickettsiales bacterium | reverse complement strand
TCCTCTCCCCTCTAGGGAGAGGGAAGTATTATTGTAGTTTGTTATTAAGTATTAAATAAAAAAATACCCCGTTGAAGCGGGGTATTTTAAATTCTTGTAAACCGAAAGCAGTATAAATTATGCTGCTGGAGCTTCCGCAGGTGCTGCTGCCGCTTCGGCTGCAGCTTTATCGGCCGCTTCTTTCGCTGCTGCTGCTTCTGCTTTTTCAGCTTCGGCTTTATCAACTGCTTCTTTTGCTGCTGCAGCCGCTTCTGCTTTTAATTTAGCTTCAAGCTGGACTTTTTTAAGGGCTATTGTTTTATCCCTTTTCTTAAGGATGTTCTTGATGGTTTTGTTATCGTTGGCAATTCCAAGTTTGGAGATGATAAGTGCAACCCTTTCAGTAGGTACGGCGCCAACAGAAAGCCAGTAAGCGACCCTGTCCTTATCGAGTTTTATTCTCGCAGGATTATCTTTGGAAAGAAGAGGATCGAATGTGCCGATCTTCTCGATGAATTTGCAATCCCTCGGGGATGTTTCCGGGGTGACGATGAAACGGTAGAACGGACGGTTTGTTGTGCCACCTCTTTGTAAACGTATCTTTGTTGCCATAAATATTTCTTTTGTTTTAAATTTTAGGAACGCCTTGATAATGGATAATTATAGGGATGTCAACATATAATCAGCTTAGTTTTACTGCTTATGATTACCACAGGTTAAAGTCGCCCACTATCCAGAACCAGATCCTCATCACTATAAAAATAGCTATCAAAGACAATAGCATAAATAAGCCAACATCTACGGCATCAAGACTGCCAGCCCAGTGGCTGCAGGCGGAGATGTCGTATCTTCCGTAGCAGATATTGAACATATTTTTATTGAACATATTCTGATTATGCGGTGGTTTTTGGGATATGACAAGTGGATTAAATATGCTTATCGATGAAAATGGCGACAAAGAAGATGTAGACCAGTACTAAACAGCCAAATATTACGGCACCTACAAATATTTGCATAGGCTGGCTCAGGGAGTTGAATAATAGCACGAAATCGTGGAAGCTGTGTACCTGATTAAGGCCATCAAAGAATTTGCCAAAGCTTATCATGAGCCGAGTGTCCTTTGTTTTTTGTCGTTTATTACGGTATGGCCGGAAGGAACATCCTTAACAACTGTAGTGCCAGCGCCTATCACGGCATTATCGCCGATGGTGATAGGGGCTATTATCTCGGTGTTGGAGCCAACAAAAACGCCATCGCCGATGGT
>CAYRJW010000044.1:4264-10546 GCA_964424715.1 uncultured Rickettsiales bacterium | reverse complement strand
ATCACCGATCTCGGTGCGGGGCGTGTTGGCGCCATCGTAATTACAGGTGATGGTCCCGGCGCCGATATTAACATTCTCGCCCATCTCGGTATCGCCGATATAAGAAAGATGATTGACCTTGGAGCCGTTGCCAATGATTGATTTTTTAACTTCCACGAAATTGCCTATTTTGGCATCCTGCCCTATCTCGGTGCCGGGGCGGAGGCGGGCATAAGGGCCTATCTGGCTGCCGCTTTTTATGGTGGAATCCTCGATGTGGGAATAGGATCGTATCTCGCAATTGGCGGCAATTTTAACTTTGCCTCTGAACACCACGAAAGGTTCTATCACTACGCCAGCGGCTATCTCGGTATCTGCTGAGAAAAATACCGTTTCCGGGGCGATAAGTATAACGCCGTTATCTAAATGTTTTTTTCTGAGTTCATCCTGCATTATCTTTTCTGCCATTGCGCGTTCGGTTTGTGAATTTATGCCTATCACCTCATTTTCAGTGGTGATGAATGCTTTTGCGGTCAGCCCTAATTCATCGGCTATTTTTACCGCATCGGTAAGGTAATATTCTCTCTTGGAATTGTTATTGTCAATTTTATTAACCACTTCATGGATATTTTTTGCGTTGAATGCCATCACGCCGGAGTTGCAGAGTTTTATGTTCTGCTGTGCCGGGGTGGCTTCCTTGAACTCTATTATTTCTTTTAGGTTGCCGGTGGCATTATCTATTATAAGGCGTCCGTAATGGGATGGCTCGCTGGTCTCAAAACCCAGAACGCATACTTCAGTTCCGCTATTAACTATTTCTATTATATTGCTGATAGTTTTTGGTTTTATGAATGGGGTGTCGCCATATAGAACTACTATTGTGCCATCAATATCTTTCAGTTCATCAAGACATATTTTTACGGCATGGCCGGTGCCGAGGCGTTCTTTCTGGTATATTATTTTGCTCTGTGGGAATTTTTCGGCGATGAGTTTTTTGACCTCACCCATATCATCAGAAATTACGGGAATGAGTTTTTTGGTAGGGAAGTTTCGCGTTACATCCAGTACATGTTCTATCATGGTCTTTGATGCGATTGGGTGCATCACTTTTGCGATGTTGTTCTTCATCCTTGTGCCTTTGCCGGCGGCGAGGATGATGAAAGCTATCTCTTTACTTTGTCTGGCCATATATCTATTCTTACCTTATTGAGTAAGTCTTATATATTCAATAGCAATTCTGGCAATGGTGCCATTTACTACAATTTATTTCTGGTATGGATAATAATATAGATAAACTGAAAAGTCTTATTGAACAGCTGAAGAATATCAGTTTTTTTAAGCGTCTGTTCGGTTGGGCTGGGATAAGGAATCTGCTGGTGGATGCTAGTGCCGATCTGCAGAAGCTGGTTTCCGGCAATGAGAGCTTAAGGAATGATAACCAGAAGCTGGAATCTGCCTTATCTCTTAGCGCAAAGGATGTTGAGAATATTACCACACGCAACACGGAGCTTTCATCAGATATAGCAAAGCTTAGCCAGTTACCACATGTTGTAGAAAGGACCAGCAAACAGGTAGCAACACTGGAAGAAGCCAATAGGAACCTGCAGGAAACCCTTTCAGGTGTGAAGATAGAGCTGGCCGCAGCTAAAGAGAAGCTTGCAAGCACGCAGCAGGAATTGAAAAAAACCTTCGAGAGGAACACTGTGCTTGAGAAAGAAGAGGAGTTCAGGAAAAATGAATATTTAAAATCTGTGGGTTCTCTGAACAGTACGATAGAATATCACCAGCAGGAAAGGGCGAGGGAAGTTGAAGCTCTCAACAATGAAGAGATAAGCAGGCTTAAAAAATTAAAAGAAACATGGTTCAACCATGAGGAAAATGTACAGAGCCGCATAAAAACCATATGCAGCAAACATACTATTGAATATGTGGAAAAAGTGCCGTTCAAGGGAACGCCTGATAATACATTAAAGATATGTGACGAGTTCGTTATCTTCGATTCCAAAAGCCCGGCAGGTGAGGATCTTGGCAATTTCTCGGCATATATAAAGGATCAGGCTGAAAAGGCCAAAAAATATGCGAAACAGGAAAATGTGAAGACCGATATTTTCTTTGTCGTGCCATCCAACACGCTTGAGATATTGCCGCAATTCGTGTTCAGCCTCAGCGATTATAACTTATATATAATATCCATTGATGCGCTGGAGCCTGTCATACTCGGCCTGAAAAAGATCGAGGGCTATGAATTCGCCGAGCAGCTAAGCCCTGAAGAGCGGGAAAATATCTGCAGGATACTTGGCAAATTCACCCATATGACAAAAAGGCGTATCCAGATCGATAATTATTTCGCGACCCAGTTCATCGAGCTTGGATATAAGTGTGAGGCTGATCTGCCGAAAGAGATATTCGATGAGGTGCTAAAATATGAAACGCAGGATAAACTTAATCCTCCTATAGAAAAAAGGGCGAAGGTAATAAATCTTAAAGCACTTGATTCTGAAACGCAGAAAATTAAAAATGATATAGGTACAAAAGGTATCGATACTGAAGGCGAGAAGATACTAAAGACCATGAATGAAATACCGCTTTATAAAAATGAGTAACTGGTATATGTGGCGCCGCACCTGTGTTATACGTCATTACAAAAAGATAAAAATTACCTAAAATTCGAACAAAAATTAATACTTGCTGTAGCAAAGCATAGCAACTTGTGATACCATGGCATAAGTTCAAAACTGTTACCCTTTAGCGACAGGGATGAAGGGTTCTTAAGGAAAGGATTGTAATGGGTTTATTTTTATTGTAATTAGTGAAATATTACGGTTAAAGTCTCGTCTAAGTAACAAAAATGGAGAATATAATATGAATAAAAAAGGTTTTACACTAGTGGAATTAGCGATAGTTCTAGTGATCATCGGCCTACTCGTAGGCGGTGTTCTGCAAGGACAAGAGCTTATCAAACAGGCGCAGGTTCGTAACGTGATGGCAACCCTATCACAATATGATGCTGCGGTAAATACATTCAAAGCAAAATATGCTAACCAGATCCCTGGCGATATGGCCAATGCCGCTAACTTCGGTGTTTGCCCGCTTGCTGCTTCCGGGAATGAATGTAACCAGACATTCAATACCGCTGAAGCCGGTGTAGTACCTACCGGTAACGGTGATGGTGATGGCGCGCTTGAGTCAGATGCCGCTGTTGCTATGACAGCCGCAACTACCTATAGTGGTGAGATCGCTAACTTCTTTATCATGCTTACCAACGCCAACCTCATGAAGAACACTTATATAGCAACTGCAGGCGGTACTGTCGATGCTAACTCCGAGATACCTTCATTACCTGTAGGAACTGGCCTGATAGCATTATCTGCTGATGGTTTCACTTACTTCATGCTTGGTATAAGGTCTGGTTTCTCTAATGCTGCTGGTGTCCTTAACCAAGACAGTGCTGATGCCCTTCAAACTGGTCCTATCGGCCTAACCATGACCCAGGAAGAAGCTTATGGTATCGATTCCAAGCTTGATGATGGTATGCCGAATGTAGGATTTGTAAGAGCTGTTGACCAATATGCCGGTATATCAACCGCCATTCTTGGTAGCCCTGCTTTCCCTCCTGCTCTTGCTACAGCGGCTACAGGCTGCACAACGGCTACGACAGCCGCTGGTTTCTACGCTCTAGGAAATCAGAACCGTGCCTGCACTATATATGTTCGTATATCTAGCTGATTAGTTTGATACATACGAAAAGGAAAGGGCCGGTTTACCGGCCCTTTTTTTATGGCTGATTACCCGATACCGTCATTCTGGCGAACGCCAGAATCCAAGGGATAAAGATATGTTTCGCAAAAAGCGAAACTCTTTGTTTGCTAAAAGTAGTTTAGAATTGCTGCGCAATAGATGTTATGCGTTGGATTCTGGCGTTCGCCAGAATGACGGTGTTGGGGTGGTGGGCAGAATCTTACTTATAATCAGTCTCATTCCTATCGCGCGCTAGGCCCTCGAACGGGTTATCTGTTTTGCGCATGATTATCCTTACCGGGACGCCCTGGAATTCAAATTCACGGTCCATGGAATTTTTTAGATAGCGAACGTAACTATCCGGCATATCCTTGGTATTGCTGCTGGTGAAAATGCAGAATGTAGGCGGGCGGCTTTTCACCTGAGTTATATATTTCAGCTTTACCCGCTTGCCGCCGCTTAGTGGCGGAATGTTAGTTTCAGTGGCTTCTTTCAGCCATCTGTTGAGCTTGCCGGTGGAAAGGCGGCGGTTCCATATATCGAACACTTCAAGGCAGTGATTCAATATCCTCTGGACATTATCGCCGGTGAGGGCGGAAGCAAACACTACCGGGCAGAATCTCGCCTGTGATATGGAGAATTCCAGTTTCTCATCCAGCAGGGCTTTGAACTCACGGCGCTGGTTATCACCTAGCGCATCCCATTTATTAACTGCTATCACCAGTGCGCGGCCTTCTTCCAGAACCTGACCAGTCAGGTGCAGGTCCATCTTATCAATGCCAAGTGTGGCATCGAACACCATTATGGCCACATTGGCATATTGCAGGGCCTTCATGGAATCTTCCACGGAAAGTTCTTCCAGCATATCACCGGCGCGCTTGGTGCGTTTGCGGACACCGGCAGTATCCACCAGCTTTATTTTATTACCGTTATAATCTATATCGAAATATATCGAATCCCGCGTGGTGCCGGAGAAGTCAGAGGTGATTGAGCGGTCCTCGCCGATTATCGCGTTGAACAAAGTTGATTTACCAACATTCGGGCGGCCCAATATACATATCTGCATATCGACCTTTTCTTCTTCTATCTCATCTTCGGTAGAGAGGCCGAGTTTTTCAGCCATCTGCATCAATCTTTCCACCAGTTCGGCAAAGCCTACTGCGTGTTCGGCAGAAACCGGGATAGGATCGCCAAAGCCAAGTTTAAAACTTTCCACGATACCGGGAGCGCGGCGTTCATTCTCGCATTTGTTAACGAGCATCATGGTCGGCTTGCCCATCTTGCGTACCATTTTCGCGAAATGGTGATCGAGCGCGGTAACGCCCTCGCGGCCATCTATGGTCATGAGTACTATGTCTGCATCTTCAATGGCCTTGCGGGTCTGCGCCATCATTAGCTCTTCTAAAGTTCCGGTCTCGGCTTTTTCAAGGCCGGCCGTATCTATCACGGAAAATTTCAGGCCGCCTATATCGGCGATGCCTTCGCGCCTGTCGCGGGTAAGGCCAGGTTGATCGTTCACAAGTGCATCTCTGCTGCCCGTTAAACGGTTAAACAGGGTAGATTTGCCAACATTAGGCCTACCAATTATTGCAACTTTGAAAGACATTGTTATAAAGAATAAAATTCAGGAATTATTAAGTAGCGATAAATAGCGGAAAACACAATGAAAAACGAAGTAAGAATTTCCCTTAATAACAGCGAGACCTCGCTGGACACTATCCAGAGGTGTCTTTGACCCGGTTGCATTACGGAATAAACTAGCTGAACTCGAAGCCCTTTCACAAGACCCGACCCTGTGGGATGACCAGCCCAAGGCCCAGAAAGTGCTGCGCGAGAAAAGCAAGATAGAATCCAAACTGGCCAAATTCGAGAAATTCAGCGGCGAGCATAAAGATTGCATAGAATTACTGGCAATGGCGGAATCCGAGAAGGATGAAGCTTCCATAAAAGAGACCGAGAAAGCAATTTACGACCTTGAAAGGGAAATAAAAAAATTCGAGATAGAAGCGCTGCTTACCGGCGAGGCCGATGGCAACAACGCATTCATCGAGATACATAGCGGCGCGGGCGGCACGGAAAGCTGCGACTGGGCGATGATGCTGATGCGCATGTACCTGCGCTGGGCAGAGCAGAACGGCTACAAGGCCGACCTTATCGATGAGCAGGTAGGAGATGAGGCCGGAATAAAATCCGCAACGCTTCGTATAACCGGCATAAACGCCTATGGCTGGTTAAAGAGCGAAAGTGGCGTTCACCGTTTAGTGCGCATCTCCCCGTTCGATTCCAACGCCAAGCGCCATACATCTTTCGCAAGTATCTGGGTATATCCGGAAGTTGATGATTCAATAGAGATAACCATTGAAGAAAAAGACCTGCGCATTGATACCTACCGCAGCTCCGGGGCAGGCGGCCAGCACGTGAACAAAACGGAATCTGCAATCCGTATAACCCACGCCCCTTCCGGCGTGGTGGTATCATCGCAAACCTCCCGTTCTCAACACGCCAACCGCGCCGAAGCATATAAAATGCTAAAAGCCCGCCTATACGAAATAGAGCTCCGCAAAA
>CAYRJW010000044.1:0-4254 GCA_964424715.1 uncultured Rickettsiales bacterium | reverse complement strand
GGGGCAACCAGATCCGTTCCTATGTACTGCACCCCTACCAGATGGTAAAAGATCTGCGCACGGGATATGAGACATCTGACACAGATGCGGTGCTGGATGGTGAGTTACAAGGCTTCATGAGTGCCTGGTTGAGCGGAATTAGAGTAAAATAATCCTTCAATATCAATATATTAAAAATATAGGGTGGTGTTAACACTTTGTTAACCTTTTTGTGATATCATAGGTTGAAACGATCATGGAGGGAAAATGGTGGATCTAAGGAAATATTATAGAGGTACTGCTGTCAATGAATCCGGCACTGAATTCAATCTGGTTGATACAAATGAATTAACCGGTCTGTTCGATGATCTTAAACAAGAGGTTCAGTTCGGTAAAAAGACAAAGACCACCAGTGCATATATCGCAAAACAGGGCGAGGAAATAATAACCATCAATAGCGGAAATGAAGAGAATCGCTACACCGCAAAAGGCGGGGAAGTGGTATTTGATAATGGCGGTGGCGATAAATTCGTGCCTCGTGATGATGATGGAAAATCAAATGGTAAGCTTCTTCTTCAGGGGAAGTATGAAATATTAAAAGGCTCGCTTGAAAATGGTGATGCCGTCTATATACCAAAGGGCGGTGTGCCTTCAAAGGTCTTAACTAATATTCCTGATAATGTACGCATAATGAATCCGTGGGGGCAAGGCTCAACTCAGGATCTGCCGGCCGGTTCAACGCTTAAGCTTGATGGCGATAAAGTTACTGGTATTGAAGGTGAGGCATTTAAAAATACATGGAGCCTTACTGATAAGGCCGGGAAGATAGTACAGAACGCTTCTGTTAAGCAGGATGCCGGTCCAAAAAAGTTAGAACAATCTGTTCGTATCGGGGAGAATGTTTCTATCATGAGTGCCAATCTTTCATCAGAGAACATACCGATAGAAAGCTTTAAGGATTTCAGGATGAGTTTTTATCTGAAGTTCCCGCCGCTTGAGACCGATATAAGGGAATCTGTAGGAAAAAAAATAAAAAAGATATTCCCGGTTTTGAACTACAGCACTTTTGGAGGGGATCAAAGTATATTACCTTTTTCTGCGAGTGAAAAAATAATACCGGGTATAAGTCAGCATCTTGTGGAGATGTTCCATGAAGGCGGGCTTAGTGTGGGAACCATGGGTAGCAGTCAGGAGGTGGATTATATAGGCAGGCCACCGCAATTACTGGAATCTCCTGAGCCTGAGAACCTGCAGCATAGTTTGAAAAGCTTTGATGCATTTTCAAAAATTATAGAAGGTACAGTTAACAAGGTTATTGGAAAAGCAAAGGTTTCAGAGATACCAAAAGGCCCGGCTGAAGTTTCCTGACGAAGCTCTATAATTCCTTCTGCATCAGTACGGTATCAAGCCATTGGTTGAATTTGAAACCAACGCTTATCAGCCTGCCGCGCTCCACAAACCCCATTGACTCATGGAATTCAATGGATTGGTCATTACCGGAATAGACTATTACGGCCACCATTTGTTTATATCCCACTTCTTTGCATTTTTTTATTACTTCGGTGAGAAGTTCGGTGGCGATGCCGTGGCGGTTGTAATCTTTGTGGACATAGATCGATTCTTCCACTGTAAAGCGGTAGGCGCTGCGCTTTCTGTAGGGCTGGGCGTAGCAATATCCCACGACCTTGCCTTCGGCGCGGGCCACGATAAAAGGCAGGTTCTTGCCGAGTATGGTAGAATAGAGTTCCAGTATCTCTTCGGATGTAGGTGGTTTTTCCTCCAGCGAGGCGGTGGTGCTTTTTACATAGTAAGTGTATATTTCCCTGATCTGCTCCAGATCGGAAATTTTTGCTTCTTCAATTATGAAATCTATGGTCATCAATTATTTTAAAATTTTTATTCTTAGATTTAGCAATAAGCAAAAACTGGTAACTATCAATAAAATTTTAGGGGTGAGGGGTGAGAGGTGACAGGTTACAGGGGAGGTGTATAAAAAACCTGTCACCTCTCACCTGTTACCTGTGAACTAGCTATCTATCTTCAACGCCGCCAGGAACGCCGATTGTGGTATCTCCACATTACCAACTTCCTTCATGCGCTTTTTACCTTTCTTCTGTTTATCGAGAAGTTTGCGTTTGCGGCTGATATCACCACCATAACATTTCGCGAGAACGTCCTTGCTCATGGAGCCTATCGTTTCGCGGGCGATGACCTTGCCGCCGATGGCCGCTTGCAGGGCTACTTTAAATAATTGCCTTGGTATAAGGTCTTTCAGTTTTGAGATAAGAGCGCGTCCACGGCCTTCGGCCTGGGTTTTGTGGACTATCATGGCTAACGCATCAACGCCTTCACCGTTTACCATTATGGTAACTTTTACAAGGTCGCTTTCCTCGTAGCCATCCATATCCCAGTCGAAGCTGGCATAGCCGGAGGAGATGGATTTTAAACGATCGTAGAAATTGAACACAACTTCATTCAGCGGTAATTTATATTCAAGCATCGCGCGGGTGCCAACGTAAGTGTGGTTCAGCTGGATGCCGCGTTTTTTCATGCAGAGTTCCATTACATTGCCGATATATTCATCCGGCAGCATTATGGTCGCTTTTATCCATGGTTCCTCGATCTTTTCGATCTGCATAGGGTCCGGGTAATCGGCGGCGTTCTGGAGGTCCATGATGGTGCCGTCGGTCTTGTAAAGTTTGTATAACACGCTTGGCGCGGTGGTTATCAGGCTTAAATTATATTCGCGCTCAAGCCGTTCCTGTATTATTTCCATATGCAGCAATCCAAGGAAACCGCAGCGGAAACCGAGGCCAAGTGCAGCGGATGATTCCTGCTCGTAGTGGAAGGAGGAATCATTTAAATGTAATTTTGCGATAGCTTCTTTTAGGTCCTCGAAATCATCAGCATCTACCGGGAACAGGCCGCAGAACACAACCGGCAGGCTCGGCTTGAAGCCGGGCAGGGCGGAATCGCACGGGCGCTTTTCTTCGGTAATGGTATCGCCAACTTTGGTATCGGCAACGGTTTTGATATTCGCAATGATGAAGCCAACCTCACCGGGGCCAAGGTCGCTCACCGCTTTTTTCTTCGGCGCGAACACGCCGACAGTATCAACATCGTTAGTGGTACGGTTCGACATGAAGCGGAGGCGCATGCCTTTCTTCAGCACGCCATCTATAACACGAACAAGCACGATAACGCCAAGGTAAGTATCATACCAGCTATCAACCAGCATGGCCTTCAGCGGCGCATTGCGGTCGCCTTTCGGTGCCGGAATTCTTTTTGTTACGGCCTCAAGTATATCATCAATACCAAGCCCGGTCTTTGCAGATGCTGCTATTGCATCAGATGTATCAAGCCCGATAACATCTTCGATCTGCGCTTTTACTTTTTCAACATCCGCCGCCGGCAGATCAATTTTGTTTAAAACCGGAATAAGCTCATGCCCCGCATCCAGCGCTTTATATACGTTCGCAAGCGTCTGCGCCTCAACTCCTTGAGAAGCATCCACTACCAGCAGCGAGCCTTCACACGCCGCTAAACAGCGAGAAACCTCATAACCAAAATCCACGTGGCCCGGGGTATCCATCAAATTCAAAATATAAGTTTCGCCATCCTTAGCAGTATAATCCAGCCTGACAGTCTGCGATTTTATTGTTATGCCGCGCTCCCGTTCAATATCCATGGAATCAAGTATCTGGCTCTGCATATCCCGCTTTTCCACCGCCCCACAATGCTCAATAAGCCTGTCCGCCAGCGTAGACTTGCCATGATCGATATGCGCAACTATCGAAAAATTCCTTATTTTTGAGATATTTGTGGTCATTTATATGCTGTTAACCTTTTATTAACTATTTTGTGGTATAATCGTTTGGAATGAATAAGATATTATTCAGTTAATGCAAGGAAAAACCTATGCCATTCGGAGAAAAAGTAAACCTTAAAAAAGGCTGGACCAAGATGGCTCTTGGTACAGATGCCGTACAATACGCAAATAGTGAGGCGTTGCCTCAGAGTGTTGAGGCGATGGATATTACCAGCGAGCTTATCGCTTTCCACTATAAAGGTAAGGATGTAAGCTCCAGCAAAATAGTAAGAAGTTGCGATGAGAAAGAATCGGTAAAATGGCGTACAGCCCTGTCGGCGCTGGGTAATAATGAGTTGGAAGCTATTAAGGCGGTGAAAAAGGCTGATCGTGATTTTAAACTTCCGGAAGCGCTGAAGAAAATAGTGGATGCAGCAACATTAAAGAAAAAATCTTCCGGGAAAGAT
>CAYRJW010000043.1:0-12546 GCA_964424715.1 uncultured Rickettsiales bacterium | reverse complement strand
ATACAATCCTCAAACACCTTATAACTCGGTATCTCATCCGCTATCACGGCAAGGCCGTTATGTAGGGAAGTTATAACGCGGTTGTTTGTTTTTCCGACGGTAAGCGGGGTGTGCGTTATAGGTATCAGCGCCAGTTGGTTCGATCTCAGTACGGGATAAAAAGTAGTGCCGCACCAGCCTATAAAAACTACTGGTATATCCCATCCTGCAAAGGTTTTTTTATATAGCTTTTTTCCATCACTGCATATTGTAAGAATTATTTTGTCCTTATATTTATCGCTGTTCAGAAGCTCTTTAAGTTTTATAAGTTCTATCATTCCGGAAGTATGCGCCCGCTGGTTGCCGTTAGTGCCGAACCATATTACTCTTGTTCTGTTGCGGCCTTTTCTTAGGAGTCTTATTCTGTATATGATAAAATACAGCCACTTCTTTAACTTGAACAATATTGTATCGTCTGTGGCAACGCTCCTTTCCAGTGCATCTTCAATAATAATGAATTCCTTATTCGGAAAGTAAGAGGTGAACAATTCCTGAAGATTCTGGGTTGATGTTGTGACATGGTCAGCCAGTTCAAACATTTTCCGAAGTCTTGCTTCTGACATATCAAATTCCTTTGAGATATCGGAATTATCAGGCCTATAAAAGCGGTTGTCACAAAGATCAAATATTACGGTCACACCCTGCTTTTTCAGTTTTTCTACCTGTGCTAGGCTTTCATCGGAGTAATTCTTGGAGAATATCACCGCATCATATTTTTTATTATGATCCCTGGGATCAAAGAGCTCGATCCTGATATTATCGCTTTGGAAATGACTTATTATATTTGTGCATCTGATACGGGAGCTTGGCGCGTTAAGATCATCCCTGACAGGCTTCCAGCCAACTAAATACATATTCTGCTGCTATTTTTTTATAAAATCCATTATATCTGAATATTCAACGGGATTGGTCCATTCCTTGTAATTATCAAGGAATTGCGGATATTTCAGGTCTTTGAAATTATCGCATTTTAAATTTACCATATTGGTATTCTTTCTTTTTCTTATAACTCCCACCCCATGATCTATCATACACACTGCCGCATCAATATCTGGTAGGGTGCGGGCCTCAACAAATGCTTTCCAGACATCTCCGTTCCACTGGTTTATAAGTTTGAAATCATACTGTGCCAGACAATTATTAGGCAGACAGTCATGCATAATTATAGTGCCGTTATCATTAAGAACCTTAACTGCGTTCTTTATATCTTTTATCACCTGCTCATAAACATGCAGGCCATCAATGAATATGATATCGAATTTTTCATTATGATTTGCGAAATATTCATCGCTGGTCATCCGGTGAGTGCCGCCGCTGGCCGGATCAACGCCCACGCGGTGGTCAACAGTAACGCTAACAAAGGTGGTATCGCTTCTGCAGCCTATTTCCAGATAGGTCTTATAACCGTATTCTTGTATAAGCTTATTGATAAGATCATATCTTTTCGGCCTGCCATCCCAGTTTATATCGATAAACCGGCTGGTATAATTGCCTTTCAGCTTTTCATTCAGCAGTTTTACCTGTGATGAAATTTTATTTATCTTCTTGTCTAGTTTTTTTGCAAATTTACTTTTGCTTGCATTAATGGCGGCTACGGACATAATCTTCCTGCATTATGATTGATTGCTGTTTATAGCTTTTAATTAGTCATTATCAAGAAATTTATATGAAAAAGATACTTATAATAGGCACTGGCGGGCAGGTTTCCACTAATCTTATTGCGCTGCTGAAGAACCAGTATGAATATGAATTCCGGGCCGTCGGCATGGAGCAGGGGCTTGATCTTGCGAAGGCGGATACTGTATATTCACAACTTAAAAACCTGAACTTCAAACCCGACATAATAATAAACGCTGCCGCTTATACCGCGGTTGATACCGCGGAGGATGAGCGAGATATCTGCAATAATATAAATAATATTTCCGTTAATGAGATAGCAAAATTCACCACCGCGAACCAGTCACTTTTTGTTCATTACTCCACTGATTATGTATTCGATGGCGCAGGAGATAAGCCATTCGCAGAGGATAACACAAAAAACCTTAATCCCCTGAATTACTATGGCAGAACAAAACTTGATGGTGAGCGTGCGATAACAAAGTCCGGCTGCGATCATCTTATTTTCCGCACCTCATGGGTATATAATGATATCGGCAAAAATTTCGTAAAAACAATTTTAAAACTTGCTTGTGAGCGTGAAGAATTAAAAATAGTCTCCGACCAGATCGGCTCTCCCACTTATGCTTACGACATCGCCGATATCACATTGCGCGCAATAAAAACCGATAAAATAAAGACCGGTGTTTACCACTTAGTACCGCAGGAGCAGATATCCTGGCATAAATTCGCGGTGATGATAATTGATACCGCCAGAGAACTCGGTTTCCCGGTTAAAACCACAAATCTACTGCCTATCCTGTCCTCTGAATTCCCCACCAAAGCCACCCGCCCGCTGAATTCCCGCCTTGAGACCAGCAAACTCCGCGTGAATTTTGGCCTGCAGCTGCCATCCGTGCAACAATCCCTCACTAATTGCCTAAAGAGAATAAAGGCCCATAATTAGTGTTTGAGAATTCTCACTATTCCTGTATTTTGCTAAAAACTAACAACAAACAACGGAAAACCAAACTATGCCAATAGAAATTACAATGCCCGCTCTTTCCCCTACCATGACCGAAGGCAATCTTTCCAAATGGGTAAAAAAAGAAGGCGACAAAGTAAAAGCCGGGCAGGTGATAGCCGAGATCGAGACCGATAAGGCCACCATGGAAGTTGAGGCCGTTGATGAAGGTATCCTCGGTAAGATAGTTATCCCTGAAGGCTCTAAAGGCGTTGCGGTAAATTCCGTTATCGCATTGCTGCTTGAAGATGGCGAAGATAAAAAAATTCTGGAAAGCTATGTTGTAAAACAACCTGAAGCACCGAAACAAACCGCCAACGAAAATAAATCCAAAGCCCCAACCGCCGCACCAAAAACTGCTCCTAAAGCTCCTGTAGCTGCACCAAGGGCTGCTGCTACACAAGTTTCTACGCCATCTACTGGTTATCAGGCTCCGGTCTCTAACGATATAAAAGCAAGTCCGCTTGCTAAAAAGGTAGCCTCTCTCGCAAGTGTGAACCTCGCCGCCCTAAAAGGCACCGGCCCTAAAGGCCGTATCGTTAAGGCCGATGTTGAGGAGTTCCTCAAAAAAGGTGGCGCTGCTACTCACGCTGTCAACCGCGATCCGGTTGAATTTATTTCTATCGAGAATAACAACATAAAACAGATAACTGCCAAACGCCTGCTTGAATCCAAACAGACCGTTCCGCATTTCTATCTGAATATAGATCTCGACATCACTGACCTTCTGCAAGCGCGTGAACATGTTAACGAACTTGCCAAAGGCGCATACCGCATCTCCGTGAACGATATGATAATAAAAGCCTCTGCGCTGGCCCTAAAGGCCGTTCCTGCGGCTAACTCAAGCTGGTATGATGATGCTATCGTGCAATATAATAACGTTGATATCTCCGTTGCCGTTGCAACCGATAACGGCCTTATCACTCCTATAGTTTTCAACGCCGACCAGAAATCCGTTCAGCAAATTTCGGCTGATATGAAAGAACTGGTGAAACTCGCGAAAGAAAATAAACTGAAACCACAACAATTCCAGGGTGGTGGTTTCTCCATTTCCAATCTCGGAATGTTCGGAATAAAACAATTCAACGCCATCATCAACCCGCCACAAAGCTGCATTCTGGCTGTCGGCGCGGGTGAAGAACGCATCGTTGTAAAGAACGGCAATGTTGAAATAGCAAGCATCATGTCTGCTACATTATCGGTAGATCACCGCTCGGTAGATGGCGCAGTTGGTGCCCAGTTCCTGCAATCTCTCAAAAAATTCATCGAGAATCCGGTGACGCTTTTTGTTTAATCTCTAAAAAATTTCAAAAATGTCCGAAGTAAAACAATTTGATATCGTAGTTATCGGCGGTGGCCCCGGCGGTTATGTAGCGGCTATTCGTGCGGCGCAACTTGGTTACAGAACTGCGGTGGTGGAGAAGGAACATCTTGGCGGAATATGCCTTAACTGGGGCTGTATCCCTACCAAGGCGCTGCTGCGCACTTCGGAGATATATCATCTGATGCATAATCTCGATCAGTTCGGGTTATCGGCTGATAATATCAAATTCGATTTCAAAAAAATAATACAACGCTCGCGTAATGTTTCCAAGAAACTTACTATGGGCATCCAGCATCTGATGAAGAAAAATAAGATCGAAGTCATCATGGGTTACGGCAAGCTTAACGGTGCCGGGAAAATATCCGTGCGTGAAAGCGCTGACCGTGATTCCAAGAAGGTCGCCGATATCGAAGCCAATCACATAATATTCGCAACCGGCGCGCGTGCCCGCACACTGCCGGGGCTGGAGCATGACGAGGAACTTATCTGGAGCTACCGCAAAGCCATGACCCCTGATGAGATGCCTAAATCTATTTTAGTTGTCGGCAGCGGCGCTATCGGTATCGAGTTCGCATCATTCTATAGATCAATGGGTGCAGAAGTTACTGTGGTTGAAGTTATGGATAGAATTCTCCCGGTTGAAGATGCCGAGATATCCAAAATTGCCCATAAATCTTTCGAGAAGCAGGGTTTAAAGATACTAACGCAAACAACCGTTTCCGCGCTTAAGAAAGGTAAGAACGAAGTTACTGCTACCCTTAAAGACAAAGAAGGAAAATCTGAAGATATAAAATTTGAGCGCGTGATACTTGCCGTCGGCGTTATCGGCAATACTGAAAATCTTGGCCTTGAAGGCACGCGTGTAAATGTAGAGCGTAACCAGATAAGAACCGACGAATTCTCCGCCACTGATGAAAAAGGAATTTATGCGATAGGCGATGTTGCCTCCGCGCCAATGCTGGCCCACAAAGCCTCTCACGAGGGAATGATATGCGTTGAGAAGATCGCCTATGATGATGGCAAACTGGATCACGAACCAACGCCGATGAAAAAAGAGAACATCCCCGGCTGCACCTATTGCCACCCGCAGATCGCCTCCGTCGGCCTCACTGAAGATAAAGCCAAAGCCGCCGGTTATAACATTAAGGTCGGCCGTTTCCCGTTCTCGGCAAATGGCAAGGCCATTGCTCTTGGCGATACGGATGGCATGATAAAGACCATCTTCAACGCTGAAACAGGCGAGTTACTTGGTGCCCACCTTATCGGCCCGGAAGTCACTGAAATGATTCAGGGTTTCGTGATAGGCAAAACCATGGAAGCCACCGAAGCCGACTTCATGCACACCATCTTCCCACACCCGACCATCTCCGAATCCATGCACGAATCCGTGTTGGATGCCTATAAACGCGCGGTGCATTTCTAACAAATCCCTTGCAATGGCGGAATTCTGCGCTATAAAGTTAGCCTCAAAATAAATGGGGTTTAAAATGAATATAAAGAATTTGGAAAGATATTTCGCAGTAGGCTTAGGGCTATTCTGCATGCTGAAAGGTTACACCGCATTGCTGGTATTGCTGGTGGTTGTGGAATTGCTTTTCAACCGTCCTTCTGTTAAAGGTAATAAGTAATGTCATTCCGTCTCCCTCTCCCTGAGCTTTCAGGGAGAGGGCAGGGGTGAGGGTTGTTGTGAGTTTTTATCTCTTGTAATCCCTCACCCAACCCTCTCCCTTTAAGAAAGGGCGAGGGAAGATATTATAATTATTTAGAAGAAAATTTATGAAATTCACGCCGTTCCAGTTATCAGTATATAAAGAATTACTAAAGATACCTGCCGGTGAAACGCGTACCTATAAGCAGATAGCGAAGGCCATCGGAAAGCCTAAGGCGGCGCGGGCGGTGGGGAATGCGTGTAATAAGAATCCGTATCCTTTCATAGTTCCGTGCCATCGCGTTGTTGGTTCCAACGGCAAACTTACCGGCTATGCGTTCGGGTTATCAGTGAAAGAAAAAATGCTGAAACTGGAAAGCGAAAAGAGGTCGATCAAAAAACTTGTAGCGGAAGTTGAGATGCGCCTGAATAAAAAATTTGCGACAAAGGTTCCGGCAGAACTGAAATAATCTAGCCCCTCAAAAACTCACAGAATTTTTCTATCTCTTCCTTGTAAGAACTGAACGAAACACGCAGTAACATCTTGTTAGGATCTACGCCAAATGCGCTGGCGGGGATGGTTGCGACGCCTTTGTTCTCACCAAGCAGGCCGGTCATAAGCGAAACAGCAAGTTCAAAATCGGTGCTGATGGAATCTTTTTTTGTCTGCAGGATATTTTTAGCTTTGTCGTTTATTTCCCTGCCTTTGAATTTTGAGAAATCTGCTAAACAATAGAATCCGCCTTCCGGTTCACTCACTATATTTATGCCAAGTTCTTTCAGCCTTTGTGAAAGTAATTTGTAATTGCCTAAATAATATTCCGATATTTTCTTTTTCTTATCAGCATTCATATTCGCCATGGCCGCTGCCATTCCCGCCTGAGAGGTGAGGGGCGCATTGCCGAGTATACGGCTCTGGAAGGCTGTTATAACATCAAGATATTTCAGCGGTACGCTCATCACCGCAAGCCTTTCGCCGGGATAGCCAAGCGCCTTTGTGCCGCTGCGGAATAATATCATGCGGTCTTTCAAGTGTGGTGCGGCGTGAAGCAGTGATATCTCATAATTTTGGTCAAAAACTATTTCCGCGAATGCCTCATCCATCAATATCAGCGCTTCCGGATATGTCTCAAGCGCCTTGGCGATCTTTGCCCATTCATCTTTTCGTGTAACGGTACCGAGTGGGTTCATCGGATTGCAGAATAAGAACGCGCCGATCTTCTTGGTCTGTTTCCTGCATTCGGAAATGGCTTGTTCTATATGCCCGGCGTTAAGGCGGCTGACGCTGCCGTTCAGCAGGTTCATCTCATGGAATTTTTCCTGATTAGGGATGACCGAGAAACCACTTTGCGAGAACATATTCGCAATATCATGATGGTTAAGATACCAGGGCTGCGCCGAAACTATCACCGAGTGCGGGAACAATGTTTCAACCAGATAGAATGCCGCAGAGATACCGAACTGCCCGCCCGGTGTGAACACCATTTCATAAGATTCAAACTTAGTGCCGTATTCGTTAGAGAAACCAGTTGCTGCCTGCTCGCGGAATTTTTTCTCGCCGACCGAATTTGTACCATACGGAAAAACATCGCCGGCAGTTTTTATAAAATCAGCAATGGCCTTTGTTGCATCAGTATCTTTTGGAAATGAAGGCTTGCCGCGGCTGGCATCGGCTATGGTGAAGCCACGCTCAACCAGCTTGTGCACCCATTCGTGAAAGAACTGGGTAAGCGGGATAGTATTGGAATCTGAACCGTTAGGGCGTATCAGCATATTACCAGCAAAACTCTTCAATTATATAGGTTGGTCTCTGATTTTCTTTATCAATCAGCTTCCGTAATTGATTATCGTCAATTTTATCATCTAAATACAGGTCTTTCTTGTGGATGCCGCCTGCCACCAAGATAGACGCTGCGCCAATATTATTGGCTCCTGCAATATCAGTATGCAGCGAATCGCCGATACACAGCACTTTGCCTGTATCCTGCGTGTCGAAGAATTGCATGCATTCATCATAAACGCCCTTATAAGGCTTGCCGAAATAACTTACTTGCCCGCCATGCTCAGTGTAATATTCACCCATCAGGCCGGAGCATATCTGTTCCTCACCGGTCTGTTTCACTACTTTCCTGTCCGGGTTGGCGACTATCAGATGTAATTTATGTTCCAGCGCATCATCAAGCTGATATTGCTTTTCGGAGAACAAACTGCCGAAGCCATCAAATCCTGTAGCCAGCGCAAAATCAGCCTGAGAAGCGGTGTTCACTTCTTCCAGCTCAAGCCCTTCTAATATGTGCCTGTCCTTATCCGGTCCGATATAAAAATATCTTTTACCGAGTTCCTTATTATTTTTCACATAATGAAAAGTTACCTCGCCGGAAGTAAGTAAAAGATCATACATATCCTTCGTAAATCCAAGATTATCTAAAGTGGCTTCTGCCTTGATACTTCGGCGTGGCGCGTTAGAAAGCAGAACTATCTTTTTATTATTCGCTTTCAGCTTTTTAAGCGCATTGATAGCACCCTTATAAGGATCATGCCCATCATGCAACACGCCCCACAGGTCGATGATGAGGTGGTTGTAGCTGTCTGCTATTTCGTTAATTCCGGTGATGAATTTCATTTTAGTTTTCAGGTTTTCGAGTTTTCCAGTTTTCGAGTAAGTTTAACTTGTAAACTGGAAAACTCGAAAACCTGAAAACTAATATCTAATAATAACACTTCCCCAAGTCAACCCACCGCCGATGGCCTGAAGTGCAAGTATATCGCCTTCTTTCAGCTTGCCTTCCTGTGCAGCGATATCCAGCGCCAGCGGTATGGAGGCGGCGGAAGTATTGCCGTGATGGGAAACTGTGGAAATAAGTTTTTCGTGCGGGATACCAAGTCTTTTTATGGTCGCATCGAGTATCCTCTGGTTAGCCTGATGAGGGATCACCCAATCTACGTCCTCAGATTTTATATTTGCTTTGGCAAGGCTTTCATTTGTTGTTTCAGCAAGCTTTACTACCGCATGTTTGAAAACCTCCTGACCGGCCATTCTCAGCAAACCGGCGGAACGCGTAGTACTTACGCCGCCATCAGTATATAGCAAATCTTTGGTGGAGTTGTCGGAGTGAAGCGAAAAGGATAAAATTCCCCGGTCGGTATTTTCGCGCGCGGAGAGTATAACCGCACCTGCGCCATCACCAAATAATATGCAGGTTCCCCTGTCATTCCAGTCAATGATGCGTGAGATGGTCTCAGCACCGATGATAAGTGCGTTCTTATAACCACCGTTCTTTATAAGGGAATCCGCCACTGAAAGGGCGTAGATGAAACCGGTGCATACTGCCTGCACATCGAACGCAGCGCAATTCTTTATCCCAAGTTTCTGCTGCACCATTATTGCGGTGGAAGGAAAAGTATTATCCGGTGTGGTGGTCGCAACAATTATAAGATCAATGTCGGTAACTTTTAAGCCCGCCTTGAATATGGCTTTTTCTGCTGCTCTGGTGGCGAGGTCGGAAGTGAATTCGCCTTCTGCCGCTATCCTTCTTTCAATTATCCCGGTGCGTTCAATTATCCATTCGCTATTGGTCTCAACCATTTTTTCAAGGTCGTGGTTGGTCAGAACCCTTTCCGGTAAATAGGCGCCTATTCCTGTGATAACGCTTTTAACCATTATGCATCCAGATTATTTTCCACATCATAATTACCATCCCCCGGTACATGGCCTGAGGAGATCATTTCTCTGGTGATGTGTTCATTGATATTATTACGGCTTAATTTATATGCAACCTTGATGGCATTGGCAAAGCCTATATCATCGGTGCTGCCATGGCTTTTTATCACTATGCCGTTAAGGCCGAGCAGCATTGCGCCGTTGAAATTGCGCGGGTCCATTTTCTTTTTTATCCTTTTGAATGCAGGGATTGCAAGGACTCCGGCGAGCATGCCGAGCGGGTTGCGTTTAAGTTCCTGCTTCAATATTTTTGTGTAAAGCCGTGCGATGCCTTCGGTTGCTTTCAGCGCGATATTACCGCTGAAACCATCGGCCACTACAACATCAGTGGTGCCAAGGGCGATATCATCGCCTTCAATGAATCCATATAGATTAAGATCAATGCCGCTTTCCTGCAATAGATTAAGCGCGGATTTTACCGCCTCGCTGCCTTTTGTGCGTTCAGCGCCGACATTCAGTAATCCGATGGAAGGGCTTGGAACACCAAGTATCGCGCGGGCAAAAGCATTGCCCATTACCGCGAACTCAAAAAGATTTTCCGCTTCGCAGTGAACATTCGCGCCCAGATCAAGCATCACCGAAAAGCCTTTTTCAGTTGGCAATATGCCGCCTATCGCGGGCCTGTCTATCCCCGCTAAAGTGCCAAGCTGTAGCTTCGCAAATGCCATTAACGCGCCGGTATTGCCGGATGAAACAATTGCACTTGCTTCGCCGCTTTTTACGGCGTTGATCGCCAGTGCCATGCTGGAATTGCGGCCTTTCCTTATCGCGATGGAAGGTTTTTCGTCATTATCAACAGCATCATCAGTGTGGACGAACTGGTGGTTCTTTTCCACATTAGGATAGCTTGCGATGAGTGCGCTTAAATTTCTTTTATTGCCGAATATCCTGAACTTAAGGTTTGGCATCCTTTCAAGCGCGATGTTCGCGCCTCTTATAACGCTTTCTGGGGCGTTATCACCGCCCATTGCATCAAGCGCAATGGTCACGGCAGATTTGTTATCAGAAGAAGAAATTTCATAATTTTTTTCTACTGCTGACATTTTAAAATTTATTATAACGGATTAAAGAAGGTTAGATGAACCCCAACCATCACCCAGCGTAAAACGAACTATTCAGCGGCTTCTGCTGTTCTGTTCTTAGGAGTGAAAACCCTTCTGCCCCTGTAATATCCATCAGCGGATACGTGGTGGGAAAGGGATTGTTCGCCAGTGGTCTGGTTCTCAATGATGTTCGTTGCTTTAAGGGCCATGTGGCTCCTTCTCATGTTCCTTCTGGAAGGGCTGGTTTTCTTTTTAGGTACTGCCATTTTCGATCTCCGGTATAAATTTGTTATAGTTTTAAGTTGTAAATTTTAAGTAATAATATAGAACTTAAAACATAAAACTTAAAACCGCTTTAATAAGGCTTTATAAGGTTTCGAGTGCATAACTTATATTAACAATAAAATCCAGTAAAAAATGAAACTACTTTTGCAAAATTCTTTAAGGTCCTTATCCATAGCCATTTTCGGGCTTATGCTTGTTTCATGCGCCGGTGAGAACGATAATATCGAAAATCGCGGTTATATCGCAAAATTCTCTGATTTTTCAAAGATTAAGGTTGGTTCGTCCACAAAAGGTGATGTAATGAGGGAGCTTGGCTCGCCTTCCACTACATCCATGTTCGGCAGTGAAACATGGTTCTATATAGGTAAGGAACAGACCAAAGAAACCTTCTTCAAGCCAGAGGTCAAAACCTATGATGCTTACGGGATAGAATTCAACAAATCCGGTGTGGTATCTGCCATAAATAAAAAGGACAAGAACAGCCTGAAAGAATTTGCCGTGTCTGATGATTTTACAAGAACATCCGGCAGTAAAATAACCATCTGGCAGCAGCTGCTTGGTAATATAGGCAGGTTCAGCCCGGCTGAAAGAGGCGGGGTTTCAACAGGTGTAACACCTGGCTCCAAAAAGCCCGGAGGTTACTAATCATAATTTTCTGGCAATTCTGTCAGACATATATATTAATGCTGCAAAAATCTAATAGGGAAAAGCTAATGACATCATCAACACAGGCAAAAGAGAAATATGTTCGTTATTACGATACGCGTGAATATTTCTTCACGTCAGAATCAGTTTCTGCCGGTCACCCGGACAAAGTTTCCGACCAGATATCCGATGCGATAGTTGATGCCTATTTAAAGCAGGACCCATACTCGCGCGTAGCGGTTGAAACGCTCGTCACCACTGATCTGGTAGTTATCGCCGGTGAAGTGCGCGGCCCTGCAAGCGTTGAGAAAGAGTTTGAAGCCATCGTGCGTAACCAGATAAAAGAGATCGGTTATAAACATAATGGTTTCCATTATGATAATGTAAAGATACTTAACCACATCCACCCGCAATCGGCTGAGATAGCGCAGGGTGTCGATAACAAAGACCCTCAGGGTATCATGTTCGGCTATGCCTGCCGTGAGACCGAAGATCTTATGCCAGCCGCGATATTCTATTCCCACAAAATTCTCCGCCTGATATTTGAAGATATCAAAGCCGGTAAATTAAAAGGCCTTGGCCCGGATGCTAAATCCCAGGTATCACTTATATATCATGGCAATGATCCTATCGGCATCCATAACCTGGTAGTTTCCATCCAGCATGAGGATGATATCTCCACCGCGCAGGTGCGTGAGCTTATCCGCCCTTATATTGCTAAAACCTTCCCGCATGGCTGGACAGTTCCTGAGAATGAATTCTATGTTAACCCTACCGGAAGTTTCCACGTAGGCGGCCCGCAAGCCGATACCGGTCTAACAGGCCGTAAGATAATAGTTGATACATACGGCGGTTCCGCTCCACATGGTGGCGGCGCATTCTCTGGCAAAGACCCAACTAAGGTAGACAGAAGTGCTGCATACATGGCGCGTTACCTTGCGAAAAACGTTATCGCAGCGGGCCTTGCCAATGCCTGCACTATCCAGCTTGCTTATGCAATAGGCGTTGCGAAGCCACTTGCACTTTATGTGAATGTCCACGGCACAGGTGAAAACGGTATCGAAGACCAGATCGTTAAAAAGATACAGGAAAATGTAGATCTTTCCCCGTGGGGCATCAGGAACCACCTGCAACTCCACAAAGCCATCTACCTCCCAACCGCCGCCTACGGCCACTTCGGCCGCAAGCCAACGGCTGAGGGACATTTCTCGTGGGAAAAGA
>CAYRJW010000042.1:0-13559 GCA_964424715.1 uncultured Rickettsiales bacterium | reverse complement strand
TGTCCTGGTTTGAATATCCCCCAAGGCGTCATCCCAGCGAAAGTTGGGATCTAGCGGGCTATTGAAGTGCGTTAGATCCCAGCGTTCGCTGGGATGACGCGGGATGGGTGGAACTAAGATACCACCTATATCGCTATTTGCTTGACTTTGCCTTATGGGTGGGTTATAAGCACCGCAGAATTATTTAGACTTCGCCGGGGCATGACCCCTGAAGCACACACCTTTTATCTCCCAAGATTAGTAGTCACTTGTGATTTATTTAGTGTAATTGTTGCCGGAAAATTCCGGGCAACTCTAATTAAATAATCAGAACCAGACTATTTTTATCATAAATAAATTAAGGAACTAAAATGACCAAATCTAATTTTGCAGGCGTTGTCCTGCCTGAAGCATTGCAACATACATTACTTGCAATGGGCTATAAAACTGCAACCCCTATCCAGGAACAGGCCATCCCTGTTGCGATGGAAGGCAAGGATATACTCGGCACGGCGCAGACCGGCACAGGTAAAACTGCCGCGTTCGGCATTCCGCTGGTTGCGAAGATAATGAGCAACGACCATTCATGTGCGCTGGTAATGTTACCGACCCGCGAACTTGCCATGCAGGTCATGGATATAATCGGCCAGATGCTTGGCAAACAAAGTAAAATAAAGCGCGCCCTTCTTATCGGCGGTGCCAGCATGGGCCTGCAATTGCGTGATCTTAAAAATAATCCGAGAATAATCGTCGGCACTCCCGGCAGGATCAACGATCACTTAAAACGCAGAACCCTTAACCTCACTAAAACCGATTTCCTCGTTCTTGATGAAACAGACAGAATGCTTGATATGGGTTTCAGCGTCCAGATAGACAAGATCATCGATCATCTTCCAGACCAGAGGCAAACGCTGATGTTCTCGGCAACCATGCCTGCCAATATAATCAAGCTTGCAGGAAAAGATCTGAAGAACCCGGTAAGGATCACGATCGGTTCTACCACCTCGCCAATATTAAAGATAAAACAGGATGTCATATATTTAAAGAATGATGAGAAATATCCTATCCTTCTTGAGCAGCTTGAAAAAAGGCAGGGTTCGGTAATTATTTTCGTAAAAACAAAACGCAATACCGATAAGCTTGGCGTTAAACTTAAAAAAGACGGCCACAGCGTAGATGTCATCCACGGCGACTTAAGGCAGGGCCAGAGGAAACGCGTGATAGATTCATTCCGCGATATGGATATTAAAATTCTGGTTGCGACCGATGTCGCTTCACGCGGGCTTGATATCCCTCACATTGAACATGTGATAAACTACGATCTTCCGCAAGTACCGGAAGATTACATCCACCGTATCGGCAGAACTGCAAGGAATGGTCAGGAAGGTTCGGCACTATGCCTTATCTCCCCGGATGATAAAAGACTATGGCGCGCCATTGAACGCATGATGGACCCTAACGCCAAGCAAGACGCCCACGATGAAGGCAAAAGCCGCGATTATAAAGGTGCTAAAAAACCTCGTTACAAAGCCGGCTTCAAGGATAAAAGATCCGATGACCGTAAAAGCGATAAACCTTTTGGCGACCGCAAAAAGACCTTCGGTGATAAGAAAAAATCATGGGGCGATAAAAAAGAAGGTAGCTTCGGCGAACGTAAAACTTCTTCCGATACCGGCTTTGGCGAAAAGAACCGTCCTGAAAAGAAAACATGGGAAAAGAAACCTTGGGATAAAAAACGGGATGATAATTTCGGCAATAAAAAACCTGATGGCAAAGAAGCTGATGGTAACCGCACTTATGGTGAAAAAAAACCATGGGGCAAAACCAGCAATTCCGGAGAAAGAAGGTCTGACGACAGAAGGCCAGCTTCCGGTAACACTTCTTCCGGCGAAAAGAAACCTTGGGAAAAGAAACCTTGGGATAAAAGCGGCAAACCTGGTGAAAAAAGATCCGATGACCGCAGAGCTCCTTCTTCCCGCGATGGAAAACCAGGCGAAAAGAAGCCTTGGGATAAAAAACCATGGGACAAGAAAAAGTCCGATGGTAAAAAATTCGGCGATCGCAAACCTTCTGAAGGCGGCGGCGAAAAAAAGCACTGGGATAAAAAAGATGATGGAAAGAAATTCAACAAACCTTTCGGCACCCCAAAATTCAACGGCCAGAAAAAACGCGACATGAATTTTGAGAAGAACACTGGCGGCAGATAGTTTTCTTTAGTTATTCCCTTCATTAACTGAGGGGAATAACAATGATCCCGACACTCCCCAGCGAAAGCTGGGGTCCATTATCCCACGAACTCCAATCCAACAATTAAAAACAATATATGCGGAACCCTGGTTCCCAGCTTTCGCTGGGAAGTAGTTTTATATGGGGTATTTTTGAGAGTATTAAGCAACCATTACTTTCTTACCGGCATCTCCGGTAAGCAGCCTTATCAGACCACCAAATTTCTCAAGCCCTTTTAAGCGGCCATCGTAAATTATCTGGTCTTCATATTCATCTATCCACACTGCGGCGGCGTTGCGTTTGGCAATAACAAGATCACCGCGCGTTTCTTTCGGAGAAGGTGAGCGGTATACCTTGAAAACTATGAAACCCTCGCCAAGAAGCTGGTTGACCACCTCTCTCTTATCGGCAGGTATCTGGTCGGCGATTTCTTTCGGGAGTTTATCGGTAACGGAAACTATTTCCAGCTTGCCGTTTTCCGCTGACATCACAAAACGCGATTTAGCAGTATCGCTCAAACCTTTCATCGCTTCATTATGTATCGCCCAGCCCTGTTCAACAGGAACAGCGAACGCTTTATGACCTTCAATGTAACGGCAATTAAAGATGTATTTCGGTTTAATGTTATTCCTTCTCAGCTCTTTATGCAGAAGATGGATGGATTCCACATTATCATTTATATGCTTGATGATAGGTGTCTGGTTCTCGATGGAAAGGAAAGTAAGCGTCTGCAGTTTCTTTATAGGTGTATTCACCGCCTCCAGCCATTTATAGGTATTGTTCATTCTTATATACTGGCCCTGCATGTCGCGCTCAAGGAATTCATCTGGGTGGGTGAAATGGCTTACGATATTAACATGGATATGCGGGTGAAGTTCATGGAATATCTTTAGCATATTCACGAAATTATCATCAAAACGCATAGGGCGGAAGGCAAGTTCCTTCGTGCCGATACGCACTGTATCAACACCGGCCTCAGCCGCTGCAGCTAAATAGCGATATATCTTTTTATTAGTAAGCACCATCGGGTCACCGCCGGAAAGCAGGAACTCACGCACCGGATAGCCTTTCTTGCCGGTTTTCGGGTTTATGCCGTTATTATCAACGATGGCCTGGTTGAAACCTTTGATATAATCCCTCACCTCTTCGGCGGAGATAACGCCTTTATCGGTCTTGCCGCTGAACAGATCAAGCCTGTAGCAATATCTGCAATGCGCCGAGCAGGCCTTGGCAACATAACCAAGAACAATCTCTTCATATTTATGTATAGCAACATTTCCAAGCTCAGAAGGTGCATATTTATTCTGGTTGGAAGGATCTTTATCGCCTTCAGTACCGCTGCTTACTTCCGCGATAACAGGAACAACAAGGTTACGCACTGCTTCACTGGCAGGCATCGCAGGCAGCGCCGGGCTGCCATCTTTAGGGACGAAGCCGCCGCCGGTAACGATAGCGTTATAATAAGGGTTAATGCCGAACTTCATGCGTTCAAAAACGCCGGCATTGGTCATGGTGGTTATTTCTTCTTCATTGTAATATTCCTGAAGCTGGGTCTTCACCTTCGGCATGTTAGGGGTGCCAAGCACCATCATTATATCATTGGCCGAATCTACAACCGTTTCGGGAACGTGAATTTTATCGGCAAGTTTTTCTGTCATAATATTTCTTTCTTATATTAAAAAAAATCCAAAATAACTAAATGTTATTAGAGTATTTACCACCCAAAAACAACCTAAAACGGTGTTTTTTATAGTAAATGTTTCTCAATAGCCTCGATCATCTGACCGGCTATATCCTTGTGGGTTGCACCTTCGATGCCCTCAAGGCCCGGAGAGGAATTTATCTCCAGCACTTTCGGCCCGGAACGCGAGCGGATAATATCCACGCCTGCAACTTTCAGTCCCATGACTTTTGCGGCTTTCGCTGCCATCTTTTTCTCGGCCGGTGTGATCTTTGCTTCCACCGCACGTCCGCCCAAATGTATATTCGCACGGAACTCACCTTCCGCCGCGATGCGCTCTATCGCGCAAACAACTTTTCCATCAATAACAAAAAGGCGCAGATCGCGGCCTTCAGATTCCTTGATGAATTCCTGCACTAATATATTAGCTTTCAGACTTTTGAATGCATTTATAACAGATTCCGCAGCCTTATCAGTTTGCGCCAGAACAACACCTTTACCCTGCGTACCTTCCAGAAGTTTTACCACCAGCGGCGCGCCGCCTACCATTTCAACCAGATCGCTGGTATCTTCAGGGGAATCCGCAAAGCCGGTAACAGGAATATCTATCCCTTTATTCACCAGCAATTGCAGTGAACGCAATTTATCGCGCGAGCGGGAAATGGATATCGCATCATTCAAACAATAAGCACCCAAATGTTCAAAATGGCGCAGCACTGCGCAGCCATAAGCGGTTATGGAAGGGCGGATGCGTGGTATCACCGCATCGATATCGTAAAGTGTTTCACCACCGCGGTAGTGCACTGCAGGGTTTTCGGAACTTACATTTATATAACATTGGCGGATATTCACGAATATCATTTCATGGCCGCGCGTAACGCCGGCTTCCATGATGCGCTGGTTGGAATATAATTCATGGTTACTCGCCAGAAGCGCTATTTTTAACGATTTCCGCGGGCGTTTTGTTATTTTATATAATTTATCTGCATCAACCGCAAGGTTACCCAGAATAAAATGCTGCTCAGGGTCAACTATATACCTGCCCTTCATCGCCTCGCGGCCGATAAGCATTCTGTAACCCATCGTATCACGATTGGTAAGCGTAACTTCAATATCCCATGATTCACCACCAAGTGTTATCGGGGTTTTTATCACATATCTTTTTTCGCTGTCACCAGAAGAACTCTTCACCGTGCGCCTGTCGATAAGTTCCGACTTGCAGCGGATGGAAACACCGCGGCTATGCTGCACCGGATGTATATCGAACCTAACAAAAGTTTTGCCGGCATCTTCGAATGTTTGTATATTATACGCGTGAAGCGTTGATGTTTTCGCACCGCTATCTATGCGCGCTTTTATTGCAGGAATATTTAACTCAGGTATGCGTATCCATTCTTCGCAACCTATTATCTTTTTATGTAATGTTAACATTTTTCCTGTACTTCTCTTATGAGAATTTCCTGGCGATCAGACTAACATTTGTGCCACCAAAACCAAATGAATTGCTCATTATGGTGTTAACTTTCCGTTCTTTCGCCTTATGTGGAACTAAATCAACACCGGCTGTCTCTTCCTCAGGGTTATCAAGGTTGAGCGTTGGCGGAACTATCTGGTCGCGTATAGCTAGGATGGAAAATATTGCCTCGACCGAACCTGCACCGCCAAGTAAATGGCCGATAGCAGACTTGGTGGAAGACATTGATATTTTAGAAGAGTGATCGCCCAGCAGTCTTTTCACCGCCTTGAACTCGATAAGATCGCCCATCGGGGTGGAAGTTCCGTGCGCGTTTATATAATCTATCTCATCAACATTCACCTTTCCGTTACGAACAGCATTTGCCATCGCATCAAACCCGCCGCGGCCTTCCGGATGCGGGGATGTGATATGATAAGCATCGCCGGAAAGTCCGTATCCAACTATCTCGGCATAAATTTTAGCACCGCGTTTTTTCGCATGCTCAAGTTCCTCAAGCACCACCATGCCTGCACCCGCGCCCATTACAAAGCCATCACGGCCTTTATCCCACGGGCGGGAAGCTTTCTCAGGCGCTTCATTGGATGCCGTAGAAAGCGCGCGGGCCGCAGCAAAGCCGCCCATGCCAACCGCGCATATTGCATCTTCAGTGGAACCTGCCACCATAACATCGGCATCACCGAACATAATTAAACGCGCCGCATCACCTATCGCATGGCCGCCTGTAGCGCAGGCTGTTACCACCGCATGGTTCGGGCCGCGGAATTCATATTTCATCGAGACATGGCCCGATACAAGATTTATAAGCGATGCCGGGATAAAGAACGGGCTCACTCTTTTCCAGCCACCCTCTTTCATTACCGCTGATGTCGCTTCTATCTCAGGTAATCCACCAATGCCGGAGCCTATAAGAACGCCGGTTCTTTTCTGACCTTCCTCATCGGTCGGTTTCCAGCCGGAATCTTCGATGGCCTGCTGCGCAGCTGCCACGCCGAAGATAATGAAATTATCCATCATCCGCTGGTCTTTCTTGGAAGCGTATTTTAATGTATTGAATTCATTTTCGCCTTCTCCGAAATTTATCTCGCCCGCGATCTGGCAGGAAAGGTTCGAGGCATCGAATTTTGTGATCTTTCTTATTGCGCTTTTGCCGGAAAGCAGAGCTTTCCATGTTGCTTCAACGCCATCTGCAAGAGGCGTAACCAGACCAAGTCCCGTAACAACAACTCTTCTCATATCACTGAACCAATTAAATTAAATATAATATAAAAGAAACGGGGGGCAAAAGCCCCCCGAGGAAAAATATAAAACTATATTATTTCGCAGCTTTTTCGATGAAAGATACTGCATCCTGTACAGTAGCTATCTTCTCAGCGGCTTCATCAGGGATCTCGATATTGAATTCTTCTTCGAATGCCATAACCAGCTCAACCTGATCAAGGCTGTCGGCACCAAGATCATCAACGAATGATGATGTATCGGAAACTTTGGACTCTTCAACATCCAGATGTTCAGCAACAATTTTTACAACCTTAGCTCTAATCTCGTTCATAGTGATCTCCTTAAGTTACATTTTAGTTTTACATTTTAAAAAGTAAAACTAGCTAAAAATAGCCTAGTTAGTCAAGTACAAAATACTTGGGCACCTTGCTTGTTGGGTCGGATATTAACTGCATATTTCCAAATTGCAAGAAAGTTTTATTTGAGCGCTTTTTTAGGCTTTAACCTCTTGAGATCAATTATAATATTGCAGGTCATTATCTTCAGTTTCTGAAGGTGTAGGCACCGGTATCTCAGGTTGTTGCACCGGCTGATTCTGGTTATAAGGCCTTATCGGATTAGGGTTATAATTACCAAGCCCACGATACTGGTTATCGTAATCCTCCGTGTATGAAGGCACGGGAACCGGCACGAATATAACTTCCTTCTGTTTCTCTACATTAACTGTTTTTGGCTGGGGTGATCTGTTCCGGCTGATCTTCTTCGGATAATATTCTTTATAACCGCTGTCATTATCATCTGAATAATTATCTACAATTTTTTCTGGGAGGATTTTAGGGGAAGAAGGAGAAGACTTGGAAACTTGCTTAGGAGAGGAACTGGAATTACCGGCATTTGCTCCTTTGGGAGGTGATAATCCTGGTGGCGACTGGTGGCGTTTTGCTTGAGATTTATTCTGTATTGGAGCTTTCTCGCCTGCCATCATCTGCTTCTGCATATCGCGCTGATAGTTGAATATCTGTTCATATTTTATTCTGATGGGCTGGTCCGGTTGCTGATACTGCATCACCGGCGCGGGCTGAACCGGAGGTTGCGGCTGCTGGTATTGTTGCATGAATTGCTGGTACTGCTGCTGATATTGCGGTGGCACCTGCGGCGGCATCTGCTGCACCGGCGGCATCGCTGGCTGCTGGTTCAGTATCACCAGATTAGAGATTATCCTCTGCACGCCGGAAGCCCTTCTTGCCGCAGCGATGGCCCTTTCAGCCGTTGCAGCATCCGGCACACGGCCATGAAGTATTACAACACCGTTACGCACTTCCGGATATACCGCGATGCCCTGATCAAGCGCACCCGCAAGGTAGTTCTGGCTGATCTGGCTGGTTATCTGCTGGTCCTGGGCTTTGGTCTGGTTATCTTTTGATTCAAGTTCGCGCTTAACATCTATAAGTGCTTTTGTCTTTATACGCTCTTCTTCACGCTTTCCGGCCTTGGTGCCTACATAGTAACCGCCGCCGCCAAGCAGGCCTAATCCGGCTAGCGCACAGCCCTGAACGAGCTGTATCGCACAGGCAAGTATCAATAAATTAAAAAAATTTCTTTTCATATTATATATATGAGATATTTTAACCCCGTGAATAGTTACGATATTTATAATTAAATTTTTCAATTTAACAAGTGATTCTATAGGGTTTTGAGGAAATATTATGGCAGAAAGAGATATTAATCTGGTTTTGGAGAGGAATTTAGCCCTTGAGACCGTCCGTGTCACCGAAGCAGCAGCCCTTGCCGCATCCCGCTGGATGGGCCTTGGTAAAGAAGACGAGGCCGATCAGGCAGCCGTGGATGCAATGCGTAAAGCACTGAATTCACTCAATATTCAAGGAACAGTTGTAATAGGCGAAGGCGAACGCGACAAAGCCCCGATGCTATATATAGGTGAAAAAGTGGGCAACGGTAATGGCCCGGAGGTCGATATAGCCCTTGATCCACTTGAAGGCACCACCATCTGCGCCACCGGCACCCCGAACGCCCTTGCCGTGGTCGCCATCTCCGAAAAAGGCGGCTTTTTGAACGCCCCTGATGTTTATATGGAAAAAATAGCCGTAGGCGGCGGATTACCTGAAGGTGTAGTGAATCTTGATGATAAGGTTGAAAAGAACCTGAAGAACCTCGCTAAAGCCAAAAAATGCGATGTTGAGGACCTTGTAGTAGTTATACTAGACCGCGAAAGACACGCCGAAATGATCGCCAAAGTACGCGAACAAAAAGCCCGCATCCAATTAATAGGCGATGGCGACGTAGCCGGAATTATCGCCACAACCCGCCTTGAAAGCGGCGTTTCCATGTATATGGGCATCGGCGGCGCGCCGGAAGGCGTACTTGCGGCAGCGGCCCTAAAATGCGTAGGCGGCCAGATGCAGGGCAGATTATGGTTCAAAAGCGACAAGGTCACCCAAAGCCAGATAGACCGCGCCCACGCCATGGGCATAAAAGACCTTAACAAAATCTATGAAATGGGCGAACTGGCTAAAGGCGATGTAATGTTCTCCGCCACCGGCGTAACCTCCGGCTGGATGCTTCAGGGCGTCCGCCGCTACGGCAACCAGGCCCTGACCCACTCCATAGTAATGCGCTCCCGCACCGGAACGGTAAGATTCGTGAACACGGAACATAATTTTTCGATCAAGAAATTTTAGGGATTTATTTTTTTGATATTTATCTGGTAAGGTTAGTTATAAAATTATCTATCCCGGCCTTTATCTATATCTTTATTTTTTATATTAAGGGCTTCTCTGGCAACTCTTTCAATCTCTATTTGCTGCGCATGTGTTATTCCTTTATTTTCTTGTTCTTTTAAGAAATTTTTTCTTTCTTGAATTCTGCAACTAATATTTAGCGCACTCTTCTTAAGAGGAGGTTCCGGCCCTTCATTCCTTTCATCTGTTTTTGCATTCTCGCCCTGATTTTCGGCTGTATTGTTACTTTGTACGCCTTGACGCCTTATTTCTTCTTCGACTTTGTTTCTAAGATTTATTTTGCTTTTAGGAAACTTTGAGGATTCTTCAACTAGCCTTTTAAATTTTTCATAGCCGTTTTCTGTTCTTTCATCTGACATTTTTTCTAAGATTTAACTTATTTTATTTCAGGAGTTTTAGATTTCAGTTTGCCGGGTAAATTGGAATTATTATCCGTAACAGAAGTCATGTCGCCAAGTTTTTCGTTCAGATCTTTGTATTTTTTCAGAGGATCTTCTATCGGCGTATGGCTTTTTATCTCACCGCTGTTATTTATCTCATGAACCTGTTCACCTGCATAATTGGCAACACCGAGCAAATTAACTATATGGCTTGATGGCTTAGGCTGATTTGCCGCAAAAACCTCGGAAGATATCCTTGCTGCGGCAATAAGTTTCAGGTCTGTATATTGTTCTATTATAGAACCCGGCTTGCCGGTGGCGATATCTAATAATATCCCTACAAAACCCGGTGATCTGCCGGTACGGTCCTTTGCGTCGGCATCGAAAGCTTTTACATCCTCACCAGTAAGGCGTGACATATCTACATTGCCTTTTATCAGGTCGAATATTATCTTTTCCGGTGTTTTAAATCTTTTTACCATATCATATTCCTTCTGCATAAAAATTATAGCTGCCGGATTGCTCCATAAGTAACGCACTTAATATCTCTTCGGTCTTGCGCGGGGTTATCTTCTCATAACCGCCAGCTACCAGCAACCTGTTTATATGATCCAGCCGTTCCTGCAACACGCGGGAATTCTCTATAAGTATATCCGGCGCGCCCATTACACATAAATGTGCCTGCGCATCAGGGTTCTTATGGAAATGTTCTTCCTTCTCGGAAAGCTCGCGCGTTTTCACATCATAAGTATAAAGGTCTACCACATTTTTCCGGTCATTATATTCAGGAAGATTATTTACATAATAATCATATGAATGTTCAATGTCCATTTCCTCAAGACCGATCGATTTTCTTAATTTATTTATCACCTCGAACCGGTTCATCAGCGCTTCAACTACTCTGTTCTTCAGGCGTGAGAATATCTCGCCTTCGGAATTGGGTTGATAGGCTTTTATAAAACCGCCGACCCACAGATCTACATATTCGTATGTATCATCAAAATATTTTTCTGGGCTTAACATTTTATTCCTTTAATTTCTGATACCGGTATTTTTCCAATTCCAATATCCCATAAGCTTATTATACACCAAAAAGGTTAACAAACCGTTAACAGGAACATAAATATTTTTAATTTTTATAATGATTATTATTCAATAACTTAGCTGAGAAACATGATTTGATATAAAAATCAGCCCTTTGCGCTTTCAATAAAGGACTTAACCATTGAAATATCTTTGTTTCCTGGGCTGGACTCCACCCCGGAAGACACATCCACAAACCTTGTTCCGGTAAGTTTTATAGCAGTTTTTACATTCTCAGAAGTTAATCCACCGGACAATATATATTCATATTCCGGCTTGAAACGAGAAAGTATCTTCCAGTCGAATGAAATTGCATTGCCGCCTGGTAATTTTGAATCTGCATTCGGCTTTGCATCGAATAATATATGATCCGCGATATCTTTAAATTCATCTGCCGCGAAAATATCTTTTTGCTCACGCACTGATATCGCCTTGATTATCTTCAACCCGAATTTCCTCTTTATCTCCCGCGCCCGCTCCGGCGTTTCCGAACCGTGCAGCTGAATATAATCTGGAGAGAAAAGAGAGGTTATCTCATTCAGCAATTCATCATCGGCGTTAACGGTAACCACTACGGTCTTTATTTTATTTTTGATATGCGAAGCGATTTCCGCCGCTTTGGCCGGGGTTATATTTCTTGGTGATCTCCGGAAAAATATAAAACCGATATGCGTCGCGCCGCCCTCTATGGCAGCTTGCGCGACCTCGATAGTCTTAACTCCGCATATCTTTATATTCATTAATTAAGCAGCTTTTTTATTTTGTGCCTTAGCCAGATTCTCATTGGCAAAATCCCAGTTCACCAGAGAGTTCAGGAAGGTCTCGATATATTTCGGACGCAGATTCTGGTAATCCAGATAATAAGCGTGCTCCCACACATCCATAGTTAAAATCGGGGTTTCTCCTTTAGTGAAAGGAACTTCGGCGTTGCCGGTTTTTGTAACTTTCAGTTTGCCATCTTTGCCAAGCACCAGCCATGCCCAGCCGGAGCCGAACTGTGTTGCGCCTGCGTTCTTGAACTCCTCAACGAATTTATCGAACGAACCGAGATCAGCTTCTATCTTTGCAGCAATTGCACCTGTAGCTTTACCGCCGCCAGCTGGCTTCATAGAATGCCAGTAGAAAGTATGGTTCCACACCTGCGCCGAGTTATTGAAAACCCCAGGATTTCTTCCTTCAGAACCGGCGATCACCTCTTCAAGCGAGTGGTTCTCGAATTCCGTTCCCTGAATAAGTTCATTCAGCTTCGTTACATAAGCATTATGGTGCTTGCCGTGGTGGAAGCTTAGAGTATTAGCTGAAATATGAGGCTCAAGAGCGTTACCTGCGTAAGGTAATGGTGGAAGTGTAAATGCCATGGTATTCTCCTTTTAAGTTAATTTACTGAATCTAATTGGATATAATAAAAATTCAATGCTTATTAATGGAAAAAATTATAAATTTTTTCTGCGGTCTTGCGGCTTATTCCTTCAACTTTCCTAAGCTCATCAACGGTTGCGTTCTCGATAAGGTCCACCGAACCGAAATGGTTCAACAAGGCTTTTTTGCGGGTCGGGCCAATATCGGTTATCTCATCCAGCTGCGATCTTACCAGTGAACGTCCCTTTTTAGCACGATGCCCGGTTATCGCAAAGCGATGCACCTCATCCCGCAGATTCTGAAGGAAATATAAAACCGCACTATTCTTCTCCAGTTTGAACGGAGCTTTACCCGGCAGATAAAAATCCTCATTCCCCGCATTCCTGTCCGGGCCTTTGGCTATTGCTATAACATCAAACTCCTTCTCAATACCAAGTTCCTTAAAAACCTCCATCGCCACTGAAAGCTGCCCCAAGCCCCCATCCAGCAATACAAGATCAGGGAACTTTGTGCCTTCATCCTTGATACGCCCATAACGCCTTCGCATCACCTGACGCATCATATCAAAATCATCGCCACCGGTTTTCTTGTCGCCTGCATCAACATTAAAACGCCGGTAATATTTTTTCAGCAATCCCCACTTATTTTCTTCGTCATATCCCGCAACTATCATCGCCCCTATCGCCGCATCGCCGAAAATATGGCTGTTATCGAAAACCTCTATCCTGGTTATCTCGCGCGATATTCCGAAGGTTTCTTTCAGGTTTTTTATTATCATGCCGGATTTTTCCTCTTCCAGCATTTTACGCTCTATAGCCCCACGCGCATTAGAAAGCGCCATTTCTACCATCTGCCTTCTTTCGCCTTTCTGCGGGAAAGTTATGGTAACTTTTTTGCCCGATGATTCCTCAAGGGCTTTTTCAATTATATCCTTATTATAAATATCATGGCTGATAATTATATCTTTCCCAAGCGGCTTGTTCTCATAAAAATTCATGATGAAGAACTCCAGTATACCCGCCTCGTCCTCACCCTCGGTATTGGTCGGGAAATATTCAGTGTTACCAAGCACATTGCCACCACGCACAAAGAAAACCTCTATACAAACCTTGCCCTGCATCATCGCCACCGCAATAACATCAGCATCCTCGATATTGGAAAAATATATTCCCTGCTTAGACTGCACTGTAGAAAGCGCCGCGATGCGGTTGCGGTGATCTGCCGCCTTCTCATAATCCATATTGTCAGATGCTTCCTGCATCTTTTCCTGTAACTGCTTTTTCAGGTCCTGCGTTTTGCCGTTCAGAAAATCTTTTACCTGTTTCACCACTGCGCTGTAATCCCCGGCAGAAATATAATTCACACACGGAGCCGAGCATCTCTTTATCTGATATTCC
>CAYRJW010000041.1:0-14017 GCA_964424715.1 uncultured Rickettsiales bacterium | reverse complement strand
AAGAGTTCCGCGAATACATAATTCTCAATTTTGCCAAAGGCCGCATCACCAAAGCGCGTGCCGAAGAGCTGATAAAATTCATCTCTGAATTCTCCGTGCCTGATTTTCCGCTAAGGGCGCTGGACCTTATCGATATGGGAATATATCCCGGTAAACGCCTAGGCGAAGCCCTGCGCGAAGCCGAAGAGGCGTGGGAAAGATCAGATTACATGTTGGGTAAGGATGAGCTTATCAAGAAGGTGGTTTAAGGGAGTTGGTGGAATCTAGAATCTGGAATCTAGGTTTTACTACTTACTTCACTAGATTCCAGATTCTAGAATCTAACAATCAACTTCTCTATCACATCAGCCAATCTTTTATCTGCATCGGCTTTACCGGCGGTGCGGGATTTTGCGGCGGTTTCCGTGAGGGTTGCGGGTAGCTTAAAGAACTGTTCCAGTTTAAACGCCAGTGCCTCCGGCGTAAAACTTTCTTCCGGAATTACCCAGCCGGCGCCTATATCTTCATAGGAATTTGCGTTTATTATCTGGTGGCCATCCTTGGAGTTTGGCAGTGGTATCATTATAGCCGGGCGGCCTGCGACAGCGATCTCGGCCAGTGTAGATGCACCACTGCGGCAAATAACCAAGTGGCTTGCAGCCATTCTTGCCGGAAGGTCGGAGAAGAAGGTTGCCAGTTCAGAATTTACGCCGATATTTTTATAGGCTTCCTTAACATTGATTATATCTTCCGGGCGGCATTGCTGGTCTATGCGGATGCGGGAATGATATTCGCGCGGCAAAAGTTTTATCGCTTCGGTAACAACCCGAGCAAATACAGATGCACCCTGACTTCCACCGGTCACCAGAATATGAAGGGAGGAGCCTTCGCCGAATTCCGGATATGGAATATTCCGTATCGCCTGAATGGTCGGGCGTACCGGGTTGCCGGTATAAAATATTTTTGACAGATTTTTTTCCTCTACCCGCAATACTTCCGGGAATGATGTGGCAATGGCGTTAACCTTGTCCGCCAGCATCTGATTGGCTTTGCCGAGAAGGGAATTCTGTTCGTGGATAACGGTCTTTATGTTTTTGGAGATAGCCGCATACATGGTAGGAAAGCTGGGATAGCCGCCAAAACCGATAACGCATGAAGGTTTGTATTTACGCATTAATTTGCGCGCCTGAAAGTAACTTACCGCCTGACTTAAGGTTCCGGCGATCTTGTTCTTCAGGCTGCCATAGGGATATTTTACCGGGATGAATTCAGTGGAAATGAATTCAGTATTCCCAAGATATTTTTTAGTGCGCTGGTCGGTGAGCAGGATAACCTTATAGTTGCGTTTGCTGAGTTCTTCACCAAGCGCAATAGCTGGGAATATGTGGCCCCCGGTGCCGCCGGCGGCTAGGAAGATGGTTGTTTGTTGCTCGTTGTTCGTTGTTCGTTGGGTTTTCATTTTTTTTATAATAAATTATTCAAGGTTTCTATATGATTGAAGAAATATAATAAACAAAAAAACAAGCAACTAACAACGGGCAACTGATCTATCCAAACTTCTTCCTCGTCAGCGAAAGTATCATACCCACAACTATTGAAACTGAAAGTATGGATGAGCCGCCGTAGCTTACAAACGGTAAGGTCATACCAGTATTAGGCATAAGGTTGGTGGCGACGCCCATGTTCACCAGCGCCTGAAAGAATAGCTGCATGGTGAGGCCGGTTATCGCAAGTGTAATGAAAAGGTCTTTTTCATGATAGGCGCGGTATAGGCAACGGAAGGTGATAAAACCATATAAGGTTATTATGCCAAGACAGAATAATAGGCCGAATTCTTCTCCGGCGACAGAAAATATAAAATCGGTGTGGGCATCGGGGATTATCTGTTTTATCACGCCCTGACCGGCTCCGGTGCCGAATACACCGCCATTCTGGAAGGCTTCCAGGGATTTTTGGGTCTGGTAATTATCGCCGCCGGCCTCAGCAGAATTGAGGAAGGTGTTGATGCGGTGCTGCACATAAGGCAGGTAGTAATATGCACCGAAAAGTCCCATTATCCCGCTTATTCCAAGAACCACTATAATGATTATGTTAAGCCCGCCAATGAACATCTGGGTAAGCCAGATAACGCCAATTGTGGCGGCCATGCTGAGATTAGGCTGGCGGAACAGCAGAATGGCGATAAGGCCAAAGGTGATTATGGCAATGGTGAAGCCGGGGAATTTATCATCGGAATTCTTGCGGGTGAGTATCCATGCGGTGAAAATAGCGAAGAACGGTTTTAATATCTCTGAAGGCTGAATGGACATTCCGGCCAGATGTATCCATCTTTTTGCGCCTTTTGTTTCAAACCCGGCCACATCCACCGCGATAAGCAGCATGAAGAATATAAAGAACCCGAGTATTGAAAGTCTGCGCGTGGTAATGGGGCTGAAAAGAGAAATGAACACCATTATAAAGATGCCCATCAGGATATAAAGGAACTGCTTCTGCACAAAGTGATAATAGCCCAAACCTATGCGTTCAGCCACTGTTGGGCTGGCAGCCATTACCAGCATGAAACCGATGGTAATAAGCACCATGATGCCGGAGATGAGGTATCTGTCTACCGTCCACCACCAGCTGGATAAGAAGTTCTCTCTGTTTTTTCCGGCTTTCATTAAGGCAATATGATCCAATTACATAAAATTTGAACTAATATATTTTCCATTTAGATGAATTATATGGACAGCCACCAAAAAAATTTAGTAAATTCATCGCGTTGAAGATCATTTTTAAAAATATCCATGCCTGAAAGCAACAAATTAAATCCATATAGATTTACCATCGTCCGGTTCATCATATTGTTCAGCATACTTATCGTTGCAGCTAACACGGTGATAATCATATATCGTGGGGTAGACCGTTACCATAAGGAGATAAACACCAAAAAGGCCGAGATAGAAAGCACCACCCGTGCGCTGGGAGATCATCTGGAGCTTACATTCCTCGCGGTGGATGTTGTTCTGAAACGGGCGGAGGAAAAGCACCGGTCCAACCTTTTGTTCGGGCGCAATCTTGAAAGCGATACTGAAAATAACATAATATCATGGGTGGATGAAACGCCCCAGATATCTGCCATGTTAATGACCAATGAATATGGCGAGATAAAAGCGATCTACCGAAAAACCGGATATAAACTATGGATGGAAGGCAAGGAGTTCGTGAGTAGTGACGAATTCTTCAAATATCACATTGATGAGGTAGACCAGCTATATGTAGGCAAGCAGGCAAGCGTTCAGAAGAATAAAAAGGGTTTTATAGTATTAAGCCGCAGGCTTGAAAAGCTTGATGGCAGTTTTGACGGTATAATACTTGCGGCGATAAACATTGATTATCTGCTGAATTTTTTTACCTCGATAGAAAAGAACCGCCTTACAAAAATAGTGATGCTGCATACTGAAGGTGATAAAAAACTTCATAACCCGTTCCGGCGCGAAGAAGCTGCGGATAGTCAGCAATTTGAAGATAATCTACGCTTCAGCAAAGAATTCTTTGGTAAGGAAAACTCGCCAAAAGTGGTGATATCCAAGGCCACCAGCACCATGGATCAGAAACTGCGGATATATTCATTCTTTCCCATCCCATCCATTCAGATGGAACTTTCGCTTATCTTCCACGGTGATGATGTGCTGCGTAACTGGAATTCCGAAAGGTTGAGCGATGCAATATTATATATAATATTCTTACTATTTGTGCTGGTGGTTGCGTTCTTCTCGGTGGAACTGGCGAAGCAGGTCTCTAAACTCCGCGCATCAGAGAAAAAAGCGCTTGCCGCGAGCAAGGCGAAATCAGACTTCCTGGCGAATATGAGCCACGAATTGCGCACGCCGCTTAACGCCATCATCGGCTTTTCGGAAATGCTCATGACAGAATATTTCGGCAAGGTGAACGACAAACAGCAGGAGCGTTTAAAAGATATTCACGGCTGCGGCAATCACCTGCTCTCACTCATCAATGATATACTTGAATTTTCCAAGGGGCAGGCTGGTAAGATAGAGATCCGCCCTGAAGAGGTCGCTATTCATAAAACTGTCAACGAAGTGGTGCGTATGTTCGATGAGCGCGCTAAGCGTGAGGGCATAAATATAGTGGTGAACGCTCCGAAATCCCTGCCTTATATCTTCGTGGATAAACGCAAGATAAAACAGATATTGATAAACCTTATTTCCAATTCCGTTAAATTCACCGAGAAGGGAGATTTCATTACCATCAATGCTTTTGTGAATGACCATGACGAATTCGTTATGTCGGTCAAAGATACCGGTATCGGCATGAGTGAGGATGATATACCAAAGGCTCTCAGCGCATTCGGGCAGGTTCATAAGGATAAGACCATCGGCGGTACCGGGCTTGGCTTGCCGCTATGTAAAATATTCGCTGAACTTCATCAGGGTACGCTTGATATAAGAAGTAAACTCGGTTCTGGCACAGAGGTTACAGTGATATTGCCAAAGAAAGTTATTGTCCGCGATAAATTCGCTTCCTAGTTGCTTTTTATACCTGTTTTGTCATTCTGAGCGAGAGCGAAGAATCTCACGCGAGATCCTTCAGCGTTGCCTCAGGATGACATAAAAATGAAACACAGAAGCCTTGCATTCAAGATGATATTTCCGCTGGTACTAACCAGTTCCACTATCGCTATCTTTATTTTTTCGTACATCACCGATGTCTATGAGATCGAAGAGATACAGGAGATAATAGGCCTGCTTGCATTGCAGATATTCGTGACCGCTATATTAATGTACTATCTGGTAAGTAAATATGTGACAAAACAGGTCTGGGAGTTCACCAATGTAATGCACCGGCGTGCCGACGGTAAAAGGGGGGAGTCCGTTATCGTTGATGGTCAGGATGAATTATATGATCTTTCTATATTCTTTAACCAGCTTATGGAAGCCCACGACAGATATAGTTCCGGGCTTGAAATTTCCCGCGAGGAGCTGAAGAAGAAAGATGATTTCATCACACACGGTACCGAGGCAGGGAAAATAGGTCTCTGGGACTGGAACCTGAAGACCAATGAGATATGGTTCTCGCCATATTTAAAGGAAATGTTCGGTTATCGTGACCATGAGCTAAGAAATAACATGGAAGCTCTAAGCCAGGTGATGGCCGAGGAGGACAGGCGGGATTTCGACAAGCTGGTAAGGTCCAGCATACAGACCGGCAAGAATTTTGAGAAAATGATACGATTTGCCAGTAAAAGCGGTTCATCCCTGTTCATCATATGCCGCGCAAAGATAATATTCGAGGAAGGTTTTGCCATAAGGCTTATCGGCGCATTCACTGATGTTACCGATCTGCAAAGAGCGGTTGAGACCAATAAGATATATACAAAAATGCTGGAGAACCAGACCATTGAACTGGAGAAATCCAAGAACTCCGCCGAAGGCGCAACAAAAATGAAATCTGAATTTCTGGCGAATATGAGCCATGAAATAAGAACTCCGATGAACGGCGTTATAGGAATGGCCAACCTGCTTGATAAAACAGATCTTAATCAGGACCAGCGCAGTTATGTCAAAACATTAGTGCAATCCTCGGAAACTTTGCTTGAGATAGTTAATGATATTCTGGATTTCTCCAAGATCGAGGCCGGAAAAGTGGTGCTTGAGAATGTACCGTTCGATCTGCAGATACTCGCCGAGGATGTCGCCGACATGATAGCCTACAAGGCGCATGAGAAAAAGCTGGAACTCATCGTGCGCTATTCGCCGGAAGCACCGCGTTATGTGATGGGTGATCCGGGCCGTATCAGGCAGATATTCATAAACCTGCTTTCCAATGCGCTGAAATTCACTGATGAAGGGCATATATCGCTGGATGTAAGGCTTAGCCATATGGAAGGCGATATGGCGGTTATCCGCGGTTCAGTGAAAGATACCGGCATCGGTATACCAAAAGACAAGGTGGATAAGATATTCAACAAGTTCGATCAGGCGGATAATTCCACCACCCGAAAATATGGCGGCACAGGTTTAGGGCTTACCATCTGCCGCGAGATATCCTCCATGATGGGCGGCGAGGTAGGTGTTTATTCCACACCGGGTGCCGGTTCCAATTTCTGGTTCACCATCAAGGTAAAAGTAAATGATCAGGCGCTTCCGGTAAACTCTGCGGAAGATTATTCCGCTATTAAAGGCATTAACATACTGGTGGTGGATGATAACGTCACTTCGCAGAATGTATTGCTGGAGCAGGTGGAAAGCTACCACGCGCTGCGCTTTGCCGCCAACAACATGCGCCAGGTGAACGAGGTTCTCGCAGGGCTTGATGGGGCGGGTGATAGGGTGGATCTTGCGATAATATCGTTAAGCTATGCCTCCACCGATAGCCCTTTCCTGATAGCGCAGGAGCTAAAAAAGAAATATCCGGACATGGCGCTGATATATGTTTCATCGGTGCCGTTCAAAGGCGAAAAGAAAAGCGTGGAAGATGCCGGTTTTAAAGGCTATTTCACCAAGCCGCTGCATTTTGATGCGCTGAAGAATTGTGTGAATAAACTTATTACCGCAACAAAAAATAATGAATTACTGCCATTCATAACCATTCATACTTTCAAGGAAGAAAAATCCATAAACCTGCAAAGCGACCTGAGCAAGATCGGCGAAAGGGAGGTTCTGGTGGTGGATGATAACGAGATAAACCGCACCGTTCTGGTGAAGATACTGGAAAAATACGGTATCAAGACCCAAACCGCCAACGATGGCGGCGAAGCCGTAGGCCGCGTAAAACGCAAAAAATTCGACATGATATTTATGGATTGCCAGATGCCCAACATGGATGGTTACGAAGCCACCAGGGTCATCCGCGAAGTAGAGAAAGCCAACCGCCAGGAACACACCCCGATAATCGCCCTGACCGCCAACGCCGCTAAAGGCGACGATCAGAAGTGTTTTGCCGCAGGGATGGATGATTATCTATCAAAGCCGGTTAAGATAACGGATATTGAAGAGAAATTGACGAAATGGGTGAAGTGACGTCTTGCTGTTACAATTTAACCTTATCAAATAACCGTAAAAAATTTTCCGTGGTCTTATCAGCAAGTTCCTCAAGGCTGATACCCTTTAATTCCGCGATGAATTCTGCAGTATTCCTTGTGTAGGCAGGCTCGCAGGTCTTTCCGCGGAACGGTATCGGCGCGAGGAAAGGGGAATCGGTTTCCACCAGAAGCCTGTCCATTGGTACAACATTCTTTACCACATCGCGCAGCTCATTGGCGTTCTTGAAGGTTATTATGCCGGAAATTGAAATATAAAAACCGAGGTCCAGCGCTTTTTTTGCGAGGTCTGCGGTGCCTGTGAAACAGTGTAGCAAACCTTTTAGTTCATTATTTACCATGAAATCTTTCAGCATATTATAAGTATCATCTTCCGCGTCGCGCGTGTGGATGATTATCGGCAAACCGCTGGCCGAGGCCGCTTCCATATGGATAAGAAAGCTTTCCTTCTGCGCTTCCGGAGAGGAATTATCATAATAATAATCCAGCCCCGTTTCGCCGATTCCAATGGTTTTTGGACGTTTCGCCAGTTCCACCAACGCTTCTACCGATGTTGTATGGTTATCAGCCTCATGTGGATGGATCCCGGCAGAGGCATAAACGCAATCATATTCCTGCGCGATTCTATAAATATCCTCAAACTCTGAAAGCTTGGTGCAGATACTTTGCAGCACCTTTACGCCTGCATCATTGGCCGCCTTGATAACCTCCGGTACACGATGCGAAAGGCCCTCATAGTTGAGGTGACAGTGGGAATCTACAATGAAGAGTTCTTTAGCCATTTTTATTTTCTATTCTCGGAAATATACCTTGAGGTGCAGGTAGCCCTATATCGGCCTTTAGTTTACCTTTCTCTAAAAACTCAAAACTACGGTTATCCGCCGGAACGGCTAACTGGTCCAGTAATTTTGCGGAGGCGGTTGGGCAATAAGGTTGCAGGAGGATGCCAATTTTCCTTACCACTTCAGCAAGATTATACAGAACGCCACCCATTTCAGCTATCTTGTTTTCTTTTTTTAATGTCCACGGAGCTTGTTTATCTACATATTCATTGGCTTTATTTCCCAGCAATACAATTTCATTTATCGCGTTCTGGTATTGGAAATTGGTCATTTCGTTTTTTATTTTTTCAAAATGCTCCGCCCATCCGAAATCTTCGATGGTAGTTGGGGCGGGGAGTCTGCCTTCAAAATTTTTGGCTATCATGGAAAGGGTGCGCTGGGCGAGGTTACCGAAATTATTGGCGAGATCGGCATTTATGGTATCTACCAGTTTATCGCGGGCGAGGTCGCCATCATTGCCGAAAGGCATGGCTTTCAGCATGAAATATCTTATCTGATCGAGGCCGTAATCATTTATGAGGTCCTGCGGGGCGATGACATTGCCAACAGATTTGCTCATTTTTTCGACTTCAACTTTCCACCAGCCATGCGCGATTATCTGATTTGGCACCGGCAGGTTCGCTGCCATAAGGAATGCCGGCCAGTAGACCGCGTGGAAGCGGATTATATCTTTGCCTACAACATGGTAAGCTGTATCGTTATTCCAGAATTTTTTGAATTTTTCTTCTTTCTCATTCGGGAAGCCAAGCGCTGTAAGGTAATTTGTAAGCGCATCTACCCATACATACATTATGTGCCTGTCGTCACCCGGAACTTTTACGCCCCATGAAAAATTCGTGCGGGAGATGGAAAGATCTTTAAGGCCGCCTTCAACAAAGCGTACAACCTCGTTATAACGTGCCTTCGGGATTATGAAATCTGGGTTATCTTTATAGAATTGCAATAATTTATCCTGCCATTTGGAAAGGTCGAAGAAAAAACTTTCTTCCTCTATCCATTCAACTTCGGCGCCGCTTGGTGCTTTGCCGTTGACCAGTTCGCCTTCCTGATAATAGGCCTCATCACGCACGGCATACCAGCCAGCGTATTTATCAAGGTAGATATGGCCGTTTGCCTTCATGCGGTTCCATATTTCAGTGCAGGCTTTTTTGTGGCGTTCTTCGGTGGTGCGGATGAAATCATCGTTAGAGATATTTAAAATATTTTCCGAATTCCCGGCTTTTACAAGTTTCTGGAATCTCTGGGAGACCTCATCGGTGAATTTTTGCGGGTCGATACCGGCTGTCTTTGCGGCCTTGTCTATTTTTTGCCCGTGTTCATCTGTTCCTGTCAGGAAAAATACATCATCCCCGGCAAGGCGTTTGAACCGCGCCATAACATCGCAGGCAATGGTAGTATAGGCATGGCCCAAATGCGGTGAGTCGTTCACGTAATATATGGGGGTGGTGATATAAAAATTATTTTTCATTATGGAATCAGTTCGTAAGTTCAAAATCTTTTGCTTTCGGCCACGGTATTTACTATAAAGTAAAACATATGTCTACAATTCCCAACATAAATAACGAATCCGAGCAGAATATTTTAAGCGTCAGCCAGCTTTCCTCGATGATACAGAACACGCTGAGCAGCGAATTCAGCGGAGTTCGTATCAAAGGCGAGATCAGCGGCCTGAAGCACCATACCAGCGGGCATGTGTATTTTAACCTGAAGGATGAAGGTGCGGTGATAAACGCCGTATGCTGGCGCGGAACTGCCCAAAAACTGCAATTCAGGCTGGAAGAGGGGCTTGAAGTGGTGGTTTATGGTAATGTTAATACCTATCCGGCGCGCTCGAACTACCAGATAGTCTGCAACGATATAAAAATAGCCGGTGTTGGCGCCTTAATGGCCCTGCTAGAGGAGCGCAAAAAGAAACTCGCCGCCGAAGGCCTGTTCGATGCCGCCCGCAAGAAGCCGCTGCCATATATGCCGCAGGTGATAGGCGTTATAACCTCTCCCACCGGGGCGGTGATAAAGGATATTTTGCACCGTATATCCGAAAGATTTGGTGTTCACGTTCTGGTATACCCGGTTGCAGTACAAGGGCAGGGCGCAGCGGAACAGGTGGCGGAAGGGATCGAGTTTTTTAATTCATTAAATAATTCCCTCTCCCCTGAGGGGAGAGGGTGGGGTGAGGGTGATTCGTCCCGAACGCCTCACCCCCAAGGGGCGAGGGGACTTATTCCACGTCCTGATATTCTTATAGTTGCCCGTGGTGGCGGTTCTATCGAAGATCTCTGGGCGTTCAATGAGGAGATAGTTGTTCGTGCGGCGGCCAATAGTAACATTCCGCTTATATCCGCGGTGGGACATGAAACTGATATAACCTTGATAGATTTCGTATCCGACAGGCGGGCACCTACGCCTACCGCGGCGGCGGAGATGGCGGTTCCGGTAAAAGCGGAGATAATAGCATATATAATGGACTTAAAAAAACGTGGTTTTTCCGCCGTTAACCGCCAGATGGAAAATCTTGGTAATATATTAAAGGCACGGGCGCAGGCACTTATATCGCCAAGGCAGATGCTGGCGAACATCGCACAGCGGCTGGATGATATAAGCGAAAGGCTGAACTCGGTGATAGGTTTTTCCATCAGGAACAGTGAAGCTAATTTAAGGTCTTTCACCTCTCAGCTCTTAGCCCTAAGCTCCCAGCTCACAAAATTCAATTCCCAAAAACTGGAAAGCTACAAACAATTGCTGGAAAGTTATAATTACAAGAATGTCCTGAAGCGCGGTTTCTCTGTGATAAAAAGGGCCGATGGGGAACTGGTGAAACTTTCCGCACAACTTTCTGCCGGTGATGGAATTAACATAGAATTTTTCGATGGTAGCAGAAAAGCCATAGTTGAAGGCGGTGGTGGAAAAAAAGAACCTAAGATCACAAAAATAAAAGAAGCCAAAAAACCACAAACTACAGATCAGGGAAACTTGTTCTAAGCTAACTTATCTATCTTACTTGCCACAATAAAATCATTTTCATGTAACCCGCCGATGGAGTGGGTTTGCAGGTGTATCTTTGCATATCCCCAGCCGAAGTATATGTCGGGGTGATGACCTTCGCTCTCTGCTATTTCACCCACTTTATTCACGAAAGCCAAAGCCTGTTTGAAATTCTTGAATTTGAACTCACGCGATATTTTCGTGGAATTCTCTATCACCTGCCATTGTGGCGTATATCTCAGGTGCATCTCAATCGCCTCTTCCGGCGATAATCTCTGGCCACCACTTTCGCAACTGACACAATGTTTTTGGGATAGGTCCATATGAATATCTTTTACAACCATGGTAATTTATAATAGTCTTTATAAAAATTAAATACCTGAATTATGAATAATGAATTTGTCCCTGAATATCAGATAAGGCAGGATTTTAACCGGAAAACCTCTGTCCGTTTTGGTGAGCAGGTGCCGGAATATAGGGAATTTCTTACCATCATGGAAAATTCTAACCATGATTTTCTTGCCAAAAACCCCAATGTTAAAGTTGATAGCGAGGCGCGTGTGATGTCGGAAAAGCATGGCGCTATAAGGGTTGGCACGGCTGAGGAATTAAACATGTTCCGCCGCGCCTTCGCGGTGATGGGCATGAGGCCACGCGGCCTGTATGATATGACAAAACTGCCAAAAGGCGCATTGCCTATAGTCGGAACGGCTTTTATTCCAAATGATGAAACGATAGAAAAAAGCGCGTTCAGGATGTTCTGCTCGATGCTGCATCCCGCATTTATCACGGATGATATAAAGGATGATGTTGAAAAGCTGTTATCTAAACGGAGAAAGGGTAATCCTTTGTTCTCTAAAGATTTTATAGGGCTTATCGAGAAATATGAAAACTCCGGCGGGTTGAATGGAGGAGAGGCAGCAGCCTTTACCGATGAATTTACTAATATATTAGAACTTAAAAAGAGCCGTATAATAGATTTTATCCTCTATAAAAAACTACGCGAAAAGAATGATGTTATCGCAGATATTGTCTGTATCGGTGTAAACCTTAACCACAAGACCCCGCGCGTTTATGATATTGAAGATGCCCAGCAGCGCATGATAAAAATGGGCGTTCCGGTGAAAGAGGGAGGCATAGAAGGCCCTCCTATACGGGAGGATGGCGTTGTGATCCAGCTTAACCAGACCTCGCGCAAGGCGCCGGGAGAGGATATTTTTGTATCTGATAAGGTTCGGGAGTTTTCAGGTATCTCAAACGTTCCGAAGATATATCCGCAGGATGGTGAGGATGTTAAGGATTATTTAAAAAGAATTGAAGATGCGCTGAAAACCAATGAAGTGGTAATTATTCAGCATAAGGCAAGGTTTGGCGAGGTGGAATCGCGCGGGGTAGCGCTCACCGAAAAGGGAGAGGAGATATACAGGCAGATGCTTGCAGAGAAAAGATTTAAAAAAGATTTCCCTAAAACCCATACTGAATTATTTGTTCAGGATATGGCTTATTATAAATATAAGCTGCTGAAAAGATCTTCTGGTATATCTGATATAAAAGAGCTGGTAGCGAAAGGATTCGTTGAGATAATTCCCCAGACCTATGATGATTTTCTGGTCCAGAGTGCCGCGGGGATATTCACTTCTAACCTAAGCAAAGGCTCTGGAAATATTGATGATGAAACAAAGCACATAGTCACAGATAGTAAAAAGCTTATGGAGGATGCGCTTGGGGTTAAGATAATAAATCCGCATGATGTATATAAACAGCGGCAGGAAGATTCCCACCGGAAAATATTTGAAGAGGTAAAATAAATTGGAAAATAATATTTCATATTCAGCGCTAAGCGAATTTCATGCCCGAAATCTCATAAAAAATGTTCCCGAATATATATATGATAATTCAGCAGACCTTAGCACCTATACTGATAATTATCGCCTGGTAGATGGTGTGAAAGGCGGTAAAACAAAGCTTGTTCTATTCCCCAAGACCACAGAGGAAGTTTCTGCCGTGCTTAAATATTGTAATGAAAATAAAATAAAAATATTCACACAAGGCGGTAATTCCGGTCTTGTTGGCGGCTCAACCCCGGATGATTCCGGTGATGGCGTAGTTCTAAAACTTACAAAAATGAATAAAATATTAAGCGATATAAACGGAAATGCTTCCTCCGTAAAAATGCAGGCCGGGGTCATAATTGATACGCTGAACGAAAAGCTTGGCGAGTTCGATCTGTTCTGTTCCATCAAGCATGGGGGCACTGGTTCTGCCACTGCGGGTGGGAATGCAGCGACCAATTCCGGTGGTGAGAATGCGATAAAATATGGTGTTACCCGCGATCAGGTAATAGGTTTAACGGCAGTTCTGGCCAATGGTGATATCCTTCATCTTGGTGGCAATGCCAAGGATACGGCAAATAATTTAATGCATACATTCATCGGCTCTGAAGGAACGCTTGGCATAATAACTGAGGTTGAATTGAAGGTTTACAATAAACCAAAGAACCTGCAAACCGCACTGGTAACTTTTGATGATCTTGAAAATATAACTCCTTTTCTGGCCGCCCTTAAAAAAGAATTCGGTAAGGATGGCATAGAATCTTTCGAGTTCATGAATAATTTTATTTTCAACGCTTCTAAGAACATCACTGAAGGTGCTTCAAACCTCGGCCTTGCGGAAGATAAAAAAGCCTATGTATTGTTTGAGATCTCATCGGCCAGCAATAATGAAGATATGCAGACAAGGCTGGAAAATTTTCTGATGAAGAATGAGAAGTTGATAGATATAAATAATTCCATGCCTGCCTCGGATAATTCGGCTCGCAACCTGTTCTGGAGCATTCGTGAACATTGCACCGAGGCCAGCAAATTATTTTCCGGTATTAACGCTGTGCGATTCGATACATGCGTACCGCTGGATAAGGTCGCACTTTCTGTAGAAGAGACCGGGCAGAGATTAAAAACTGCTTTCCCAAGCGCTCAATATGTAGCTTTCGGTCATTGGGGCGATGGTAATATACATATTCATGTGATAGAGGATAAAAGATCTGCAAAGCCTGAGTTACTGGATAACAAACATAAAATAGATGAGCTGGTGCTTAAATATCATGTCACTGAACTTGGCGGCACAGCATCAGCTGAACACGGTTTTGGCAGGCTTACCGGTAAATTTGAATATT
>CAYRJW010000040.1:0-14090 GCA_964424715.1 uncultured Rickettsiales bacterium | reverse complement strand
CGAGGTTATGCCTATAATAAAGGGCGATTCCAAAAGCCTTTCGATAGCGGCGGCATCTATAATCGCCAAAGTATCGCGCGACAGGATAATGGAAGAACTCTGCGGCGAATTCCCCCATTACGGCTGGAGCAGTAATGCCGGATATGGTACTGCAAGCCATATTGCGGCGATAGAGCAATATGGGATATGTAAATATCATCGCAAGAGTTATGCACCGATAAGGAAATATATTTAAGTGGTGGCTAGTGCTGGTGCCAGTGCTTGTGTATTTCTTTTAATATTGTTACTATCACCAGCACTAGCACTAATCACCAGCACTAGATATGGCCACCAGAGAAGAATGGATACCTAATAAAAAGCGCAATTTCGAGAGTAGTCTTGGGGATATAATCTATTCTACGATGAAGCCGGTGATAGGGAAATATTCCAAGCTGGAAGCCGATATCATACTAAGCTGGTATAAGATATTCGATAAGGATATGTCGAAGAAGATAACGTTCAAAAAAATGGTAATTACGGACAGAGAGGCCAATAAATTCGTGCTTTATGTGAAGGTAGAGAATAAGGACCTGCTGGAGATAAGCCATTCTACAGAGATAATACGCGAGCAATTAGCGGTTTTCCTCGGGTTTCAGGGGTGCGAGAAGGTGGTGGTGAGTAAGTAGATATCTGGTAATTAGTACTGAGCTTTACCATTTTTTCTTTACCGAATACCTCCTCCACCAGATACTCACTTTATCTCCTTAAAAAATAACTTGAAACTATCTATATATAAGCGATAACAATGGCTGCATATAAAACAGGAGATATCATATGAAATTGCTACAATTCTTTGCGCTTCCGTTAATTTTTATTTCGGTTAATTCCTTTGCTACCGATTCAACTTCGGTGAAGGATTATAAGAATGTTGTTCAGAATGAGGTTGCTTCTTACGAGCAATATCTGAAGGAGATAAAGGATTTCGAGGCATCTACGAAATTCAACCGTGGTTTGCTTACTGAGGAATTACCGCTGGATATGAATTACGGCGATGAGAAAGCCCCGATAAAGATCGTGGAATATGCCAGCTTAAGCTGCATACATTGCAAGCAGTTCCATAAAGATGTTTTCTATGACCTGAAGAAGAATTATATTGATACCGGGAAGGTTTATTTCAAATACCGTCACTATCCGCTAAATGCCCCTGCCGTGAAAGGCGCTATCGTGCTGGATTGTGTAGCTCCGGATAATAAACTGGCATTTATAGGCGCGTTATTTGAATCACAGACGCAATGGGCCTATACCAAGTCAGAGGCCGATCTGAAGGAAAAATTATCTACCGTTTCTAAAATTGCAGGGTTAAGCTCTGAACAGTTCGAGGCGTGCTATGCGAATGAAGACAAGCAGGGCAAAGTGCTGACCAATATGAAAAGGGCTTATGATGAGCTTTTCATTACCTCAACACCGGGGATATTCATTGATGGCAAGAGGTTCATGGAATCGCGGGAATATGGTACTATTGCGAAACATATCGATGGGCTGATAGCGGCGCGCGGTGAGGCGAAAAAGGTTGAGCCTAAGTTGCCGGCAGTTGAAACAAAGAAAGAAGAGAAGAAACAATAATCGTCATTGCGAGGAGCCAGCGGCGACGTGGCAATCCAGTAAGACAGGTCATTGTGTAAGCAATTCATAATATTTACTCTAGAGAGGCTACGGCTGGATTGCCGCGGTCGCGATGCTCTCTCGCAATGACGGGTGGGAAATTAAATATATTATATAATACCATGACCGATGAATTTGACAAAAAGGCTGATGAAATAACCCAAGGGCTTGAAAAACTGCGGGTTAAGGAAGAGCCTTCTGACGCGCGGAAGGACAGGAATTTAGGGGAGAGGGCGTTTGCGGAGATCATTGGCGGGCTTATATTCGGGTTGTTGTTCGGTTATGGGCTGGATGATTATTTTGATACTACCCCCATCTTTTTGCTGGTTTTTGTGCTTTTAGGGCTTGCAGGTTCCGTTTATAATATTTATAAGGCGTTCGATAAATAGTTAGTAGTCAATAGAAGATAGAGAGTAGGATTTTTTTCTACCTTCTACATTCTACCAACTACCTTCTAAAATAAAGGATTTTAAGAAATATGTCTGGTGCAAATCATAGTCCTCTTGAGCAATTCAGAATTACGCCATTGGTGAATCTTGACCTTGGCGGGTATGATATCAGTATATCTAATTCCACCGTCATTTTGATGGGTGTTGTAGCGGCGATAATATTCTTCTTTACTATCGGTATGAGGAAATCAACATTGGTCCCGGGCAGGTTTCAGGCGCTTATTGAGGCGCTTTATGAATTCATCGCGAGCATGGTGAAGGATAATATCGGCAAGGAAGGCATAAAATATTTACCATTCGTGTTCAGTATATTCATTCTGGTATTGGGGATGAACCTTGCGGGGATGCTGCCTTATTCATTCACGGTGAGCAGCCATATCGCAACTACTTTTGCGTTGGCCTTGTTCTGCTTCCTGGTTGTAACGCTTATCGGCTTTGCCAAGCACGGCCTGCATTATCTTGAGCTTTTCGTGCCGCATGGCGTGCCAAAACTTTCATTACTGCTTATTACGCCTATCGAGATAATTTCCTATCTTATCCGCCCGTTCTCGCTGGGGATAAGGCTTGCGGTGGCTATGTCTGCCGGACATATCGTGATGAAGATATTCGCAGGGTTCATTATCGCGCTTGGTTCGATATTCTTCCTGTTCGGTATATTCCCTTTAGCCTTCGCGGTGGCGCTGGTTGGGCTTGAACTGCTTGTTTCTTTCATACAGGCATTCATTTTTGCCATTCTTATTTGTATTTATCTGAACGATGCAGTAAATATGCATTGATTTTCTGATTTATATGAATATGAGTTTACTAAATCAATTACTAACTAAAAAAAGGAAAATAAAATGGAAATGGAAGCTTTAAAATTCATAGGTGCCGGTATTGCTGCAATGGGACTTATCGGTGCTGGTATCGGTGTTGGTAATGTGTTCTCTTCATACATATCAGGCGTATCACGCAACCCATCAGTTGAAAGCAAACTGAAAGGTATCACTTTCGTAGGCGCTGCATTCGTTGAGGTACTTGGCCTTTTAGCGTTCGTTATCGCTATCCTTATCATATTCGCTAAACCTGCTGAAGCTCCTAAAGCTGAAGAAGCGGCAGCGGTTGAACATTCTGCTAAGAAATAAATTCTGGTTTTCAAGTTGTCTGGTTTTCTAGTTTTCGAGTAAAACTTTTAGAACCTGGCAACTTGGAAACTCGAAAACTAGACAACTTGAAAAAACATGCCCCAGTTAGAACAGATAAATACATTTACTGCCCAGATATTCTGGCTATTTGCCTGTCTTGGGGTGATATATTTTTTCTTTGCTTTCGTTATTGTGCCGAAGCTTTCAGCTGTGGTCGATGGCAGGGAGAACAGGATATCTTCTGATATCAACGCGGCTGAAACTGCCAGGGATACGGCTCTAAGGCTCAGCGCGGAATTTGAGAAGCTGCTTTCTGTATCAAGATCGGAATCTATGGAAATGATCTCATCAGCGACCAAAGAGGCTAACTCTTTGTATGATAAGGTTATCACCGAGACCGAGAAAGAACTGAACATCCAGACCAACGCTGCCGAGCAGGAAATTAACTCACTTAAAAATAAGGTTTTTTCTGAGTTAAAAGCTAATCTGCCAACCTATGTCGAAGAAATAGTTACAAAAATTACCGGTTCCAAGCCGGATAAAAATTTAGCTGAAAAGCTTGTTTCAAAAATCAATTCGTGATAGTTTTATATATATGAACTTTACTGATCAACATTTCTTACTTTCCCTTCTCGAAGATCCAAAATTCTTCGTAGCAATGGCAACACTGATATTCGCAGCTCTTACCTTTAAACCTATAAAGAACGGCCTTGTTTCAATGCTGGATAGCCGTATCGAAAAAGTGAAGAAAGACCTTTCTGAAGCTGAAAGATTAAAGCACGAAGCTGAAACCTTGCTGAATACCGCTAAAGGCAAGCTGAATGACTCTGAAAAACAGGCGAAGGAAATTATCGCGTTCGCTAAAAAAGAATCTGAACTGCTGATGCAGAATACAAAAAATAAGCTTGAAAAAGATGTTGAGATCCGTAAGAAGCTGGCCCTACAGAAGATACAATCTTTTGAGGAAACTTCGATCAATGATCTGAAAAAGAATATTTCCAATATCACCATCGCGGTCGCTGCCCAGATAATAGAGGAAAGCGGCAATGAGAATGATTTTGAAAAGCTTGTAGGCGTTTCGCTGGAAAAGCTTTCTAAGACGGTTCATTAGATTCTATCCCCCCCTAACAAAATCTCAAATCTACTTAACTTCCCAGCGAAGGCGGTGTGGGGTTTGTAGGATTGTAGAAGAAATAAACCACCAAAAATCCCTTTTATTTTTTTGCACAGTTGGTAGGTTAGTTATTCTAACCGATACAACCGTAAAATGCATCGCCGATTTATTTTTATAGTTCTGGTATGGCTATTGTTTCCGCTGCATTCGCTGGCGGGGGCGTGGCTTATGAAGCCGGGGGTATCTACACTTATAAATAATTTTTATATCTATGTTTTTAACGGGTTTGTGGATTCGGAAGGGTTCGTTTCTGCTCAGCCGGCATTGGTAAAGTTTGAGTATAAGCCTTATTACGAATATAGCATAAGTGATAGCTGGGCAGTGGGATTCTCACCATCATTTCAGCATATCGCATCGGAATATTATGTTGGCTCAAAGGAGCTTGACTATAACGATGCAATGGCCAGTGCGGATATCTTCATAAAAAGGCTGCTGTTCAAAAGCGATGAATATCATTATGCCATTTCACTGACGCCGATGGTAGAGGTGCCGGGAGTGTATAAGGAGGAGACCACACCTTTTTTCGGCAAGCAGGAAAGTTTCTGGGGGATATATACCGACTTTGGGATAAATACTTATTCGATAGAGGATAATTACGGCTATGTGAACATCCAGACCGGAATAAGGAGCCGGTTCTCGGAAAGTTTCAGTGATGAGAGCGGCAGCAGTTCCAAAAGCGATATACTGGTGAGCCTGCCCATTACAGTGGCACATTCGATAAATGCAGGGTTCAATTATACGAAATCACTTTCGGGATATTCCGGCGGCACTTATTCATTCCTGAACGGCTATGGTTATGACGCCGCGCAGGGAAGCATATCGGACGTGTACAGATATCGCGGGTTCGATCTGGAGTTTGGATATATATCACAATTCTATGCAAGAAATGGCGGCGTAGGGGATGCCATCAAGTTTTCCATCTGGCATAATTTTTAAGCCTTCTAAGCCATCGCCCTTTCTAAAAGGGAGAGGGAGGGGTGAGGGATTATAAGAGATATAAATTCATCACAACCCTCACCCTGAACCTCGCCCTGAAGCTCAGGGCGAGGGAATTTTGTTGATGTTATAAATGTATAAAACTATGTTTTTGATATGAAAAAGATCGGCGAACATCTTTCCGAAAGCGGGCTGGTATCTCCGGAGGCTCTGGAGCGGGCGCTGCTGATACAGGATAATAGCGGCTCTATGATAGGGCAGATATTGCAGGCGGAAGGGATGATATCATCTTACCGCTTCTACAAGGAACTGGCAAAGTTCAAGAACCTGCCTTTTGTTAATCTTGAAGAATATAAAGTTAATCTCTCGGTGATGATAGCCGAGGAGAAGGATGATTATAAGAACATGCAGTTCGTGCCGTTCGATGCGGTGAACAAGGTCGTCTACATTGCCACAACTGACCCGAACGATGAATTGCTCAAATATCTCGATGAAAAATTCAACAGTTACAAAATATTCATAACCTCACCTTTCGATCTGCTGTGGTGTTTGCAGAAACGGTTCAATAATGAATATTCAGATGAGGCCTCGGAAAAGCTGTTCGACCATATGCCGGATTCATCGAGCAAATATATATTCAAAAGTATCTACATGAAGGGCCTGATAGTAACGGCTCTGGGAGCGGCCCTGTATGCACTTACTTATAAAAGCTTCCTGATACCGTTCCTTTATATAATGAATATATTCTTTCTTCTTTCGATGATCTCGAAAATATTTTTCTTCCTGACCGGGGTAAGGTATAAAAAGGAGCTGAACAAGGAACTTCGCTTCAAGATGGATGACAAGGAATTGCCGGTATATTCGATATTGATACCGCTTTATAACGAGAAGGAAAACACCATCGCCAGACTTCTTGGCTCTTTGCGTGATCTTGATTATCCAAAAGATAAGCTGGATATAAAACTGATAGTTGAGGTAAATGATTCGGCGACCATTGATATAATAAAGAAGCTGAAGCCTTCGCATAACCACCAGATAATAAAGGTGCCGGAGAAATACCCGAAGACGAAACCCAAAGCCTGCAACTACGCGCTGCATTTCTGTAAAGGGGAGTTTGTTACCATTTACGATGCCGAAGATCATCCGGAACCGATGCAACTGCGGAAAGTTCTGACGAAATTCTATTCGGAGGATGAGAATATATCCTGCGTGCAGGCGCGGCTGAATTATTATAACCGCAACGAAAATGCGCTGACCCAGTTATTCTCACTGGAATATTCAAGCTGGTTCGATTTTATCTTATATGGGCTGCAGAAATTAAATGTTCCTATCCCGCTCGGCGGCACCAGCAACCATTTTCGGATAAAGATGCTGCGCAGCCTTTACGCATGGGACCCGTATAATGTAACCGAAGATGCTGATCTTGGTGTCAGGCTTTCACTGGCCGGACTGAAAACAGCCATTGTGGATTCTGTTACGCTTGAGGAAGCGCCTATCAATATAAAAGGCTGGCTGAAACAGAGATCGCGCTGGATAAAAGGTTATTTCCAGACCTTTATTGTTCATACTCGTTCGCCGGTCAGGTTATATAAAACGCTCGGCTTCGGGAAATCGCTGGGCCTGTTCTTCTTTGTCGGCGCACCGGGACTGGTTTATTTTACCGTTCCTATTGTGGTGACCGCATCGCTTATTTCGATGGCGCTGAATGTAGAATTGCCAGGAGCGCTGCTGTGGATATCATATTTCAACCTGAAACTCGCCATAGTGGTGAATCTGCTTATCGCTGTTTATGTGGCCTCCGCCAATAAATGGATGGATGTTATGGCAGGCATAGTACTATTCCCGTTCTACTGGCTGCTGCACTGCATCGCCAGCTATGAGGCGGTTTATGAACTAATGATAAAACCACATTACTGGAACAAGACGGAACATGGGGTGAGTAAGTTTGTGGACGGAGAAGAGTAATTACTTCTCCCTCTCCCTTGAGGGGAGAGGGAAGGGTTAAAGACATCACTTCCGTAGTGCATTAAATATCCCGCGTAATGTTCTCACCTCCTGTTCTGTGTAGAAGTGGCGGGTGAAGATGTTGCGGATGTTTATAAGCATTCCGGGTTTTTTGGAGGGGGTCTGGAAGAAGTTCTTTGTGGTGAGTTCGCGGTCGAGGAAATTTATTAATTCGTTGATGTCCTTTCTTTCGGAAAGGGGAGGCGAGATATCCATATTTTTCTTTTCATCAGTTCCTTTGAATAATTCATAGCCTATCACACATACGGCCTGTGCTAGGTTCAGGGAGTCGTATTCCGGGGAGACGGGGATGGATATTAAATAATTGCAATGGGATATATCGTAATTATCAAGGCCGCTGGATTCTTTGCCGAAGATGAAACCGGCTTTAGCGGTAGAAGGTATCAGTGCGGAGGCTTGAGATGGGGTTATGACCTCTTTCACCATATCGCGCGGTTTAGAGGCAGTGGCGAATAATATGTTGAGGTCGGCGGTGGCTTCTTCGATGGAATTGAATATCCGGGCGGATTCTATTATATCGCTGGCGTGGGCGGACATTTCGTGAGCTTTTTCGTTGGGCCAGCCATCGCGCGGGGAGACGATGCGAAGGTCACGCAGGCCAAAATTCTTCATTGCACGGGCGGTGGCGCCGATATTCTCGCCCATTTGTGGTTTTATGAGGATAATTGATATATTGTTCATGTTTAGCAGTAAAAATTTTATTAAATATTTTTATTTTCCTAATAACGCACTATATTGTATAATGGAATATATTAATGATCTCCCTCTCCCTGAGCTTTCAGGGAGAGGGTAAGGGGTGAGGGTTGTTGTGAGTTTAAATCTCTAATATCCCTCACCCTAACCCTCTCCCTTTAAGAAAAGGGCGAGGGGATTTATAATTATAATTAAGTTTTAGATGATAATAACCAATATAAATTCCGGCGCTAAGGTAAGGGAAACGGGCAAGAAGAAAAATGTGGGGAAATCTTCGCAGGCCAGTGCGTTCTCCGATATCATGGGCGCGGCCTCCGAAAATAGTGATGTGGAACAGGCTCCGGCAGCGGTAAATATAGGGCCGGTACTCTCTATGGATTCGCTGGGCTTTCTAAGCAATATCAACAATGAGGAATTCGTAAAAAAGCAGAATATCGACTGGGGCAAAGATGTTCTGACCGAGCTTAACTCTATTAAGTATCAGATATTGAACGGAAAAATATCATATAGCTCACTTTTGAGCCTAAAAGAAAGATTAAATAATATTCCTTTAAATAGCTCTGATTATAAGCTAAAACAGATAATTGAGGATATTGAGGTAAGGGCGGCTGTTGAGCTGGAGAAGTTCAAAAAACTCTCTGAACAGACGAAACTTTTCAGTAGCTGATAATTTCTAATCGGAGGTTCAACCATGGCGAAAAAAACTAAAAAGTCGGCGGTTAAAAAAGCGGTGAAGAAAATAATAAAAAAAATCACAGGAAAAAAACCTGCGAAAAAACCAGCACCGAAAAAAGTTGTAAAGAAACCTGTCGCTAAAAAAGCTGCGGTAAAAAAACCAGCCGCTAAAAAAGTTGCTCAGAAAAAATCTGCGCCGGCCAAAAAAGCAGTTGCTTCAAAAGTAACAAAGTCTATAAAGCCTTCTCCGGCTAAAAAGCCTGAGGTTAAAAAACCACTCACAAGAAAAGACAATATTACATATATGAACGCAAAACCTAATAAGAAATCGCAGCCACTGGCTAAGAAAATAGAACTTCCTACCAACTATAAACCAGGTCTCAAGGAAGAATACATGAATAATCTCCAGCTGGAATATTTCAGACGCAAGCTGAATGACTGGAAAAAAGAATTGCTGAGTGAGTCCACGGAAACGCTGGAACATTTAAAGACCGAATCATGGAACGAGCCGGATCCTTCAGATCAGGCAACCATTGTTGAGCAGACCGGGCTGGAACTGAGAACCCGCGACAGATACAGAAAGCTTATCGCTAAGATCGATTCTGCACTGAACAGAATTGAGGCCGGCGAATATGGCTATTGCGAAGTTACCGGCGATCCTATCGGCATCCCGCGCCTTGAAGCAAGGCCTATCGCTACCATGACCATCGCCGCGCAGGAACAGCACGAGATGGAAGAAAGGCTGAATCTTGAAGGCTAAGAACCTCCCTTTATATCATGGAAAATCCACGCACAGAAATAGTTAAACATGATGGTGCAAAATATGTCAGGATAAATCCTGATGATATTGATATTTCCAATATGACACTGGTGCGTAAGGTCACCGATGTTGTCGCCGCGCAGGTGAAGAAAGGCACGGTAAAAGTAGTAACACGGCACGGCAAGCAGGTTGAGACCATCAATTACGCAAAGACCGGAGACTGGCTGGTCTACGATATCGGCGCCAGTGATTTTAAAGGCATGCTGGATAAACTCCTGAACTGCGAAAAAAGCGTCATCACCAAGGAAAATTTCTATTATCTTTATCAGGTGAGTGATGAGATGATAACGCTTGGCAGCGAGGCGCAGATAAAACTTATAGGTGATCTTCTCGCGGATAATTTCGAAAGTGCGGAATTTGATGGGTCGTTCGTTAATGACCTAAAAAGATATAAATATATCGGCAAGCCGGTATATGCCGGATATGTGCCGTTCAACTTCGTACTGCGTGCCCCGTGGGGTGAGGACCAGTTCCTGAAACGCGGTGGTTTGGTAATTTACGATAGTAACTATGAGCGCCACCGCTCGCATAAGGTTTTTGAGACCGAAGCCGGCAGAAAAGATTTCCAGAAGGAGCGGGAAGGGTTGTTCTACGCGATAGAGGGCGCAAAAAGCCGTGTACCGGGGATATTCGAGAAGACCTATTCTATAGCGCCGGGAACCACCGGAACGATAATCGCCGATACTTTCAAAATGGCTATCATGGCCGACAGAAGCCCTATTGCCGGGATACAGTTCAACAACCGCGATCTGGCAAAAGCTTACGACATGGCCGGAAAGAACCTGCCGGATTTTCTGAAAAAGTTTTTGGAGTAAAAACCAAGCCCCCTCTCCCTTGAGGGAAGAGGGCTGAGTAGGGAGATAGTAGCTTTTCTGCTTCATTGGGTGGGTTTTTTCTTTAAGTAGGGTTACAGCTCACAGGTTACAGGTTACAGAACGCCGCCGATAGACTACATTCCGGCTATGATAAATACCGGACTTATAATATTTGCGCTGCCGCTGGCTGTTGCGTTGTTGCAGGCGGTGAAGTTTTGTGTGGGGGGGAATAAAATTAATTTGACCCACAGAACGCTTGCAGGGTTTCTATTCCTTACTGTTCTTATCTCTTTTTTATTTCTGGTGAACAGGTTCGTGGTATCGGATTTTAATTATAATGTGGTGTTCGAGAATTCGCATACGCTAAAACCCCTGATATATAAGATAACCGGAGTGTGGGGCAACCACGAAGGCTCGATGCTGCTGTTCACATTGATACTTTCGGGTTATGGATTTGCTTACGCAAAAATATCTAAATTCAGTTTTAAGAATGAAGTTCTGGGTTACCAGTCGGTGATATTATTTTTAATTCTTGCCTACACTTATTTCACCTCTAACCCATTCGACCCGGCCCCATATACTGGGATGGAAAACGGAATGGGGCTGAATCCGCTGTTGCAGGATATAGGGCTGGCACTGCATCCACCGCTTTTATATTTAGGTTATGCGGGATTTTCGATAGCTTTTTCAGTGGCGATGGTGGTGCTGAAAAATAAAATTACCGATAAAAACTGGGCCGAGTATGTGCGGCAATGGATACTATTCCCGTGGATAATGCTTTCACTCGGCGTGGCTATGGGCGCGTGGTGGGCGTATCGTGAACTGGGCTGGGGCGGATTCTGGTTCTGGGACCCGGTGGAGAATATATCGCTGCTGCCGTGGCTTTTCTCCTGCGCGCTGATACATTCGATATATTGCACAAAAAAGTTCAACCGGTTCGCGCTGGTTTCGGTACTGCTTTGTATAATCACATTCCTTTCGGGGCTTATCGGGTTCTTCCTGGTAAGGTCGGGGGTGCTTTCTTCGGTGCATACATTTGCATCCGACCCGACAAGGGGAATATTCATGCTGGCGATGATATTCATCATATCATCATATGCCGCGATATTATTCGGAAAAAGGGCGGTTGAGATGAAATTCGCGCCGGAAGGGCAGATGTTCTTCGTATCGCGGGAGATATTCATAATTTTCCAGATAATATTGCTGGCCGCAATGGCGGTAAGTATAATGCTTGGGATTTTTTACCCAATGGTGCTGGAGATATTCTTTAAGCAGCGGATTTCCGTGGGTGAACCTTATTTCAACGCCATATTCATCCCGCTGGCGCTGGCACTTATAATCATAATGGTATTCGCACCGATATTGAAATGGCAACGGGAGAAGGCTTCGGTTGTTATAAAAAAATCTTTTCTAAGTTTTATAATTTCAGTTGTTATTGCGGTGTATCTGAAAATGAACTTTGAGCAGGTAACATTATTTTTAGCCTTTGCGATATTCGCATGCTCGTGGCTTTCGATCTCAGCGCCGGAGGTGCTGATACGCAAGCTGATAAAGAAAGATAAGGTGAGCAAAGGTTTTGCCTCGATGATAATATGCCACTCGGCGTTCGGGTTTCTGGCGCTGGCGATAGCGCTGCTGGCGGCTTTTGAAACGGATAGTCAGGTGAATCTGACCAAGGGTGAGACGGCAGAACTAAATGGATATGAGATAAAGATCGAGGATTCGGAAATAGTTAGGGGTAAAAATTATGTAGCGCAGCAGGTGCTGTTCCGGTTGAGTAAAAATAAAAATGAGATAGCGGAACTTAAGCCGGAGAACAGGATATATTTCCCGGAACTGACAAAAACGCATGAGACCGCTATCAAATATAGTGCGCTTAAAGATATATATGTGGTGATGGGGCAGTCGGAAGAGGATAAGAATAAAAAGGGAAGTTACATTTTCCCGACCAGGATTTATATCAAGCCGTTCATATTTTTCGTATGGTTCTCGGTTGTCATGATGGCAATTGGTGGGTTTATTGCCATGCTCCCCAAGAAAAAATAGGTAAATGAGCCATTTTATGAAGAAATTCCTACAGTACGCCCCGTTTTTGCTTATCTTGAGCGTCTCGGCGACGCTTTTTGTGAAAGTGAACCAGAACGGGAAAGACGCTGCAAACGGCTTTCTGGACGGCTCGCAGATGGTGGGCAAGAAAGTGGCCGACTACCCGATGGAAGTTATTTTCCCGAAGAAAGGAAAAATTACCACGGCAAGTTTTGAAGGTGGCTATACGGTAATAAATCTTTTTGCCTCATGGTGTACGGCTTGTTTGTATGAGCATAGGTTTATAAAGGAGCTGAAAGGCATAAAGGGCCTTAAAATTATTGGCGTAGCATGGCGCGATAAAGATGCGGATGCGCTGGAATGGCTGAACAGGAATGGCAATCCATACCAGATGGTTGGGGCGGATAACCAGGGCAAGTTCGGAATAATGATGGGGGTGACGGGGATACCTGAAACTTTCCTGATAGATAAGAATGGCAAGATATTACTGCATATAGCAAGAACGGTTACGGAAGATGATATTAAACAAATAAAAGAAGTAGTTGGTGGAAGGTAGAGGGTAGAAGGTAGTTAGAAAAACTCTTTCCACCTTCTACTAACTACTGACTAACTAAAGGGAGAAGTTAATGAGATATATACTAACATTCCTGATAGCTTTGTTCGGGTTCAGTTCGGTGCTTTATGCTATCGAGCAACCGTTGAAAGATGTTTATAAGGAGCAGCACGCCAAGGAGATATTCAAATCGCTTAAGTGTGAGGTATGCAAGGGGCAATCGGTGCTTGATTCTGATTCGGACTTCGCGAGATCGGCCCGCGAGCTTATCCGCCAGAAGATATCCGAAGGCCAGAATGATGAACAGATATATGATGTATTAAAAGCCAATTACGGCGAACAGATAATGTTCAAACCACCTTTCAACGAGAAGACAATTCTGCTGTGGCTGATACCTTTCATGCTGGTATTTTCAGGATTCATCGCGGTGATATTCGTACTGAGAAAAAATAAAGGATAGACTTTCAATTTAAACAAAAAGATCAGATTTTATGCCAATAGTAAGACTTTCAGGAAGAGTAGAAGGTAAGAATGACCCGAGAAGGAAAGATCGCGCAGAGCTGCTCTATCACCTTTTCTCAAGCGGCTGGGATATTTATAACGGCAATGGTGACCAGACCACGCATCTGGAGAATATCCAGAAAAAGATCGTGGAATCGGATGCTTTTGTGTTCACACCGAACCCGACCATGGAAGATTATTTTAATCTTACCTCCGTTTTTGTGGGCCGCCAGACCGAGGATATGGAGCTTGAAGGCAAGCCTACGGTGATACTGAACAACGATGGTTCATGGGATAAATTCCTTGAACTCATGGATCACCTGCACCTACTAGGTACGGTAAAGGAAAAATATGACCAGCATATAAGCGTGGTGAACCACCCCGAAGAACTGATAAAGATACTGAACGAGAAACAGGCAAATATCGATGTCAACAGGCCAACCAAACCACGCGCTCAGGAACCTGATATATTAGATGATAAACCGATAATACATAATGCCACGATCAAGATGCCAGAGCGCACCGTTTGCGTGTTCTGCTCGGCCTCTATCAGGAAGGAAGAATATCTGGATGAAGGTTATAATGTAGGGAAATTCCTGGCCGGTAAGGGCTTAGGCTGTGTCTCCGGCGCAGGGAAA
>CAYRJW010000039.1:7540-14103 GCA_964424715.1 uncultured Rickettsiales bacterium | reverse complement strand
TTTACTTCAAACTCATCTTCGTTAAAAACCTTTGCAAAGTCTTCGCGGATTTTTGATGAATACCCTATGATGTATATAAGTTTCTTCCCCTTTTCTGCCATATTTTCTGTCATGGATTCCCCCATTGATATATATAAATAACTTTATATAAGCCTGCGAACTTGTCAACTTGTAAACTTTCTCTATATTACCCCGCATGACAACAGAACTAGCAAAGATAGAAGATATAATCGCTGATGCGAAAGCCGGAAAGATGTTCATTCTGGTAGATGACGAAAACCGTGAGAATGAAGGTGATCTGGTCATCCCGGCGGAAAAGGCGACTCCGGAAATAATAAATTTCATGGCCAAACACGGCCGCGGCCTCATATGCCTTGCGATGGAAAAGGAGCGGGTGGAAGAACTCGGCCTGCCGCTGATGGCCCAACATAACGGCACCCGCCACCAAACGGCCTTCACGGTTTCCATTGAGGCAAGGGAAGGGGTCACCACCGGAATTTCCGCCGCTGACCGCGCCCATACCATAAAAACCGCAATAAACCCGGCCAAAACAAAATATGATATTGTTACTCCCGGCCACATATTCCCGCTGGTCTCCCGCGATGGCGGCGTACTCGTCCGCGCCGGCCACACCGAAGCCTCGGCAGATATAGCAAGGCTCGCCGGCCTCAACCCATCCGGCGTTATCTGTGAGATAATGAGCGACGATGGCACCATGGCCCGCCTGCCCGAATTAATGAAATTCGCAAAACAGCACGATCTTAAAATAGCCACTATCGCTGATCTCATCGAATATCGCCGCAAGAACGAAAAACTTATAGAACGTATCGCCGAAACCACTTTAAAAACTGATTATGCCGGTGATTTCAAACTGATCGTATACCGCAGCAAACTTGAATATGCCGAACATATAGCGCTGGTGAAAGGTGAGGGGCTAGCATCCTCTGAACCTACCCTTGTCAGAATGCACCAACTAGATATCCTGTCCGATGTATTCTCCGCCAAACAAAGCCCTAAATCCAACAGCCTCCGCCGCTCAATGCAAATAATTGATAAAGCCGGCAAAGGTGCTGTTGTACTCCTGCGCTCTCCCGATAAGCAAAGCCTGAGCCGCACCGTGGAACAATTATCCGAAACGGCAGGCAAGGGGCTTAAAATATCCCTGCCATCCACCAACCTCCGCGATTACGGCATCGGCGCCCAGATACTCCTAGATCTCGGCATCCGCAAAATGAACCTGCTCACCAACTCCGGCAAATCAGTGATAGCACTGGAAGGTTACGGGTTATCGATCGAAGGGTATACGGAGATAAAATAGAACTTTCTACTTCCCAGCGAAAGCTGGGAACCATAGTGCCACAAGTATTGTTCCGGAGTATGCGGAATAATGGATCCCAGCTTTCGCTGGGAAGTTATAAAAAGTAAGTAATACTACACTTATTGGCTATAACCTCCTGAAAAACCAATTTTATCCCACTCCCGCCATCCACCTCCGCACCACTAACTACCGCATAATATATATTATGGAAAGTAATAAGTTAATTATAGAAATAGGGCGGTTATTAGTGTATAGTGCTTCCAATTAACAATATTTTGGGGAATCCATCTATGACTACTGATCTTAAAGCTGCTGCGGCTTTTGCTGATAATGTTCCTGGTAAATTGGTACTTCCGGTGAACAGCATGGAAATATTCAATAAAACATTGCATGATTCAGTTGAGCTTCTTGCGCTTACTATAGGTCATAAGCGCTTGCCACTGGTTAGTATGAAAATAACTTCTGAGTTTCATAGTAATTATGGCGGTAATGATCGTGCTATACCCGTAGAATACATTCCTACTGCGCTTTACAAGGAAGGAATAATTAACGATGCTACCAAAAACTTCCTAACTGAGCTGGTAGCCAGGAAGAAAACGGAAATAATTTTCAGCGGTCATAGCTATAATGATATGGAAGACAGGCATTATAGAGATATAGTAAATATCAAAGATTTCTCTGACAGATTAAAGGGTGATTCTACATTAACGCCTGATTTTCAGCGTAAATATATTGATAAGGAAACTTTTTCCGACACAGCCCGCGCAGCTCTTGCAGAGGCACATCTGGCGGAGATCCTTTATGTTCTTTGTAATCTCAGCGGTCGTCCTTTTATCAAGGAGTTCAAAGATGTCATGAACACCGAGATACCCTATGAGATATTTAAATTAAATGCGCCCGATGAGGCAAAAAATAATATCACTGAACTTGTAAATAAGCGTGCATTACAATGTGGAATAACTTTAACTGAGAGACCTTTAGACTCAGCCATCATAATTGGTGCGAAGCAATATCGTGATGATAAGAGCAAAGAGCAGTCATTGCGTGAGATCAGCGAAATAGTGACTAAAGCGATAGAAAACGGGGTGTTTACAGATTTTTTAAATAATGTAAGCCCATCTTCTGCAGAAAAACCGTCAAACTATAAAAAGACTGATGGGTTGGGCCAGCCAAAAGAGAGTGGTGTATTGATCCAGCTAACATATGACCATAAGGCTGGAAATAAACCCCATAAACTTATAATAGAATTTTATAAAGAAACACCTTCCCTCACCATTCCTCCATCTGCTGATACGAAAGAAGATTGGACAAAACAGGAACATCTTGCTGATAAGATATACAACTTTCTGCAAACAAAAAAAGAACTTGGCTATACCTCTCCAGATACCGATCAACCATTGGATAAGTGGTTCTATAAATTTGAGATAAGCTCAAAGAACATCGATGGTTTTAGAGGGCTAATAAACGAAATATCAGACTCGGTTTATGTGAGTTCCATACAGAATAAAGCGAGCAAATCAAAAGAAGCTCCTATTTCTGATGTTCCTATGAGGCAGGTGATAAATATACTTGGTGATTTCCACAAGAACTCTCTGAAGAAGGGTGTGAATTAGCATTATTAGCTAACCAGACTTATCCGCTCCTCATAATTCATCAGCTTGTTCAGCGCGTTGATATATGCTTTCGCTGAAGCCACGGTAGTATCAATATCCGCATCAGTGCCAGTTATAACAACGCCGTTCTTCCCGCGTAAACGCACGGAAACCTCGGCCTGTGAATCTATCCCTTCGGTCACGGCGGTCACATCATAAAGCATCAGGTGTGCATCGCTTTTTGTTATTTCCTTTATCGCTTTGAAAATAGCATCTATCGGCCCCTGCCCGGTTGCTTCGGCGGTTTGGTCCTTGCCATCTATTATAAGTACAAGTTTTGCTTTCTGCTGGCTTATCGTGCCGCAATGAACATCCATTGATTTGAACTGGATGCGGCTTGTTACAGTTTCCTTGGCGGTATCATCGACCAGCGCGATTATATCATCATCAAAAACTTCTTTTTTCTTATCGGCAAGTTCTTTGAACTGGGCGAATATCTTATCTATCTCGCTATCTTCAATATGCAGGTTCAGGTCTTTTAATTTATCACGGAACGCCGCGCGGCCCGAATGTTTGCCCATTACCAGCTTGTTCTTCGTTAACCCGACAGATTCCGGGCGCATTATCTCATAAGTTTCCGCGTGTTTTAAAACGCCATCCTGATGGATGCCGCTTTCATGTGCGAACGCATTAGCTCCAACTATGGCCTTGTTCGCCTGAACATGTAGGCCGGTAACGTTAACGATCATTTTCGATGCGCGCATTATATATTCCGACTTCACATCGCACTTATAATTTAACAGGTCCTTACGCACCTTTAACGCCATCACAATTTCTTCAAGCGATGTATTCCCTGCCCGCTCCCCTATTCCGTTTATGGTACATTCCACCTGCCTGCAACCCGCCTGAACCGCGGAAATTGCGTTTGCAACAGCAAGGCCCAGATCATTCTGGCCGTGGAAGGATAATATCGCCTTATCAATATTCGGAACCTTATTCTTAACGGTGGAAAAGATATGATAAATTTCCGAAGGTATCGAATAACCCACAGTATCCGGCAAGTTTATGGTCGTTGCGCCGTTCTGAATAGCAACCTCAACCGCCTTACATAAAAAATCCAGATCGGTGCGGGTGGCATCCATTGCGCTCCATTCAACATCATCACACAGATTTCGCGCGTGCTTCACCGTATCGGCAATTATCTCAATGGCCTCATCCCGCGTTTTGCGGAACTGGTATTGCAAATGTATATCCGAGGTAGACATAAAAGTATGTATCCGCGGTCTTTTTGCCGGTTTCACTGCCTCACCTGCCCTGTCAATATCCTTGCGGATAGCACGCGCCAGTGAGCATACACTCGCATTCTTGGTGCGTTTGGCAATTTCATTAACGGCCTGAAAATCACCGTTGGAAGATATTGCAAAGCCTGCCTCGATGATATCAACATTCATATCATCCAGCACTTCGGCGATCATTATCTTTTCTTCAACATTCATGGTGCAGCCCGGCGATTGTTCGCCATCGCGTAATGTTGTATCGAATATGTAAATTTTATCGGTCATGGTTTTTACCTGGTGGTTAGTCTTCCACTATTAGCGGAAATGTAAATAAATAAAATAAAAAATGTGAAATGGACAATAGGATATGCGCTGCTAGCGCAGGAGCAGAAGATTTAGGGATACAGCAGTATTTAATTTGATATACATATGATAATACTATATTAACTTGAAGACTTGTCAACCTGTAAACTGGCTAACTGGCTCAAAAATGCGCGTAAAAGGTCCAAAATCCCTGTATTTCCGGTTCCTGCTGATAACCATAATCCCGGTCATCGCTATCCAGATAATCACCACCTATATCTTCTATGAGCGGCACTGGGACAGTCTTTCCCGTAATATGGTGGCATCGCTCACTGGCGAGGTCGCCTCCATCATAAACTCACTGAATAACCTGCCCGAAGACCAGCGCGGGCCGTATCTTATGGTGATAAAGGAATATATGTATCTTGATGTCTCGGTAGAAAATAACACGAAACTGAACATGTATAATAATATCAACGATAAATATCCCGAACTTCTTACCAACCTCAGAACCAAGACCGACAGCCAGGTCGGCATTTTCAAGGGAATGCAGGACCAGCTTCGCTTTTCCATACAGGTTGGGAATGATATAGTTAACATCGGCTTCAGCAATAAGCGCATCGCTAACCCTTCAACCTATATATTCATTCTATGGGTGGTCGGCTCGGCGTTATTATTCATGTTCATCGCCATTTCGTTCCTGCGCATCCAGATACGCAGCATTTTAAACCTCACCAAAGCCGCTGAAAGCTTCGGTAAAGGTGATGACCTGCTGGATTTCAAACCATCCGGTGCCCGCGAGATACGCCGTGCCGGTATCGCCTTCATCGAAATGAAGGAGCGCATAAAACGCCTGATAACCACCAGAACGCAAATGCTCGCCGGTGTATCGCACGATCTTAAAACCCCCCTTACCCGCATGAAACTCATAACCTCCATGCTTTCCGATAACAACTTCCGCGAGCAGATAGAAAGCGAGGCCAACGAGATGAACAAAATGATAGATGGCTATCTAAGCTTCGCCCGCCTTGAATCAGCTGACCAGTTCATCGAGCCTATCCAGCACCTGAACCTGAAAGAGCTTGTCGCCAGCCTCACAAAAAGATATCGCAACTTCCCGAATAAAATATTGCTGAATGTGCCGGAGAATATCTTCATAAATGTCCGCCCGGAATATTTCCTGCGTAGCCTTGCCAATATTATTGATAACTCCCTGAAATACGCAAAGACCGTCGAAATATCCGCCAGCATAGATGAGACCAACGCCTATATAATCTTTGAAGATGACGGCCCCGGTATCCCCGAAAATAAATATGAAGAGGTCTTCCAGCCCTTCTACCGCATAGACCAGTCCCGTAACTCCGAGACCGGCGGCGTCGGCCTCGGCCTCTCCATCAGCCGCGACATAATAAATAAACACGGCGGCGACATAGTACTCGGAAAAAGCAAACTTGGCGGCCTCAGATCAACGGTTATATTGCCGAAGTAAAAGTTTTATGTAAGATAGTGAAAAACCTGTTCCACAATGATAAACGAAATTCAAAAACTCATAGATAAAGTTTCCTTGAAAGAAAACCTGACCGAAGCTGAATCCGGGCGGATGTTTCAGATAATAATGAATGGCGGCGCCACTCCCGCGCAGATAGCGGCAAGTCTGCTCGGCCTAAAAACAAAAGGTGAAACGGTTGATGAGATAACCGGCGCAGTAAAACTGATGCGCAGTAAAATGGTAAAGCTTAATGTTCCCGATAACATTCGTAAGAACGCCATAGATGTCTGCGGCACCGGCGGTGATTCCAAAGGCACATATAATATCTCCAGCGCCGTTGCATTCGTGGTAGCTGGTTGCGGTATCCCCGTCGCAAAGCATGGCAACCGCGCAATAACCTCTACTTCCGGTTCGGCAGATGTTATCGGTGAGCTTGGTGTCAATATGGATATAACCCCGGAACAGGCCGCTGAAACTCTGGAGAAATCCGGCATCGTATTCCTGTTCGCCCCAAATTATCATAAGTCGATGAAGATAGTTGCCCCTATCCGTACCGAGCTTGGCACGCGCACAATATTTAACTT
>CAYRJW010000039.1:0-7530 GCA_964424715.1 uncultured Rickettsiales bacterium | reverse complement strand
TACTAGGCCCCCTGCTCAACCCAGCTCTTGTCGAAAAACAGGTGATAGGCGTTTATGCGAAAGAGCTTGTCCTGCCTATCTGCAATGTACTTAAAAACCTTGGCGCGACCTCCGCAATGGTTGTTCACGGCGCCGATGGCCTGGATGAGATATCCATATGCGATAAAACATATATCGCCGAACTTTCCAATAACAAGATACACGAATATGAAATAACCCCTGAAGACCTCGGCATCGAACGCGCCAATATAGAAAAACTCATCGGTGGTGATGCCAGAGAGAATGCCCGCGCCCTGAAGGAAATTCTAACTGGCAGCCAGAACGAATACCGTAATGCAGTTCTTGCCAATGCCGCCGCAGCCCTTAAAGTTGCTGGCCTTGCCACTAACCTGCATGAAGGCGTTCAAATGGCTGGCGAATCGATAGATCACGGCAAAGCTATAGAATCTCTTAAGCGTCTGGTCGAAATTTCTAATTCTTTTTCTAATTAACTTTCTTCTACTTCCCAGCGAAGGCTGGGAAGTAGTGGTGTATTTTAATGTTGAGAGTTTGTTTCTATCTTGCTAGACTCTTCGCATAAAACTCTAATCACTGAAAAAAATGCCACTAAACAGCATGGAAAAGAAATGCATCGACAAAGGTCTGAAAATGACCGAGCAGCGCCGTGCTATCGCAAAAATAATCGCCAGCGCCACCGACCACCCCGACGTTGAAGAAGTATACAAACGCGCCAGTAAGATAGATAAGACAATCGGCATCGCCACCGTATACCGCACCATCCGCCTGTTCGAGGAAAATGGCATAGTAGAAAAACACGATTTCGGCGACGGCCGCGCCCGCTACGAAGAAGCCTCCGAAACTCACCACGACCACATAATAAATGTGAAAACCCACGAAATAATCGAATTCTACGACAAAGAACTCGAAGAACTACAAGAGAGAATCGCCGAAAAACACGGCTTCCAGCTAGTAGGCCATAAAATGGAACTTTATGTGACGGCGAAGAAGTAATAAAAATCTTCTATATTATCAGGTATTTAGCTTGATAATGCATGAAAAATGGTTATAATATCCTAAATTCTTTCAAGGGGGGATTCCTGGACGAAATAGTAAACAGAAACAATTGGCCTGTTATGGCACTTTATCCTGAGATAAAAAATCTCATTGATTCAGGCTTTTTAAAGTATGACTCCGGCAATTCTATTGTGCTTAATGATAATTCAAATCCGGTAAAATTATTCAAATTTGGCGTTGAGCAAGCTTATATGTCAGTGATCTCCGATGATGCCGGTAATTATAAAACCTACTATCCGCGTGATACGGAGATCAGGGGAAGAAAGCTATTTAAGACCGAAGATGCACCGAGTAAAAACCCGCCATATGTATTTGTTGATAGCAGCTATACCAATACTATCTCTTTTGGTCATACGGACATGATCATTATGACGCATGAGAACGGCAAATATAATGCCATGGAAGTAGGCTTTCATCCGCAAAAATGGTATACACAGAATATGGCCGAAACACTCGTAGTGCCATTGAAAGCAGAAATTATCGGTGGCTGGTCACATGCTCCGGGAACGATAGGCAAGACCAACCATGCCGTTGGGATAAAGCTTCCTAATGAAGATTGCGCGCTGCACTTAAAGGTTGATTGCCTGATAGATGCGTTATCGTGTCATACAAAAAAGCCAAACTATAAATATCTTGCTACAAGTATTGATAATAAAAATATAAATTGCACCTCATATGTTATAAGATCGCTAAAAAATATAGGCGTAAATATCAAGCAATTCCTTGGTATAGATAAAAAACGAATATTCTCACCTGGGCAGCTTGGCCAGGCTGTTACTGCAGAGGCTGCTCGAACAGAAGGTCTGAAAGCTCCATATATGATCAGCATGAATATAGATGAGGATATTTTGAAGGGGACACATGAGATCATTATAAATGTAGATTCAGCCCCTGTTTCAGGAAGTAGTGCTTATTTATTAAATTTCAGCGATTCAATAAGGGCTAAAGTAGATACAAAATATCTACTCGAAAATTTTTTAAATAATAACGTACAAAAAAGACAGAAACCTGAAATGGATGATATTATAAATGCTACTGATTTTAAATTTGAGTTCTTTTCAATAGAGCATGAGAATTTACGTAATAAAGAAAGGCCCGAAGATTTTGTATTTTGCATTGGCGATAATATCAGAATAAATACAGCTGAAATAGGCAGAAACATTCAAAATAACATCCAACAAAAAACAATATAATGAAAAATAACCTACCCAGCATATCGGCCGCAGGCGTTGCACATGGCATTTATTTGCGCAGTAAACACTCCGTGATGCGTAGCTATATTGATCCTGTAGCAGCTGATATGGCTGAATATATAAGCAAAAAATTATATCGTGATCCTTCTAACCTTACCAGCTTCGAGATAGGAAAGCTTGGCATGTTCGCCGCAAGTTTCCTGCCTGATAGCCTGTATGACCGCCTGGTAAATAAAAATAATTATGGCATGATAGATCATTATGTGATGCGCAAAGCCGCATTCGAGTCGGAAATAATAAACTCGATAGAAAAAGATGGCGCAAAGTAGGTGGTAATAATTGCCCGTGGGTATGATAATTTCGATCTGAGGCTTGCAAAGCAATATCCCGATGTAAAAATATTTTCTATCGATCATCCCGCCACGCTCCGATCAAGCCAGAACATAATTAACAGCAAGGGTTTTTCTAATAAGTTCGGCAATACTTCTCCAAGTATTAAATTTATCCCGCTAAATCTTACTGATGAGAATGCCGACCTTTCCAGTATCCTTGTGCAGCATGGATTTGATAAGAGTAAACTTTCTATAACTGAGGCCGAAGGGGTTCTGTATTATTTTCCTGAAAAGGATATCAGCAAGACAGTTTCTGGAATAAGCAATATTTCCGTGGAAGGCAGTAAGTTCCTTCTTACCATGTATCGCACCCCAAATCCCGAAAGTAAAAGTGCGCAAAATACTGATAAAGTATTAAAACAGATAGGTGAACCATACAAAACATTCATGGATCGCAACGAACTGACAGATTTTGCAGGTAAACATGGTTATGAAGTAATAAAGACCACCCTTTATCATGAACTTCAGGAAAATTTGGGCATCAGGTCTGAACTGGAAATGAATAAATTAAAGAATGAACGCTCAGAAGATCTTTATCTTCTCAGATTCGCCGGAAGATCCATTAAAATTTCACAAAACGAGATCCAGTTACCTAATCTTGATGTATCTATTTCAAGGATATCTGGCACATATAGCGATCCTGAAAAAATAAAAACCCCGTATCTGAATGGCTCCAGGAAAATTTTTGGAACCTGAGTGGAAACAACTGTCCCGAAAATACAACTCCCATTCTCAAAAAATTAACCTCTGTTAATTAATGGTTAATATTATTTACATTTAAATCTTAGGGGATTATCTTTTTAATAGATTTTTAATAATCCTAATTCCGGATTCTTATGAGAATACTACTGATCGAAGATGATATTTCCACGGCAAAGTCAATTGAACTCTCGCTTGCGGCGGAAGGTATAGTCTGCGATATCGCCGGCACCGGCGAGGAAGGTCTGGATTTCGCCCGCCTGTATGATTACGATATCATCATCCTTGATATGATGCTGCCTGATGTCAGTGGCTTCGAGATACTGCGCGATCTGCGCAAGAACAATATAAAAACCCCGGTGATGATACTTTCGGGCCTTACCGGCTCTGATTCCAAAGTTAAGGGGCTCGGTATCGGCGCGGATGATTATGTTACCAAGCCATTCAACCGTGGTGAACTTATCGCTCGCCTGCAAGCCGTGGTTCGCCGCAGCAAAGGCGCTTCATCATCCAAGATAAAGGTCGGCGATGTATCTCTTGATATGGAAGCCCGCGCCGTAGAAGTTAAAGGCACCCTCCTCAGCCTCACCAGCAAGGAATATGGGATCCTGGAATTACTGATGCTCCGCAAAGGCACTCCTATCAAAAAAGAAACCTTCATCTCCCACCTCTATGGCGGCATTGATGAGCCTGAGATAAAGATAATAGACGTATTCATCTGTAAACTACGCAAGAAGATACAGGACCTTTCCGGCGGCGATAACTACATAGAAACCCTCTGGGGCCGCGGCTATGCGATCAAAGACCCGGCCGAAACGCTGGATGTCGGGTTAGGCGAAGCTGGAACAAAATAATAACTGGCAAAAGTGTAATGCATTATGAAAAAGTTATATTTAATGCGACATTCAAAAGCCGGCCAGACCAATAAGCATATGCTGAACGATCATGAGCGCCCGCTTACCAAAAAGGGCGAGGAGCAGGTTCCGCTGATCGCCGGATATTTCAATACCCATTACAAAGATGATCCGCCTCAGGTGATAGTATGCTCCACCGCTCTGCGCGCCAAGCAGACCGCAACCATTTTCAAAAAAACTTTTAAAACTGAAAAGAATGTCGAGATACTGATATTCCCCGAACTCTATATAACCGGCACGAATGAGATACTTTCGGTCATAAACAAAATAAGTGAAAAATTCCGCTCTGCCCTGATAGTCAGCCATAATCCCGGCCTGCACGAATTCGCCATGAAATTCTCAAAGCTCGGCGACAAGAAAAAATTCCGCGAAATGAAATCCAACATGCCTCCCGGCTCTTTCGCCACTTTTGAAATGGATGTTGAAAGTTGGAATGAAGTAACGGTGGAATCCGGCATCTTGCTGGATTTTGTTGATGGGAAGGGATTGAAAGATTGAGTAATAATACATATTCCCTGCCCTCTCCCTGAAAGCTCAGGGAGAGGGCAGAAGTTTACGCCATATTAGATATTTTCGTAAAGTTGGAAAGCGACATCAAATGAATATAGATAAGCCCTAAATAGCCATTCTGGTTGAATTCTTTCAGTTTTGCATCATCAAGTGTACGAAGCTTCGCTTCATCAATAATGCTGAAGCCTGAAAGGGTTTTTGGGTCCTTCTTGTTCTTGAAAGTAGCGGTTACCTGCTCAACTTTGAGTAACCCTGCATCTTTCACGGCCTGGCAGAAATTTCTGGTGAGTATCTGGTCGCGGTGGAACTGGGTGCAGAAATCAAGCGCGAATTTAGTAGTTTTGCTCTGTTCATTGTCGTCAAAGAATCTCAGGTCGTTCTTTTTGGCTTTTTTAACGAACACGTCAGATTCCTCATCCACGCAAAGAATAAGCTTATTGTCATGTTCCATGAAGGCAAAAGGATAGCGGCGGATATAGACCGGGATATATTTATCTTTTGCCCAGGTGCCTTCGGCATCAACAAAAGAATTCTTGTTGGTCTCAAGCCCAAGCACTGCGGCTGGCTCAACCACAGGCCCTGATGTGAACACGATAGGGTATGCTTTCGCTACCTCCACGAATTCATGAAGAGTTATCGGTGCTGAATTGGTCTGCTTGCTAAATGAATAATTCACCGTATTCTTGATTCCCGCCTCTGCGTGCCTTTCCAGCATTAAAGGAACTGGCTCATTGTAGAACATCGGCTGCGGTGCTTTTTTTGCTTGTGTCATATATTTTATTGATATGGGGTTAAAGTGTCGCCGTTAAAGTAATATAAGAGATATAAATTCGCAATAATAACTTTTGAAACATGTGGGAAAATAAAATATAATTGAACCTGAATGAACCACCCCATAAATATACTGCTGGTCTCTGATGGCACCAACACCATCACCCAAAGTCGTGAACTGGCCCTGCGCCTTACCAAAGCCGCTAATATATCTGTAATAAATAGAGATGATGTGACTGAAGCCACGCTTACCCAATTCCCTGATCTTGCCATCGGCGTTGGTTTTAATGTCACGGAAGCTTTGGTGAAAATAAAGGGCTTAAGCTGCAACAAAACCAAGATCGCCATAATACTGGACCCCCTCACCTATTACGAAAAATTCGATTTCATAATTCTTCCCTCTTACGAACCATACAAGGTCACGGGCAATATAATCCGCACTACCGGCCTGATAAATTTTGTTAACCGTCCTTACATGAACCTGCAGAAAATGGCCTATGATACCAACGATAAATATCGTTTCCTGCGACGCCGGAAATTAAAATATCCGTTCCTCACCACCATCATCGGTGGCCGTCATACTGGAGGTAATATTGATATAGAGGATACAAAAATAATAACAAAAGAGATAAACCGCATAGTCCTAAAAACCGGAGGCAGTGCCCTCATAACCACCAGCCCCCGCACGGAACCCCATGTTTCCGAAACTCTTGAACAGAACCTTGATGTCCCCTATTTCATCTATGATTACAAACTCCGGGAAACAGAAAACCCCTACGGCATCTTCCTCGCTCTGGCTGATCGCATAATAGTCACCGGCGAATCCGTCCGCATGATGAGCGAATCCTGCTCCACTGGCAAACCAGTGAACATCTACCGCCCCCGCCAATATGGTTTCCAATATGAACCTCTGGTGAATGAAATGATAAACGGCGGTTACGCGGCAGAATTAGGAGATGACACACCACACCCCAACAAACTTGACGAGGCCGGAAGGGTTGCGGAGATAATAAAACGGTCACTATAATAATCGTCATTGCGAGGAGCCAACGGCGACGCGGCAATCCAGTAAGGCAGATCATTGCGCAAGAAATTCAATAACTTATTCCAATGGTTACCGCTGGATTGCCGCGGTCGCGATGCTCCCTCGCAATGACGAAAGGCTGAAAGCCTAACCAAAAAATATCAACACCCAGCACAGCACTGCATTAGTGAACGCCAGCAATACAACGCCACTGCCAATATCCTTCGCCATGGCGGAAAGCGGGTGGGTCTCTTTGGATATTCTATCGATTATAACTTCAACCGAGGTATTGATCAGTTCCGCGATCAGTATCAGGAAAAGGCTGAATATCAGCACGGCTTTTTCGAGGCCGGAGACCTGTGAGAATAACGCTACCGGGAAGAATAACAGGAAAATGATAACATCCTCACGGAATGAGCGTTCCTGTTCAAAGGTGTTTATCAGGCCGTGCAGTGATGTGTTGAAGGCCACGATTATCCTTTTTAGGAAGCTGCCATTATCAAATTTCTTTCTGGCTTTAAGATCTGGTGATAACATAAAACTACCCTATTGCTTTAAAGATTTCTTCTACTGAATCTACCACTTCTATTTCATTGGTAAAGCCATTTTGTGATTTTATGAGTTCAATGGCCGGTTGCCAGAATTTGATATTGGCATCTTTGTCATACTTATTATAGATGATTATCTTTTTGTCCTTCATCAGGTCATCGCGATGTTCTTTCAGTAGTAGCATGGCGATAAGCTCCTGCAGCGTACCCATTCCGCCCGGCAGTACCACGAACGCGTGTGATTTCGCTATCATTATTTCCATACGCGTATAGATATCTGCCCGCGGCCAGAACTCGCTGAGTCCATCCGGCAGACCTTCCATACGGATGATATGCGGCACGTTAGAACCGCCGCTCCAGCCATTATTCTCCGATGCGCCCTTTACTACATGGCCCAGTATCCCT
>CAYRJW010000038.1:0-14394 GCA_964424715.1 uncultured Rickettsiales bacterium | reverse complement strand
CTCCAAGATAAGATCGAACGATACTGAAGCGGTATGGGCAGTTGAGCTGTTCGCACCGCAGGTGGATGGCGAAGAGGTCATAGATGGCGGCCTTGATGGCGGTGGATTACTTTCATACGGTACGGTTTCATTTAACGGTGATGGTACACTTAAATCTGTGGATGGCCCTATCGCTACAACTATAGATATTGATCCGAACGGTGAAGCAACATCACAAAGCTTAACGCTGAACCTTGGAACTGCTGGTGATACCGGTGTCGGTCTTGCCGATGGTCTTTCACAGTTCGCCGGTAACTACAGGGTACAGGCTCTGACCCAGAACGGTTTCCCGACAGGTACATTACAGGCCCTGCAGATCGATTCGGAAGGCTTGGTCACTGCCATATTCGATAACAGCTTGACCTCGGAAGTATATAAATTGCCTATCGCATTCTTCCCGAACCCTAACGGTATGGAAGCGGAATCCGGTAACGCATATTCTGAGACCACCGGTTCAGGTAACCGAAGCTTAGGCCAGGTTGGTGAAGCCGGCGTTGGTACCATAGTTCCTGGCGCGCTGGAGGTTTCCACCGCAGAGATCGGTACTGAACTTACCAAGCTGATCGTTTCTCAGCAATCATATTCGGCTTCTTCTAACGTTCTGCGTAAGATCAACGAACTGTTTGATGAGCTGAAACGTCTGTAAGATCAGGCTTACGAGCTTTTTACAGGCTAAAGGCCCGGTATCCCCCTATACCGGGCCTTTTTTATGGCCAGTTCTTGGTCCTTTCCATTACCCTGACTTACCCACCACATAGCGTCATTCCCGCGAAAGCTGGAATCCATTGGTTCCACCAGCAGGACATGGTTTTACGTTATGGGGGAAAGTCTTTTCCTTCACTTTAAGCCTACCTGTTGGATTCCAGCCTGCGCTGGAATGACGCCGGGTGGGAGAGGGGTGATGTGGTTTTACAGCTTTGGAATAATAGTATGAAAATTCTTTAAGTTTCTCTTGTGTTTTTTTTATTATTCAATAAATATCACTTCCGCAGGGGGCTCGTGAATATTGAAAGATATTTTAGGACCCGCTGTATAAACAACTAACAAATGGATAGTAAAATGAAAAAATACGCACTACTTGCCCTACTTGCTGCATCTGTTGCTCCTGCTGCTTTCGCTAATGCTGAAGCTACTGCAACTGCCGCTGCTCCTGCTGCAACTGCTACAGCTCCTGCTGCTGCCGTTTCTGCAACTGCAGAAGTTAAAGCTGCTGCTCCTGCTGCTGGCTCTGAAGAAGCTAAGAAAGAAGAAGCTGCTAAAGCTGAAGCTGCTAAAACAGAAGCAAAATAGTTTTATCGGGCAAGTAATTGTCTGAAAAAAATATTTGTACAGAAAAGCCCGGTAATTCGCCGGGCTTTTTTTATGGAATTTTTTTATTTACTAGCACTATCACTGGCACTAATACTAGGTCATGAACGATCTCGAAAAACTAATTACCTATATCTCAAAACTTCCCGGTGTCGGGAAGCGCTCCGCAAGGCGTATAGCACTACACCTGCTGAAGAACAAGGATGTGCTGATGTTACCGCTTTCGGCGTCACTTAAAGCCACCGCTGAGAATATACGCACCTGTTCATCCTGCGGAAACTATGATGTTTCCGACCCGTGCAATATATGCACCGACATAAAGCGCGATAAAACTATCCTGTGCGTGGTTGAAAATGTTTCCGACCTCTGGGCAATAGAAAAAGGCGGCGTTTACCGCGGCCAGTATCACATTCTCGGCGGCGTACTTTCCGCAATGGATGGCATCGGCCCCGAACAGCTTAATATAAATAAAATGCTGAAAAATATTTCCGCCAATATCATCAAGGAAGTAATAATCGCCACCAACGCAACGCTGGAAGGCCAGACCACCGCCCACTACATCGCCCAAAGTATTGCTGATAAAAATGAAAATGTAAAAGTAACCCGCCTCGCCCACGGTATTCCGCTAGGCGGAGAACTGGATTATATGGATGAAGGGACCATATCAACGGCATTTGCAGCCAGAAAGGATATTTAACTTTTTATCCTATAACCCGTTTTTAGCATTACATAAACTATCCCAAAGAACACCACATTTAACCCCAACAGTACCCCCATTCCCGTTGCGATACTAAAATCATTATGCCCGGTAAGGGCGTACCTGAAACCATCTATGATATAAAAGAACGGGTTGAAATGATTAACGCCCTGCCAGAACTCCGGTAGGTTCTTGAGGGAATAAAATGTTCCTGAAAGGAACGAAAGCGGCATGATTATATAGCTTGTAAGGGCGGACATCTGGTCGAAAGTGTTGGAATATATCCCGGCTATCATACCAACTAGCGAAAGCAGCATGGAGGCGGCGCAGGCATAAAATATCACCAGCCAGAGATCATGGATATGAATTGCAAATCCCGGTACGAAAAGGCCTAATATCAATATCGCCACCGCTACCACCGCGCCGGAGGCAAGGCCGCGTGTTGCACCGCCAAGGCCGACGGCAATGGTTATCTCCAGCGCCGAAAGCGGAGGGATGAGCATATCGATTATTATCCCAAGCACCTTGCCGAAAGTAATGGTGGAGGAGGTATTGGCGAAGGCGTTCTGGATGACGGTCATCATGATAAGGCCGGGGATAATGAACTGCTTGAACGGCACGCCTTCAATGAATTCCACACGGTCTTTAAAAATCAGTGTGAATATTGAAAGTAATAATATAGAGTTTATCATTGGCGCAATGAGCGTCTGGTTGTAGACATTAAAGAAACGGTTAACTTCTTTTAGGTACAAAGTCTGCATTCCCAGGTAATTCATAATTTATTTTTGTTTAATTGCTAATATTCTAAATAGGTATGATCGCCGGAAAAAACAACATAAATGGCAAACCACGCGCTAAGCACCCGCCGATTATTTCTATATTACTATCGGGCAAGGTAAAATTCTGGAAACTGGCGAAGGCGACTTTCATTTTTACCGCCGCGCCTGCGTTGATCCTGATAATAGCATATATCAATGGCGCGATAAGCTATCACCAGTCGATATATATCTTCTCCGCTATATTCATAGTGGCGTTGCTGTTCAACTACCCGTATATCGCCAACCTGCAGGAGATCACCGACTATGTTGATGATCTTGTGGCAAATAAAAACCCCATCCAGCCGGAGCTTTCATTCCTGAACAATGTGCAGGAACTTTCATCCTCGATCGAAAAGCTGAATAATTCATGGCAGGATAAGAATGATGCCCTGAAAATATTACTGCTGGAGGATGAGATACTTATCAATAGCCTGCCAAACATATTGCTGATGCTGGATTCTGAGCTTAACTTCCTGCAGACCAATCAGGCGGCAAAAAATACTTTCGGCTGGAAATATAATGAGATAATAAGCGAGATACTCGCCAGCGACAAGATAAGGGCGTTCTGTAAAAAAGTAATGGAAACCGGGGAGGGGGCCGATCTTAAATATGAGATCAAGGAACCTTATTATTTCTTCAGCATCCGCGCCGAAAAATTCCCTATAAACTCACCTAACAAGATCGCAATAATACTGATATTGCAGAACCTCACTGATGAGAAAAAATCCGCGAAGATGCTGAACGACTTTGTTGCCAATGCCAGCCATGAGATGAAAACCCCGCTGGCCAGCATCACCGGCTTCATCGAAACCCTTTCCGAGGTCGATAACGACCCAAAATCCGAAAAGGAATTTTTAAAGATAATGAAAGAACAATCCGACAGGATGAACCGCCTGATAAACGATCTGCTGGTGCTGTCACTCGCGGAATCTACCGCTAACAAGGCTGGTCATAAAAAGCTTAATCTGAACAATCTGTTGCAGGAAACACTCCTTAACCTAAGCAAGCTGTCGAAGGAACGTAACGTAACCATAAAAACTATATTGGAAAATAACCTGCCGGATATTTATGGTAATCAGGACGAGATATCTCGTGTATTCGATAATTTGCTCAGCAACGCGATAAAATACAGCCATGAGGGGCAGGAGGCCATTGTAAAGATATTCACCACCGATAACTCCAATTCAAAATTCAAAGAATTCTACACCGACCAGCAGCTAATCTGCATCTCAGTTCAGGATTCCGGCGAAGGTATCGAGGAAAAATACATCCCGCGCCTCACCGAGCGTTTCTTCCGCGTCGACAAGGCCAGAACCCGTGCCCAGGGCGGCACCGGCCTAGGCCTTTCAATAGTGAAACAGATAGTAGAGAACCATAACGGCCATCTGGAGATAAATAGCAAACCGGGTGAGGGCAGTAGTTTCAGTGTATATTTAGCTGTTAGTTAGAAATTATAGATATAAAGCTTCCTGTTCACGAACATTTCTTTCATCTCAATAACTTTATCCGCCTCACGGTATTTTAGCGGGAAATTATTGCTTATCACCAGTTTGCCTTTGAATTCTTTTTTAAATTTCTTATCAAGATCATGGTCGGTGCGGAAAAAGAATACGATAACATCCTCCGCAGAAAAATCATAATTGAACAGGTCATCCTTTATTATTTTTATATTCCGGAACGGCTTGCAGAAAAGCTTTCCGAAAAAATAAGGAACATATAACAGCTCCACCCCGGTAATTTTCGCATTCTTAAAATTCCGTGAGATATCCCGCACCAGATGCCCATACCCCGAACCAAGATCAGCAATTTTTATTGCAGAATCTTCCGGATATATTTCTTTTATACAATTTATAATAGTTCTGCGCGATTTCCTGTCAGTAGGAATAGAAGGCGGCCATACCACGAATGCCGAGGAGAAATAAACGATGAACACCAGTAGGAAGCCAGTAAAACCCAATATTAGTAGGGTCAGGATAGTTAAAAAGATCATTTCTATCATAGGTCCTTGGGGAGTTATCTTTGGATTTTCGGTTTTGTCTGGGTCTTGTTTTTGGCATCTTCCAGTAACAGGCATTTTTCTATGTCGATGCAGTAAGTGGTTTCATGTATCTTTCCGAGGAATGAAGGATTTTCTTCTGCCACTTTATAATCCTGTTCATAGGTAATGCTGGTAAGGCCGAATATCTGATGAAGATTAATATGTCCGGCACCAGTATATACCATTACTGCATTTTTATTATCAGCAAGAGTTCCCCCTATAGTGTCTGACCAGTATTTTATGGCATTCTCATTATTTATTTTCTGTAATTCCCCGAACTCTTTCCATTCCTCATCATTTTTGCTATTATTATTCAGAAGCTCGTCAAAGCGTTTTATTTGTGTTTCATCAAGTAATTTTGAGCTGTCCAGACTAACAACCTTACCCCCTGCAACCACTACGCGGCGATACATTTCCAGTCTTTCACGGATAGAATCTTCCATTCTCTTTAACAACTCTTTGTCATTTTTATCAGGGCAGGTAAGCAACGCCATTTCCTTTGCCAGATAATTTTTATAATCATTGAAGGTAGGCTTGCCTTTTTCTTCTTTGAAATTATTGATGAACTGGGTCAGGGTAGTTTTCATGCCATTGCCGAAATCGATTATTTGATTATCATAATTATCCTCGACCAGTAATATCGGGGTTCTCTTCAATATCTTTGACTGTTTTATGAATTCTTGGGTGATAACATCATCATTTATTTTGCTTATTTGCGCATTAAAATGAAATTCACCGAGGCCAAAACCGTTCTTGGTTTCTAGGGCAGTTTTGATAACCGCCGCCAGATCAGTGGTTGGTGTATCTGAGGATAGATTTTTTGCAAGGATCAGTAATTCTTGCTTATCTTCCTGGCTCAGTATTTGAATAAATTCTAACATATCAGTCATTATAACACAAAAAGATTAAAAAATCGTTAATAGGCAGCATATTGATATATCTAGACTATTACCTTCTTTATCTCTCCAGAAACCCCATATCCCTTCTTATTCCCCCACAATCCCTCAACCTCATCAACAAACAGTAATTTTATTGATGTATTAGTGATGAATATCTCATCAGCCTTTTTCAGGTCTTTTAGTTTGAATTTTACTTCAACTATTTTATATGGTGATCTTTCCATTATCACCTGTCTTATAACCCCGTTCAGAGCTCCGCATTCAAGCGATGGAGTATATATCTTATCCCCTTTCACCCAGAATATATTACTGCTGGCGCATTCGGCAATTTCGTCATTTATGGTAAGTTGCAGGGCCTCGAAGAAATTCTTCTCGCGCGCCTCTATCTTGGCGAGGGTGGAATTCAGCCCTTGTGATAGCTTATAATTCACCGGCAAGCATTGTAGCGGGATCTTTCTATAGGAGGAAATGCATATATTGGCATGTTCCCGCTCCATCTTCGGTAGTTCCATCGCTTCTATAACAACATTGCACGGTCTCTGGTATGTAGGCAGATAACCCCGGCTGCCTTCGCCACGGGTTATAGTTACCCGCGCAGAACCGCTGGTAAGCTTATTGCGTTCAATAGTTTTCAGTAGGTCGCTTTCAACTCTTTCGCTGTTGAAATCTATTTTCAGCGCCTCAAGCCCGCCATCGAGCCGTTTTTTGTGGAGGTCCCAGCGATATATCTCTCCATCATGGAAGCTTACTGTCTCGAACACCCCATCACCAAAACGGAAGCCGCGGTCCTTGACCGAGATTTTCGCCTCACTATCCTCATAAAAAATGCCGTTTATATATATAAAACCCATAGAAACATTTTGTAACTTGCTGTTTTTAGAGCAATATATAGAAGTCTTATTCTATTGTAAATTTTAAAAAGGTCACAGGTGAGAGGTCACAGGTGAGAGGTTAAGTTTCTTATCTGTAACCTCTCACCTGTGACCTGTAACCTAGCAGTGTATGTGCGGAATAATCGGTGTAACAGGCAGAAGTGAGGCGGTGCAGCTTATCGTTGATGGTCTGCGTCGGCTGGAATATCGTGGGTATGATTCGGCCGGTGTTGCGACCAATTCCGGCGGAAAGATAAACCGTGTCCGTGCCGAGGGAAAGATAAAGAATCTTGATGCGGTGCTGCTTACCAATAAGATAGGCGGCAATACCGGCATCGGACACACACGCTGGGCCACGCACGGTGCGCCTTCCGAGAAGAACGCCCACCCGCACGCAACGGAAAAGGTTGCGGTCGTGCATAACGGAATTATTGAGAATTATTTATTCATCCGCGCAGAGCTTATCGCCGCAGGATATCAATTCCACAGTGAAACTGATACGGAAGTCATTCCCATCCTTATCACCAGCTATCTTGATAAGGGCCTTTCCAAAAAAGATGCGGTAACAAAAGCGATAGAACGCTTTGAAGGTGCCTATGCCATAGGCATAATTTTTGCCGATGAAGAGAACCTGATATACGCCACCCGCCACGGCGCGCCGCTGGTTGTGGGTTATAACAAACATGAGAAATATATTGCCTCTGATGCGCTGGCTCTCGCGGATCTGACCTCCGAGATATGTTATCTGGAAGAAGGCGACATTGCTGAGATAACCCCGGAAAAAGTTTCCATAATCGATAAGAATGGCAAATCAGCAAAGCGGAAAATAACGAGATCTAATTTGACCAGCGTGAATGTCGGCAAGGAAAATTACGACCATTTCATGCAGAAGGAAATATTCGAACAACCCGCCGTGATAGGCGATAATCTTCACGCTTACTACAACGCCCTGAATAACGAGATAATGATGCCGCAGATACCATTCTCGTTCAAAGATATCGAAAAAATAACCATCATCGCCTGCGGAACCTCATATTATGCGGGCAGGGTAGCTAGTTACTGGATGGAAAAGATAGCCGGCATCGCAACCACTACCGATGTCGCTTCCGAATTCCGTTACCGTTCGGCCGTGCTGCCGAAAAATGGCCTCTCCGTTTTCATCTCCCAATCCGGCGAGACCGCAGATACACTTGCGGCCCTGAAATATGCAAAATCCAAAGGTCAGAAGATAATTTCTATAGTGAATGTAGTAGAAAGTTCCATCGCCCGCGAAAGCGATGTTGTACTACCAATATATTCCGGCCCGGAGATAGGCGTGGCCTCTACAAAAGCATTCACTACACAGCTTATGACGCTGGCATTCTTGACTTTAAAAATAGCTAAGGAAAAACTCGAAAATACAAATAATAACTCCGTCATTGCGAGCGACCATCGGGAGCGCGGCAATCCATCGAATATCTCGGATGGATGGATTGCCGCGTCGGCGATGCCTCCTCGCAATGACGAGGGCAGTATAAATGACCTCACTCGTGCACTATTACAGGTCCCAGCTCTTATCTCTGAAATTCTAGAAAAAGATAAGACCATAAAAGATATCGCCAATGAAATTTCCAAAGCGCGAGATATAATGTATATCGGCCGCGGTGTTTCATTCCCTATCGCAATGGAAGGCGCACTGAAGCTGAAAGAGATATCCTATATCCATTCCGAGGCCACCGCTGCTGGGGAGCTGAAACACGGCCCAATCGCCCTGATAGATTCCAAAGTTCCGGTAGTAGCAATAGCGCCAAGCGATGAATTGTTCGAGAAAACAGCCTCCAACATCCGCGAGGTCGCGGCCCGTGGCGGAAAGATAATATTACTCTCCGACGCCCACGGAATATCGCAGCTTAAAGATGTTGTGGAACACGCCATCGAAATGCCAGGCACTGGCACAGATCATTTAATAAACGATCTTCTAAACCCAATAATCTACGCCCTGCCTATCCAGCTTCTTGCCTATCATGTAGCCTGTGCTAAAGGCACGGATGTAGACCAGCCAAGGAACCTGGCGAAATCTGTTACGGTGGAATAACTATGTTTTCCCTCTCCCCTTGCGGGAGAGGGAAAGTTTATTTGCAGGAATTCACGAACGCTTCGATTATCTTATAATCCGCTTCCGAAACCTCATATTCCGGGTGCCATTGAACTCCCAGGCAGAATTTTTTGCCCGGTAACTCTATGCCTTCGATTATACCATCATCGGCGATGGCGTTGATAACGCATTTACCAACCTTCTTTACCGCCTGATGGTGGGAAGTGTTAACGCCTATCTCGGTTTTGTTTATTATGCGGAACAGCGCAGAATCCGGAGTTATTTTTGCCTTATGGGCTTCACAAGTTCTATCTTGCGCCTGATGTGCGCCTGCATCGGAAACCTGCGAGGGAATATCCTGTATCAGGCTGCCGCCGGTTATCACATTAAGTAACTGCATGCCGCCGCAAATTCCAAGAAGTGGTTTATCATCACGCAGGCAGGAGCTTGCAAGTTCAGCCTCGAAGCTGGTTCTATCGCGCTTTATATTGGTAACAGCAGGATGCTGTTCCTCACCGAACATTTCCGGCGGAACATCAAAATCACCGCCCGGTATCAGCAGGCCATCTATCATATTATAATATTTTGCTGCATCCTCAGCATTGGAATAAGGCAACCCAAGCGGCAGTCCGCCTGCCTTTATCACAGCATCAAAATAATTTTTGCGTAGCGCATAATAAGGGAACTTGGAAAAACTTCCATGCTGTTCAAGGTCGAGTGTTATGCCGATGACTGGTGTTTTCATAAGTTTCAGGTTTTCAAGTTTTCGAGTTTACAAGTTATAATAGCCCTTGAAAACTTGACAACTAGAAAACTTGAAAACAATTATTAACCAAACCTTCCGGTTATATAATCCTGCGTTTGTTTCAGTTTCGGATTGGTGAATATCTGTTTTGTTTCGCCGAACTCCACCACTTTACCCATGTGGAAGAACGCCGCGTAGTCGGAGGCGCGGGCGGCCTGCTGCATCGAGTGAGTGACGATAACGATGGTGTAATTCTTCTTGAGGTCGTCTATCAGGTCTTCGATTATCGCGGTTGCGATAGGGTCGAGAGCGCTGCACGGCTCATCCATCAATATCACTTCCGGGTTAACGGCGATGGCGCGTGCGATGCACAGGCGCTGCTGCTGACCACCGGAAAGTGAGGTGCCAGGCTCATCAAGCCTGTCCTTAACTTCTTTCCACAAGCCGGCGCGGGTGAGCGAGCGTTCGACTATTTCGTCCAGATCGGCCTTTTTGTGTGCGAGGCCGTGAATTTTTGGGCCGTAAGTTACGTTATCATATATCGATTTCGGGAATGGATTAGGCTTCTGGAACACCATGCCTATCTTCTCGCGCAGCAGAACCACATCCACCGCATCATCATAAATATTATGGCCATCAAATTTAATTTTTCCGGTGACTCGGCAGCTTTCGATAGTGTCGTTCATGCGGTTCAGGCAGCGGATAAAGGTAGACTTACCGCAGCCGGAAGGCCCGATGAGCGCGGTGACCTTATTAACAGCGATATCGAGATCAACTCCAAAAATGGCCTGTTTCTGGCCATAGAACACATCCACCTTTTTGGCACTTATTCTTGGATTTTCTATTTGTATATTGTAGCTCATAATTTTTTACCATTTATATTCAAATTTTTTACGCAAGTAAACCGCCAAACCGTTGGCGAGTATCAGGAACAGCAATAATACTATTATCGCTGCTGAGGTCTTTTCCACGAAGCCGCCTTCCGGCAGGTCGGACCATAGGAATATCTGCACGGGCAGGGCACTGGCGGGATCGGTTATTTTTTCAGGGATGTCACGCACGAATGCTACCATTCCGATAAGCAGCAGTGGTGCCGTTTCGCCGAGTGCGCGGGACATTGAAAGTATTGCTCCGGTCATGATGCCGGGTAGTGAAAGCGGTAATATATGATGGCACACCACCTGCATTTTGGAAGCACCCATTGCAGTAGCGGCATCTTTTATAGAAGGCGGAATGGAAGCAATAGAGTTACGTGTAGAAACTATTATCACCGGCAATACCAGCAGCGCGAGCGTAAAGCCTCCCGCCATTGCGGAAGATCTTGGCATGCCAACAACATTCAAAAATATCGCAAGGCCGAGTAGCCCATAAACTATGGAAGGTATCGCCGCCAGGTTATTTATGGCGATCTCCAGCATGGTCTTAAAGCGTGATCTTGGGGCGAATTCCTCAAGATATATCGCGGCGCCGATACCTATCGGCAGGGCGCAGAGCATACAGATGAAGAGCGAAAAGAAAGAACCGGTGATGGCGCCGTAAATACCGGCCTGCTCAGGTTCTCTTGAATCACCCTGCGTCAGGAAATTCCAGTTGAACACGCGTTTTATGGAATTCTCGAATTTAAGTTTATTTACCATCTGTATCTGGAAATCAGATATTTTCCGGATCGATTCATCAACGCTTACATCAAGCTTGCCTTTTATCAGCATATCTATGCTGGAACTTGCCGGAACCCAGACAATGATATTATCCAGCTTGCCGGTCTTTTTATATTTAGTTATCGCCTTGTTCTTCGCCACGGTGAAGGCGCTGCGGGAAACCATTTCCGACATCTCGATAAGTTTTGTCCTGTCGAGGTTTCCGGAGAAAAGATTTTTGAAATGATCGCTGACTATTTTTCTGAAGTTCAGGCCCTCAATATTTTCGAGCGTAGGTTCAAGCTGGTTGGCAGCCAGTTCCGGCGACATATTTATAGTTACCCTGATAATGGTCTTTTCAAACGCACCGATGCCGCTATCCAGAATGGTGGTCAGTAAATATAAAAGGAAAGCTACCGAAATGAAAATTGAAAATAGCCCGTAGAACTTAAATCTCTTCTCGGCCCGCTCGCGCTTTATCAGGCTTTTATGGGCTTTGTTAGTATCGGAAAGTATGAACGGATGGTTACTCATATCTCTCCCTGTATTTCTTCACGATGACCAGCGCGGCGAAATTCAGCGCCAGCGTTATCACAAAAAGCGTCAGGCTGAGCGCGAATGCGGAAAGGGTCTTGGAGCTGTCGAATTCCTGATCGCCTGTCAGTAGCCTTACTATCTGCGCAGTAACGGTGGTAACGGAATCAAGTGGGTTGAGCGAAAGTTTTGCGATAAGCCCTGCGGCCATCACCACTATCATTGTTTCACCGATAGCGCGGGAGATGGCAAGTATGCACGCCCCCATGATACCCGGCAGTGCGGCAGGTATCACAACTTTTTTTACAGTCTCCGATTTCGTTGCGCCAAGGCCAAGCGATGCCTCACGCAATGATTGTGGAACGGCGCTCATCACATCGTCAGATAAACTCATGATGAACGGGATTATCATTATCCCCATCACCAGCCCGGCGGAAAGTGCGCTTTCGGAGGCGATGCTGATATCCATCGCGGCGAATATATCGCGCAGTAACGGGCCAACCGTTAATGCGGCGAAATATCCATATACAACGGTTGGAACGCCCGCAAGTATCTCCAGTAGCGGCTTTGCGATGTTCTTGAATTTCGGTTTTGCATATTCTGAAAGATAGATCGCGCTCATAAGGCCAACGGGAATTGCCACACACATTGCGATCAATGTTATCAGGAATGTTCCCATGAACACCGGTATCATCCCGAAACTACCGCTGCTGCCGGCCTGATCATCGCGAAGGGCGGTCTGCGGACTCCATTCAAGGCCGAACAGGAAATCTAACGGGTTCACCTTCTCGAAGAATTTCAGGGACTCGAACAATACCGAGCAGAATATCATGATGGTAACAGAGACAGAAATAAGCGTACATATTATGAAAAGTATCTTTAGTTTTTTCTCAAAATATTCGCGTGCGTTGAAATTCGGTTTTATGAAAAAAAGGCCTGCACCGGCGAATATCAGGCTTAATATCACCAGCGGTATTATATAGGAACTGCCCCGGGGCATGGAAAGCCCTAATTTTTCTGGACCGATAAGACCTAGACCAAGAACAATGATGATGGCCGGTATAACGCTCCATATAGCAATGCAATAACCATAATAGCGGGGCAGGGAGTAGAGATTCTTGTTGTTGAAACTTCCGGAGCCTGGTTTTACTTTTTTTACGGAATTTAATATATATCTGGTGCCTGACTGAAAGGCGATCAATGCAAGAATAGCTACCGTGATTATGATATAGAACTTATCCATGCTGCCGATATTAAAATATAATAATAAGCCATTGGGTTATTATTATGAATTATATCTTTATTCAAGCAGAATTATCGAAATGACTATAGTGTTTTATCGGCTATTTCCACTAGCTTGGAATTTACCTTGAATTTAAGGGCTGTGGCTTTTTTGATGTTGAGGATGAATTTTAATTTGCCGCTATCTTCGAACATTTCAACGATTCCGCCTTTATTGATGAAATTTGCGGAATCAGAAACAGTTATGACCTGCTGGCCTGCCGTGTTTTTCAGTACGCTGGATATCTTATCGCTACTCTGCCTGTCCACATAGACAAGGGCGCAGTTCCTTAGTTCCGGGGAATCAGCGCTTAATATTTTTGCATTGGGTTTGCTCTTTATCAGGCTGAAAAGCTCGGCATCATCAACGATGCAGATGTTGTTATGACCAGTATCGTTCTCGATGTATTTTACGAAGCTGAACAGGAATGCGGCTTTATATTTATCGGTGGCATCGCCGGCCAGCGCGAATGAGTAGCTTGATCCGCAGAAGGAAAGCAGCCCCAGGCTCAAAAAAAGGTATTTAGAAAGATATTTAAGCAATTAAACTCCCGAAAAACTGTAATATATACTAAAAACTATAAAAAATTAATTATTATTGAATATTTGCTGCGCAAAGCTATAAGCAGATATTCAATAAGGCTTTATCATTATAACACAACCAAGGGTTTTAATCAATGACTAATATGTATAAATATTGTACAATATTTGTATTAATAATACTAGCTCCATTTTCCGCAAGGGCGGAATGTGATGCAGATTATGTATGTAGTAAAACCTTAACCATGTTTGGTCAAGCTGAAAATAAAGAGGCCACATATTTCAATTATGTTAACCCGGATGCACCTAAAGGCGGCACTATGAAATATGCTGTTGTAGGCACTTTCGACAGTTTAAATCCGTTCATACTAAAAGGCGTTCCGGCATCCGGTGTCGGTCTCATATATGATACGCTGATGACCAGCGAGAATGATGATCTGTTCACCCGCTATGGCCTGCTGGCCGAAAGCGTGAAGATGGCGAAGGACAAGAAGTCCATAATTTTCGTATTAGATGAAAAAGCAAAATGGCATGATGGCACATCTGTAACCGCAGATGATGTTATCTGGACATATGAGACCCTGCTTGAAAAAGGCAACCCGTTCTTCAAGGCGTATTACCGCGATGTTGAAGGTGCTTCAAAAATAAATGACCGCGAAGTTAAATTCACCTTTAAGACCGATGAGAACCGAGAACTTCCATTTGTCCTCGGTGAGCTTACGATTCTGCCGAAGCATTATTACGATACTCATAAATTCGATGAAGTAAGCCTTGAACCTCCGCTTGGAAGCGGACCTTATAAAGTGGGTAAAATAGATGCGGGCCGTTCAATATCATATGAGCTTGTCGATAATTACTGGGGTAACCACATTCCTTATAATCGCGGCCTGAATAATTTTTCTACCATGACCT
>CAYRJW010000037.1:0-14591 GCA_964424715.1 uncultured Rickettsiales bacterium | reverse complement strand
CAGCTTCGCAGGGAGATAATCACAACGTTTGTTTGTAACTCCATAGTGAACCGTGCCGGAACCACCTTCTATAACCGTATAAAAGAAGAAACAGGCATGAAGGGCTGTGATGTTGCCCGCGCTTACACCGTTGTACGCGACAGCTTCGGCCTTCGCCAGATATGGGAAGAGATCGAGGAAGCTCAGGACAAGATATCGCTGGAAACAATGATAGAATTATACAGCGAGATAGACCTGCTGATGGAACGCGCCTGCTACTGGTTCCTGCGTAACTGCCAGCAACCGCTTGAGACCGGCAAACTTGTTGCCCAGTATAAACCACTGGTGGCTGAAGTTGCCAAGAACCTTGATTCCATAATCAACCCGGTCGCGCGTGAAGTTCGTACCAACCGCATGAACAGCTTCATCGAACGCAAAGTTCCGAAAGAGCTGGCTGAGAAGATAGCAAGCCTTGAGGCCCTTGGTTCGGCATGCGATATCGTCCTTGTTTCTCAGAAAACCCAGCTACCGGTGAAAACCGTTGGCCAGGTTTACTTCGAGGTAGGCGACAGGTTCAAGATCGGCTGGTTACGCACAGAAGCCCGCAATCTTTTCTCCGATTCCCACTGGAACAACATGGCGCTCAAAACCCTTATCGGCACATTCTATGACAAGCAAATGCTTCTCACTCAGGATGTTCTGCAGAAGGGCTGCGACAAGACCAGCTGCGAGCTAACAATAGATGGCTGGATAGAGGAAAAGAAAAAATCTATAGTCCGCTACAACAATTTCATCCAGGACCTGAGGATGCAGGATAAAGTAAGCCCTGCCATGCTGACGGTTGCGGTTGAAAGGGTTGGGGCGATATTGAGCTAGCTCTCCACCGCGTTCCTGATGGTCTGCCTGACCGAAAACAGCGCCAGCGGGATTATTATCAGCAGGAATGCTGATATGTTCTGTACGAAGCTTGGGAAGTCTATGCCCTGCTCTCCTCCGGCTATGGATACCATATAGGCGATGTTCAGTATCATTATCGGAATATAAAGCGGCAGAGAGAGGATTATTGATATCATTCCTCCGGCTTTTATTCCGGCGGTTATTCCGGCCATCATTACATTTATCACCGAAATTATCAGGCTGGTGATGAGTATCATACCGACCAGCGAAATAATATTTTCCGGCGCGACATTAAAGAATAATGATGCCACCGGCACGGCTATTGTTAAAGGGATACCAAAACAGATGAAATGGGCGATCATCTTGGCGAATATAAGGTTGTTCAGGCTTTTTATGCGCAGGAATAATTGTTGCAGCATTCCAGTTTCAATATCCTTCTCAAAGATAAGATGGGCAGAAAGATTGGAACTCAGCATAAAACATATTATTATCACCGAGCTGGCAACCGGCAGGGAAATATTGCCAGATGCCGCGAAAGAGAACGCAAAACAAATGATGATAAAGAAAATAAAGATATTAAAAACATCTGCGAATCTGTGATAGATTATCTTTAATTCCCGTTTCAGTAATTGTACCAGTTCCATACGCAATGATATTTGATTTTTCTTTGACAGTGGTTTTTTAATAATTTATGGTTATAAAGTAATTATTAATTAAAATCATCAAGTTGTTATGAAGAGAATCCTTACATTACTGTTTTTATCACTTGTAGTTTTTTATACAACTTCAAACGCTTCCGCGCAGGATTACCGTAAGCTTTGCGAGAATTTCCCACCTGATAAGGCCAGCTACGCCGCATTCCTTGCTACCGATGATGATAACTTCCCAAGCTATGTGCATGTTGGCGATACTAAAAGCTTCCTGAAAGGCCGCGATAATGTCTATCTGGTGAACCAGCATAACGGCCACAGAATAGTTATAAAACATTTCTGCGAAGGCCAGTAGATGAAGCTTAAAGCACCAAAAATGGTCTATGTGAGCGGCGAGGAAATGACCCGTTACACAATGGCCCTTATCCTTACAAAATGGATAGAACCGAACATCGATACCTCCAACTGGCAATTCTTTGATCTCTCCTGCAAGCACCGCGATTCCACACAGGATCAGGTGATGAAGGATATCGTAAAGGCCGGCAAGGAAATAAAATCCATATTCAAGGAACCGACCATCACCCCAACCGCAGATCAGGTAAAGGAACTTGGCCTTTCAAAAGCATGGGGTAGCCCAAACGGCGCCATGCGCAAAGGCTGGAACGGCATTACAATCTCACGCGATACTATCCATATAAACGGCCTTGAGCTCGGCTATAAAAAACCTGTTCTGTTCGATCGTCAGGCTGTCGGCGGCGAATATGGTGCTGGCTTTAAAATGGTGGGCAAAGGCAAGGTTGTAACAACCTTCTATCCTGAGAATGGCGAGCCTGTGACCGTTGATGAGCGCAAGCTTGAAGATAATTTAAACGCCGCAGTATTCTACCATAACCCGCTTGATAATCTGCCGGAACTCGCAAAACATTTCTTTGAACGCAGCCTTGCAGCAGGTGTTACACCTTACATCGTCACCAAAAAAACCGTTTTCAAATGGCAGGAAGATTTCTGGAAGATAATGAAAGATATTTTTGAAAGAGATTACAAAGATAAATTCACCGCCGCCGGATTAGTAAAGGATGGCAAATTACAGCATTTAATTTCCGACGATGCTACCATGAAACTCCTGAAATGGCGCGACGGCGGCTTTTCCATGGTTGCCCATAATTATGATGGTGACATGCTCACCGATGAAATGAGCCAGATACATAAATCTCCGGGCTTTATCTCATCATCCCTTGTCGGCGTTTCCGATAATGGCGATATGATAAAAGAATTCGAAGCCAGCCACGGCACCGTCTCCGATATGGAAAAAAGACGTTTACGCGGAGAGGAAACCTCCCTCAACCCACTTGGTTTAGTTCACGCACTGGCCGAGGCCATGAACCACGCCGAGGTCCTTGCAAAAGGCAATGGCGAGATAAAAAGATTCACAAAAATAATGTATGATTCCATGTACAAATTAATGGTAGCCGGTAAAGGCACCCGCGACCTCTGCGGCCCTTCAGGACTTACCACGGAACAATTTGTTGATGCCGTTGCGGCTGAGATAAAAAACTCATTATGATCTAACTGACTGATATATAATTACTATAAAATATCTACAAATCTGCCCCAATTCTGTTCCAATTATGCTTGACAGTTGGCATGCTACATGCTAATAGATATATGAGGGTTAAAGACTAGCAAAAAAGGAAGGTTACTATGTCAAATATTAGTTTACCGATTCTGCAGGAAAGTGGGCTGGCTCATTATATGTCCGAGATCAGCAAATTCCCTATCCTTACTGAGAAGGAAGAATACACTCTCGCGCTGCGCTATAAAATATATAGTGATATTGAGGCGGCACAGAAGCTTGTTACAAGCCATTTACGTCTTGTCGTTAAAATTGCGATGAGTTTCCGCGGCTATGGCCTACCGGTGAATGATATAATCGCTGAAGGCAATATCGGCCTGATGCATGCCGTGAAAAAATTCGATCCATCTAAGGGCTTCCGCCTTTCAACATATGCTATGTGGTGGATAAAAGCTTCCATCAATGAATTCGTACTTAGATCATGGAGCATCGTAAGAGTAGGCAGTTCTGCCAATCAGAAAAAGCTTTTCTATAATCTAAGAAGGCTGAAGAATAAACTTACCGCAGGTGCGGAAAGCAGCAACCTTACCGATGCCAATGTTTCTGAGATAGCCGATGAACTGCATGTCTCTATCACTGAAGTTAAGGATATGGACAGGCTAATGAGCGGCGGCACCAGCTCCCTGAATGTATCGGCCTATGAGGATGGCGAAGATGATAAAATAAACTTCATCGCCGATGAGCACGCCGATCAGGAAGTTGTACTGGGCGAAAGGGAGGAAGCCGTTTATAATAACAGCCTTCTGACCAAAGCAATAGCCAACCTGAACGACCGCGAAAAGGATATATTAACCAAACGCCGCCTTCTCGATGAACCAAAAACGCTTGAGGATCTCAGCCAGGAATATGGCATTTCCCGCGAACGCGTACGCCAGATAGAGAACCGTGCGTTTGAGAAGTTGCAGGCCCTGATGGCCCCGAAGGCGATGGCAGCCTAGAACCCCCGATCCCGTCATTGCGAGGAGGCATCGCCGACGCGGCAATCCAGCCGCGACCGTGGGAATAAAAAATCTGAATTGCTATACAATAAAATTCAACTGGATTGCCGCATCGCTAGCGCTCATCGCAATGACGGGATGTGGAAACTGAGTTTAAAACGACCCGTTTAAAGATTTAATATATACCGAAACCAACCCCGCCACACCCAGATGCGGGTTCAGGTTTCTGGTGAATATGTCGTAACCATTCTTCTTTATCTGCCCCAGATGGTGCTCGGTTGTCTTTATGTTCAGCAATATCGCGGCTGCTTTTTTGCGTTCAACCTTGGGGGAATTCTTTAACAATGCTTTGGCTTTTATAAGCCTTGCCTCCGCCATATCGCAAAGCTCTTTTACCAGCGGCCTGGAGTTCTCAACGAATTCCGGTTTGCCGAAGGTGGTTATATTGGTATTATATTTTTCCATCATATCCGCCGGGAATACTGAGCGGTTCGAGGAAAAATTACGGTATGCCGAACGAAGTATGGCACAGACAGCCCAGGCGGCGGATATTTCTTCAACGGCGCTATAAATGGCCTCACCCCTATTGTCTTCCCTCTCCCTAGAGGGAAGAGGACAGATTTTCTTAGTGAACGAAGTGAACTTAGAAAATCTTGGTGAGGGTGACCATAGGCACGAACCCCTCACCACTCCCTCTCCCCCAAGGGGCGAGGGGGAAGTGAAGAGTATATCCAGCATTACCTTGTTTATTGGATAGGAGGTTGCAAGCAGATATTCATCAAACTCTGCAAGGGTTTTAAAGGGATTATCATCAAGGTCTTTCTCCCGGGCATTGATGATTTTTAAAAAATTATCCTTGGAGATCTGAGGATATTTTACCACCAGCTCCCGCAAGGCCGAAACAACATTATGCCTTCTGGGTGTTCTGGCCGGGTCGAATATCTCGTCCAGCGCCTCGCGCCACCACTCAAGGCGGATAAGGCCCATCATTGGCTCGGTGACCTTGGATTTTATGCGCGCTATCTCAAGATTGAACAGGATAACGGTCACAAGATCATCACGCTTATCTTTCGGGGCAAAGATAAGGGATAAATATCGGTCGTAATCGAATTTCTGGATTTCATGAAGCATATGAACTGGTATAATGTATTTATGGAAAAAAGAAAACTATACATTATCGGCGCCGGAATAGCGGGGTTAACCGCAGCCCATTACGCCGCAAAGCAAGGTTTTGAGGTTGAGGTATTTGAAGCAACCGCCAATGCCGGAGGTCGCTGCCGGAGTTATTTTGATGATAAGCTCGGCACCGTGATAGATAACGGCAACCACCTGATAATGGGAGCGAATAAAAATATCCTGAGGTTGATAAAAGACCTTGGAATAGAGAACAGACTTAATAAATTCGATGATAAGACATTTACCTTTTTTGATAACAGGAACGGCGAAAGATATTACTATCATGCCCCATTCCCTGACCTTGAGAAATTCGGGGTTTTGAATTTTGTCAATCTGTTCAAATTTATCCTGCTGCCAACGGCAAAACCCGTGAGAGAGGCTTTCCGGCTCAGTCCTAATATATATCACAAGATAATAAACCCGGTCTCCAGAAGCATATTGAATACGCCTTCGGAAGCTGCAAACTCCAATATTCTGCGGAGGGTTTTTATAAAACTTATAACTTCCCGCAGCGGGTTCGATCATTATTACCCGAAAAATAACTGGGCAGATGCGCTGATAACACCGCTTACTGCGGCCTTGCAGGCAGCGGGGGTAAAGATGAATTATAATAATTCATTAAAAAGAACTGAGAACTCAGACAATATTATCCAAAAACTTATTTTCGATGACAGGGAAATTGATGTTGAAAATGATATGGTAGTTCTGGCAACCCCGCCCTCTTCGGTATCAAAGCTTGTTGATATTGAAACACCCGATGAATTCTCAGCGATAATAAATGTCCATTTCAAATTCCCGCATAATTTCCCGCCGCAGATAATCGGCGTGATCAACAGCAATATCGAATGGATATTCGTTAAGCCCGATATGATATCCACCACCTACAGCGCCGCCACCATCAGCATGAACGATGCCGACCTTGCGCGCAACACATGGGCCATATGCAGCCGCGTACTTGGAATAAGCCAGAACATGCCGGAACATAGGATACTAACCGAAAAACGCGCCACCTTTGCCTGCACCACCCAACAACTGAAAAAACGGCCTGAGCAAAGAACTAAATATACTAATTTATTTTTAGCCGGAGATTATGTAAAGAATGGCTTGCCGGCTACCATTGAAGGTGCGGTGGTGAGTGGTAAGAAAGTTTGTAAATATTTAGAATAATGATATTTAGCCAAACAGCTCCACCTTCTGCCTCGTAGTTATAATATCGCGCAGCCTTGCCGCTTCCTCAAACTCAAGGTTAGAGGCGGCTTTCAGCATTTGTTTGCGCAGGACTTCCAGCGGGATCACCACTGTTTCGGCAAGTATCTTATCTTCATGCAGTTTCTTCTCATCCTGTATCGCCATTGAGATGGCTTTTTTGATGGTGGTTGGGGTTATGTTGTGTTTTTTATTGTAGGCCACCTGTATCTTACGGCGGCGCTCGGTTTCGGAGACGGCGTATTTTATCGCGGCGGTCTCTACATCAGCATATAAAATAACATAAGCATCAAGGTTTCGGGCGGCACGGCCTATGGTTTGTGTTAGTGCGGTGGCAGAACGGAGGAAGCCGGTCTTGTCGGCATCGAGGATGGCGACCATTCCGCATTCAGGTATATCAAGGCCCTCGCGTAGCAGGTTGATGCCTATAAGAATATCCACTGTACCTTCGCGCAGGCTGCGGATGACCTCTATGCGCTCCAGCGTTTCAACATCGGAATGAAGGTAACTTACCTTCATATTAAGTTCCTGCATATATTCGGTAAGGTCCTCGGCAGAACGCTTGGTAAGGGTGGTGATAAGCACGCGGTAACCGTTAGCGATAACTTTTTTGCATTCGCCAATAACATCATCCACCTGATTGGTGACCGGCTTTATTATAATTTCCGGGTCGATAAGGCCTGTCGGGCGAATTATCTGTTCAACTACCTTGCCGCCGGCCTTTTCTATCTCATGCTTGGCGGGGGTGGCGGAAACATAGACAGTCTGCGGGCGCATGCGTTCCCATTCATCGAATTTCAGCGGACGGTTATCCAGCGCAGAAGGCAGGCGGAAGCCGTGTTCCACAAAGGTTGTCTTGCGCGCCCTGTCACCGTTATACATACCGCCGACCTGTGGAACGGTTACATGGCTTTCATCCACGAACAGCAGGGCATCTTTAGGTAAATATTCAAATAATGTTGGCGGTGGCTCACCGGTTTTGCGGCCGTTCAGATAGCGGGAATAATTCTCGATGCCCTTGCAGGTGCCTGTTTCCAGCATCATTTCAATATCGAACCTTGTGCGCTGTTCAATGCGTTGGGCCTCTACCAGTTTATTATCTTTTTCCAGCACACGCAGCCTATCCTGCAATTCCAGTTTTATCTGGTCTATCGCCTGAAGCATGGTCATGCGTGGGGTTATGTGGTGGGTGTTGGCGAAAACGGTTATCTCATCCAACTTGCTTATCCTGTTGCCTGTGAGAGAATCAAATTCATATATCTCTTCCACCTCATCGCCGAAGAATTCCAGACGCCACGCCACCGATTCAAGGTGGGATGGGAAAATATCCAGTATATCGCCTTTAACGCGGAAGGTACCGTTGGTAAAATCGACCTCATTACGCTCATATTGCAGTTCCACCAGCTTGTTCATTACATCACGCATGTTAACTTTTTCGTGCTTCTTCACGGAAAATGTCATTTGCAGGTAAAGTTCCGGCGAGCCAAGGCCATAGATACACGATACCGATGAGACCACGATAACATCACGCCTTTCCAGCAAGGCACGGGTTGCGGAGTGGCGCATACGGTCTATCTGGTCGTTTATAGCGGAATCTTTTTCGATGAAAGTATCGGTTTTGGGCATGTAGGCTTCGGGCTGGTAATAATCATAATAGGAAACAAAATATTCCACCGCGTTATTCGGGAAGAATTGTTTGAATTCCTCATATAACTGCGCCGCCAGAGTTTTATTATGCGCCATCACCAGCGCCGGACGGTTAAGTTTTGTGATGATATTGGCCATGGTAAAAGTTTTACCGGAACCGGTAACACCAAGCAGAACCTGATCGCTCAGGCCTTTTTGCAGGCCACCGGACAGTTCCGTTATCGCCTTTGGCTGATCACCGGCAGGAGAAAATTGTGAGACAAGTTTGAACATGGAGGTAAACTAGGGATTTTATTGGGAAATTAAAGGGGTAAATGCAAACTAATTACAGGCATGGATTTGGTATCATACCAGCAATGACCGTGCAGACATCCGAAACCATGGTACAGCTAGGTGAAGGAGCAAGCGGGTCACAATCTATATTCACCACCCTGGAAGGAGAAAGATATATTGGCGGCGCAGGCAATGCCGGGTTGCAATCACCGCACATCACGCATACTTTATTATCTCTTAAAGTATCATTCTTACCAAATATGATTATATCACCAAAGGTCTGCCCCGGATCAAAAGGACGTTCGGGCATGAAAAGATATTCATCGAGAGTAGCATGAAGATTATGGTTTATTTCCTGATACACATTATCACCGATATAATTACTGCCAGTTGCTACCGCTGATTCAACCAGTGCACCGCTTCTTGACCTTGCGCCCATACCATCTTTTCCATAATATATTACCGCAAAATCCGGTTCATAACTATATCTGTTGTCAGAATCTGCATATGTTGTAGCTAGGTCGACCGAAGTATCAGGCCATCTCTTTAACATTTTTATATGCGACAGCGATTGCAAAGAAGCTGGAGCCGGAGGCACAGGAACAAGAGGTTGGTAGAATTTTCCGCAGGCAGCAGGTATTGCATCTGATGGTGGTATAATTACAGCTGGCTTTCCTGACCTGGCAAGTGCCGGTATCACCATATACTCATATCTGTTACCCTGCGGATCGAACAGGCAATCTTTGGGAAGCCCTATATCCTTGCATGGTATTGTACCTTGTATCACATCATTATTAAGCAGCACATAAGCCGTACCGGGAGGAATCACACTATAGAAAGACCCGAATCTGGTGGGATTTGGTTCAAAAAAACCACTGGCAACCCCTGCAAGCGTACAATTCCCATCAACATCCCTTGTCAGCTCACTAGCAAAAAGTGCATTTGTCTCCTGTACTGTCCTGCTTGCCGGGCATGGGTAGTGGCCGTTTATTTCTACATAATATTCTATCGCTGCCTTTATCTTTTTCAGGTCATTTATCGCCTGTTGCTGGTTCTCGCCATCCCTGCCGGCGGTGATCTTTATCATAAGAAGGACCGCAAGCGATGATAGCACCACCAGTGTCAGTGATAATTCTATAAGTGAAAAACCTGATTTATTCTTAAATTTGATCATTGCCCGCTATATGGATATGCCGCTAAACCACCAGATATTATTACATACAGCATACTATAAAACCTAGCAGATTTCAAACATTTCGCGCATTATTCGCTCTTCCAGAGTGTGGCCGGAATCGAAAAGAAGGTGGATGGTGCGGGTGGTATCCAGCGCTATCTCGACCGAGGTCACATCATCAACCTCAAAATTATCAGCCACCGCCTTTACCGGACGGGTTTTATATTTATGGATATCAAGCCTTACCCTTGCCGTGTTCGGCAGTAATGCGCCACGCCAGCGGCGCGGGCGGAAAGGTGAAATAGGTGTTAATGCCAGCAGGTTAGAGCTTATTGGCAATATCATACCGCCGTTGGAGTAATTATAGGCAGAACTGCCCGCCGGGGTGGAAAGCAGCACACCATCGCATACCAGCTCATCCAGATGGGTGGTCTCATCGATATTTATTTGTATCTTGGCCGCCTGCCCCGTGGTGCGGAGAATAGAGACCTCGTTTATCGCCAGAGCCTCTTTCACCGAGCCATCAGCGCAGGTGCAGGTCATTTTAAGCGGGTGAATTTTACTATCGGTAGCGCTGTTGACGCGCTCTATCAGGTTCTTCTCAGAATATTCATTCATCAGGAACCCAACCGTTCCCTTATTTATACCATAGATGGGAACATCATCCTCAATATGGTTGTGAAGCGTGTGGAGCATAAAACCATCGCCACCCACGGCAATTACAACATCCACATCTTTCAGAAAGCTTCTATCCACCACCTCAATGAATTTGAACTTGGCTATAAGATGCGCCTTAGCGGTCTGCGCCTGAGTAGAATTATCCGCCAATATACCAATTTTGCTGAATTTCATTTTTTTAAACTTCATTTATTCTTTATGAAATATATATTGTCTTAAAATAACTTACAAACAATTTAAGGAGAAACCCATGAGCATTATCAAAGAATTCAAGGAATTTGCCATAAAAGGCAATGTTGTGGACCTTGCAGTTGGTGTTATCATCGGCACCGCGTTCGGTAAAATAGTTAGTTCGCTGGTGGCAGATATCATAATGCCGCTGATAGGAATGATGGTCGGCGGCGTTAATTTTACCGAGCTGAAACTGAAACTAAATGTTCCCATCGAAGGCATGCAGGGGGCCACTATAAACTACGGCACTTTTATCCAGACAGTGTTCGATTTCGCTATTGTCGCTTTTTCTATATTCATCGCAGTAAAAGGCCTGAATAGATTAAAGAGGGAAAAACCGGTAGAAGTTGTTATTGCTGAAACCCCGGCGGAGATCAAGTTGCTTACGGAGATAAGGGATTTACTGAAGAAACAATAATTGTCCCTCCCTCCTGTGTCATTCCCGCGAAGGCGGGAATCCAGCCGGAAGGTGGAACTAGCATGGATAGGATAGATTCCCGCCTTCGCGGGAATGACACAATTCTTTATATGAGTATTAACCTAAATATTTCTCTTTCAGATAACTCTTAAACACCTCAGCATTCAACGGCTGCCCTGTAACATTTGCCGTCAGATCATCCGCCGTGTACAAGCAACCCTGCGAATGTACCTTCTCCCTCAACCAGCTTAGTAACGAAGAAAAATTACCCTGCGATATCTCTTCCGGTATCTGTACGAAATCCTTCTTGGCCTGCGCGTAGAATTGAGCCGCCGTCATGGCACCCAGTGTATAGGTCGGGAAATAGCCGAAAGAGCCATCTGCCCAGTGGATATCCTGCATGCAGCCCTGTGTATCGTTCAGCACGGTGAGGCCGAGCATATCCTTCATCATTTTATTCCAGAGTTCCGGGATGTCATCAACCTCAAGCTCACCGGAGATCAGCTTTTTCTCTATCTCATAGCGTATCATCACATGGACCGGATAGGTCACCTCATCAGCATCAACGCGGATAAAGCCGGGTTCGACCTTATTATAATATAGATACAGATTCTCTGCCGAGTTCTCATAATTATCGCCGAAATATTCTTTTGTATGTTTCTCAAGGAATGTAAGGAATTCGCGCGAGCGGCAGACCTGCATTTCCAGTAGCAGGCTCTGGCTTTCATGGATTGCCATCCCCAGCGAATTGCCCACCGGCTGGTTACGGTATTTCACCGGCTGCCCAGCAGAGTAAAGCGCGTGGCCTGTTTCATGGAAAATTCCCATCAATGCCTTGGTGTAATCATTTTCGTTATAGCGGGTGGTGATGCGGCAATCATCAGGGGTGCCGCCGGAGAACGGGTGCGCGGATATATCAAGCCGCCCTTTATTAAAATCAAAACCCATCATGGTTATCATTTTAACGCCAAGCTCTTTCTGCTTATCAACAGGATAAAAACCGGAAGGCTTTATTGCCTGTTTTCCCGCAGATTGCCTTGTTCTTACATTATCAATGAAATCAGGCAGGAATATTCTAAGGTCAGCAAATATCTTATCGATATTTTCGCTTTTTCTTCCCTGATCATACTGGTCCAGCAGGGCATTATAGCGGGAAAGCCCCAGAGCCTTGCCCTTCAGATCAGCTATCTCGCGGGAAAATTTTAAAACTTTTTTAAGGAATATAGCGAAGGTCTTAAAATCATTATCCGCCTTTGCGGTTCGCCAGCGCATCTCGCACTCGCTACCGGCAAGGCTGAATTCGGTCAGAAGCTTTTCCGGCACGGCGTTATTATGCACCCATTCATTGCGCATCAGGCGCAAATTGGCCTTTTGCCAGTCATCAAGGCCTTTAGCCTCATTCTTTTCGGATTCATCAAGCAGGTCTTTAACTTCAGGAGAAAGTATTATTCTATGGGCTATAGCGCCAAGTGTGGCCTGTTGCTTTGCCCTGTCCTCGGCAGAACCTTCAGGCATCATCACGGCGTTATCCCAACCAAGGATGCTCATGGCATTACCTATGTTGGAGAGCGTTTCAAACCTCTCTGCAAGTTTAAGATATGCTTTCATTCTTCTTAGGTTTCCAGTTATAGATCACCATCATCACCAGTATCACCAATGAAAGCGAGAACCATGTTATAACATAGGTCATATGCTGGTTATAGAATTCGATATCCGCAGGCACAGGCACAGGATATTTGAAATCATTCTTCGTGGTAAGGTTGGTCTGCTGGATAAGCACCGGCTGGATATTCTTAAGCTTGGTCTTGCTTTCAAGAGCTTTTATCATCTCCGGCAGGTCTATCCAGAACCAGATGTTCTTTTCCGGCATGTTTTGCGGCATGAACCACGGCGCTTTGCCATGATTCTCACGCACTATGCCTTCAAAAGTGGTCTCAACATTGCCGACATAAAGACTATCCGGACGAGATTCCTTGGTCTTATATTGCTCCGGCACCCAGCCGCGATTTATAAATACCACCACCCCTTCGGTGTTTAAGAACGGAGTTATAACATGATAGCCAAGTTCTTTCTTTTTTCTTTTCGCGGTAAAATATTTTGCGGATAATAACATTTCCTGCTCATGCAGGAACTTGCCGTTCAGGAAAATCTTTTTGAACAGGTCATTCTTCGCATCAAAATTTTTAATATTAAATTCCACCGGGGGAGCGGACTTATATTTTTCCACCTGCGCAACAAGATCTTCCTTCCAGTGCATCCTGTTAACCTGCCACGCACCAAGATATGCGAACAGCACTGCCCAGCCAAGGCAGAATATATTGAATATTATCTTTTTCATTTTAAAAGACCTCTAGATTATTGCCTGAGGAGAACGCCAATTTGGTAGGATTATTTTCCCCACCAGTAAATGCAGACGAACAGGAATAACCATACCACATCCACAAAATGCCAGTACCATGCCGCAAACTCAAAGCCAAGATGACCTTCCGGCGTAAGCGTGCCACGGATGGCGCGCACCAGACAGACCGCAAGGAATGTCGTTCCCACTATAACGTGGAAACCGTGGAAACCGGTGGCCATGAAGAAGTTGGAGGAATAATTATTAGTATCGAACGCAAAGGCCGCGTGGGAATATTCCAGCGCCTGACATGCGGTGAACAGAACGCCCAGGAAAACCGTAAGCGAAAGCCCCTGTATAACCCCTTTCCTGTCATTATGAAGCAGCGCGTGGTGTGCCCATGTGCAGGTTGTGCCGGAAAGCAGCAGCAATAATGTATTCAGGAATGGCAGATCGAAAGGATCAAAGGTTTTTACACCTTCCGGCGGCCATGGCAGGGTTTTGCCGGTGGTCATCAGTGCATCAAAATCATAGCTCTGGAAATCAAACCAGATAGCCTGAAAGAACGATGTGAAATATGAGAAGAAGAACCCGAAGAAGAACATTACCTCAGAAGCGATAAAAAGCGCCATCCCAAGCCTTAAACCACGGCGAACGACATTGGTATGGGCATGCTCAACCAGACCTTCCCTGATAACCTTACGCCACCAGAAGAACAGGCAGGCAACAACCGCTGCAACACCAAGCACCAGCAATCTTTGCGCATGGTGAGAATCATGCAGGGTAAATACCAGACCCAGCGCCATAACGAACAGGGAGATGGTCATTAATATAGGGAACGGGCTAAGTTCTATGATGTGGTAATCATGGTTCTTTTCGTGGTGGTGATCGTGGTCATGTGCCATTTTATTTTCCCGGTTTTAGTTTTGTTATGTCCTGATCTTTATACTTAAAAAAACTATAGGATAAAGTAACCTCATGAACATCATCAAGGTTTCTATCATTCATAATTTCAGGGTCAATAAAAAAAGATACCGGAAAGCTAACTTTCTGGCCGGGCTTTATAAGCTGTTGCTCAAAACAGAAACATTTCATTTTCACAAAATATTCACCCATTTTGGCCGGGGAGACATTATATTGCGCCATCCCCACCAGAGGTACAGCGCCAGTGTTGGTGGCCTCGAAAAAGGCAAGACTGGTCTCCCCCACCTTAACATGTACGGAATCCTGCAGTTTTTTGAACTGCCAGTCGAGGTCAGGCGAAACATCGGTATTGAACAGAACTTTTATATTACGGTTTATTATCTTATCCGGCGCGGCCTTGGCTTCTTGTGTGGTGCCGCCGAAACCGGT
>CAYRJW010000036.1:5995-14884 GCA_964424715.1 uncultured Rickettsiales bacterium | reverse complement strand
TCTTACGCGTAGCATACCATTATGAGAGTTGTAAGTGGATTTCAGCTCATAATCATAATCTGCGCTAAGTGTCAGGTTGCTTTTCGTAATGATATCTAAGCCAGCACCTGCATTGAACGTACCTTTATCAACTTCAGGACCTTCAGTTTTGAAGGAAGTTGCGATACCGTTGAATGTAGAGGTAGAGCTTTGTGCATCATCAAGTACATCATAAGAGTAACCGATACGAAGTTCTGGTCTGATGTTAACACTGTCAGTTTCGTGGTTGAAGGCAACATCAACACCTACTTTCGGGCGAAGAACATTGATATCATCACTTTCTACAGCAAGGTTAAGAACACCAGCGCCGGTCTCAGTATAGTTATCAGTTTGAGTAAGCGCATAAGTTAAGCCGGCATTAGGGATAACTTCGATACCGTTACCGGCATCATGAGTGTAACCACCTGCAACTTTAACCATGTAAGTGTTGCCGTCAAAATCACCAAGGGCAGTTGCAACACCAGGTATAACACGGGTTGTGCTATAGTTGTTTATGCCTGCAGAAGCAAGACCATCAACATAGAAGTTGTTGGCAAGATCCTGAGAACCATAAACAAGAAGCTGGTAGCTGTCTACATCAGTGGTCTTGTTGGTATTATTGGAATCAATGCTGGAATTAGCATAAGCAAAACCGATACCGATCCTTGCATTATCGCCAACTTCCTGGTCAGCACCGGCTGCAACACCTGCGGTGTTAGAGTCGAAACCTTTTATGTTTGCATCGTTATCCTGGTTAGCAGTAGAACCGAAACCTTGTAACCAAGCGCCTCTGCCTGCTTCTTCATCACCGGAAGAAAGACCGGTGCCAGAGCGGATATCGCTAAGTCTTGCTTGGAACGTGTTCATTGCAAGATCAGCAACATCGATAGAGCCTTCTCTTACGCTGCCATCAGTCTGCGCAGTAAGGTTATCAAGGCCGTTCTGTACTTCAGCAGCAGTTGCGTAAGTATCAAGCGTACCAAGAAGGGTTGTTAGAGTGCCGGTATCAGTGTTAGCAGCACCGATGGTTTCAAGTGCAGCACCGATAGCTTTGGTCTGCGTGCTTGTAGCAAGGGTGTTATAAGTTGTACGGGCAACGTTAAGAGCAAGATCATCATTGCTGTTAATACTTGCAGCAGTGAATGTTAACACGGCAGTTGAGTTGGTGCCGCCGTTAATATTGATCTGTGCGGAATCGCTGGTAAGATCAGCAGCAGTACCTGCAGAACCGTTCACTATTATGAACTGCGTTGCATCAGCTATATAATCTGTAGCAGCAAGTGTAACGTTAACGATAGTACCTGCGTCAGTTGCAGAAGTACCAACAACTAGGCTACCTGCAGTGGCCGCGCTTGAGATGTCTACATTGATAGAGTCACCGGAAGCTGTAGTAAGAGTGCCGGAAACAGTATGGTCGCCAGCGCCTACTTCTAACACAGCCGAACCGCCGGTAGAAGTTAAGTCACCAGTAACAGCTCTTGTAGTATCGGAAAGATTAAGAGTACCTGTAACAGTTGTTAAGGTAGCAGCAAGATCACCGCCTAGAGTTAATGTTTTAGAAGCTGCAACGTTAACAGCAGAAAGGGCAGTAGTACCGATCTTAGCTGTGCTTGTGTAGCTGTTGTTCACATTGAAGGTACCAACGTTAGCGCCTGTACCGTTAACTGAACCAGTTAGAGTACCGCCGTTAAAGTTATATGTACCGCCGCTTGCGATAGTAACAGCACCGGTCAATACAGCAGAAGACTGCGTTAATACACCAGATGCACCGCCGCCAACTGTGAATGTTGTAGCAGAAAGGTTATCATCCATGGTAACGGTAGCGCCGTTTGCGATAGTTAACGCTGAAACTGCGTTTGTTCCACCGATCACACCACCAGTAGTTTGAGTGCCTGTGAAAGCAACAGTACCTTCTGTCGCATCAAGACCATTGATAGTACCGGTATAGCCACCAGTACCGATAGAGATGGTACCAGCATTAAGTGTTGTTGCAGTTGCACCAACCAATCCGCCTGCGCCGACTGTTAATGTACCAGTGCCTACCGCTACGTTCGCCGCAGTAACTGCGCCTGAAGTTGCAGTTAAGCTACCAGAACCGGTTAAGGTTAAGCTTGCTGCGCTTACTGCGTTTGCGTTAGTAGTGAATGTCTGACCAGTTGCAACATTTAATAATGCTATGTTATTTGTAGCACCGATAGTGCCGCCAGCTGTATGAGAAGCTGTTACGTTCACTGTGCCGTTATCAGCGGAAGACGAGCTGTTGATAACACCTGCATGTGCAGCAGCCAGGTTCAATGTAGAACCGGAAGCAAGAGTTGTACCGTTAGTTACGGTAGCGCCACCAGCACCAACTGTGAATGTACCAGAAGCAGCAACGATAACATCAGCAGCAGAAAGAGCGCCTGCACCGGTTATTAATGAACCAGTACCGATGTTGATATCGTCAGTTACTGTTAATGCGCCGCTTGTATTGATCGAGCCTGAACCGATGGTAACATCGTCAGTTACTGTAACTGTAGCAGAGCTTGTTAACGCGCCTGAACCGGATAAGGTCAGGTCAGCGGTTGAGATAGCACTTGCGCCGCCTGTGACGGTCGCGCCTGTTGCGATATTAACTTCCGCAAGGGCTACAGCACCTATAGTGGCATTAACAGTTGTGGAACCGTTAAAGTTCAAGATACCTGCGCCGGTAACAGCAGCGTCAAACGCGCCGGTGCCAAGGGTTAAGGTAGCAGTTGCACCACCTAATGTGATGGTATCTGCATAGATGTCAGCATTATTAGTAGCTGCGTTTAATGTGAAAGTGTTGCTGATGCTGATATCATCGATCTGGTTAGAGTTCGTACCGATATCAGTGCCTGCAGCAAGTACTGTGTTTGCGGTTACTGCGATATCACCATCGCCGTTAGTGCCGGCAAGGATAGCGCCAACTACGTTACCGCCGTTGAAGGTCAAGGTTTGCGCAACATCATCAAGAGTGATGGTACCACCAACACTTGAAGTGCCACCAAGGCTTAATGTAGAGCTTGAGTTCGTACCAAGGTTAACGTTGCCTGAAACAGCTGCTGTGCTGCTAAGTGCGATATCTGTATCGCCTGAAGTGGAAGCGATGCTTGTGATAGTACCGCCAGTGCTTGTTACAGCAAGTGCGCCTGTAGTAGTAGATACAGCGCCGATAGTGCCTGTGTTAGCAGAGATAGTAACAGTACCGCCTGCGCCGGAAGCTGAAACAGCACCGATAGTGCCGCCTGTGTTTGAAGTAACAGTTATGCCACCAGTTGTAACTGTAAGGGCACCTAAGTTACCAGCAGTATTGGAAGTGATGCCGATTGTACCAGCAGTACCATTTACCGCACCGATAGTGCCAGTGTTCACGATTGTTATGCCATCAGGAGCTGTAACAGCACCTGTGATAGCACCTGTTATAGTGCCGCCTGTGTTTGTAAGGGATAGATCGTTACCAGTACCACCAGCACCGCTGGTAGCTATATTGATCGCAGTACCTGCTGCGCCAGCATTGATCGTACCTGTGTTCGTAATTGAAAGTGAAGAACCGCCGTCAGTATCGTTTACAGCGATGCCAACAGTGCCAGCGTTACTGCTGTTAGTGTTCCTGATAGTTCCAGCGTTTGTAATTGTAGCTGTGTTATTTGCAGTATTAGCTGCAACACCTAATAATATAACATCACCACCAAGTGCAGAGTTCTCAATGCTACCTGTAGAGGAAACGCTGATAGACTCAGTTGCAGCAGCGCCGCTTAGAACGATAGTTGCTTCATCGGCGTTTGTTGCAGCACTTGTGATTATACCGCTTAATACTTGAAGGTTTGTTAAAGTAGCTGTGCCTGAAACTGCAACCGCGCTATTGCCTGCGCCTGTTGCTTTGATTGCTTCAGTGGAAGAAGATGTTGTGTTAACAACGATGCCTACGCCAGTATCGTTGGTTGCTGTAGCTGCATCAGCCGCTACTACTAAAGTATTGCCGGAGCCAAGAACCGTGATAACTTCATCATTGGCAGCTGCATCGCGTGCTGTAGTTTCAGCGCCGGAGATGTTGCTCCAAGCTGCGTGTGCAGAACCTGGAAGAAGAACTAAGGCAGCGGCAGTTATTGCCGTTGAGAATAAGAATTTGTTTTTCATGCTGATGTTTTTTATAGACATGGGGTAGTTCTCCTTGAGGTTAAATTAAATAGCTTAAAATCTTGCAACTCATAAAACTTTCATTTCCCTAAAAATATGAGTTCCGGTTACTTTAAGTTAATTCTTTTCATTAAATCAAGAAGTTTTTACTGGTCTAATTTCTTTTCTCTTTATATATGTGTCTATGATGTGACAATTATCGGTTGCAATTCATATAAACCATATATTCCGGCGAAATGGACAAAACCCTGAAAAACCGCGCGACACAGAATATTTACGATAAAGTTCCATACATAAGCCATACCATTCCGCAAACCAACCCGGCAACTCTGCGTTCAATAGCCTCGCTATTCGGTATGAAAGCCCCGGATATCAATGGTTCTAGGGTTTTGGAGCTTGGCTGTGCTTCGGGTAATAATATCATCTCCATCGCCTCATTTTTCCCGGGAAGTGACTGCATCGGAATTGATCTTTCTCCCGTTCAGATAGAAGAAGGCAGGAAAAACATAGCAAAACTTGGCATAACCAACCTGAAACTAGAAGCAACATCCATAATGGATATAGATGATTCATACGGTAAATTTGATTATATAATAGTACATGGCGTTTTTTCGTGGGTGCCGAAAGAAGTTCAGGAAAAGATATTAAAGATATGCAGCCAGAATTTAACTCCGGAGGGGCTTGCATATATAAGTTACAACACACTACCCGGTTGGGAAGGTCTGCGTGCGCTAAGGGAAATGATGCAATATCACGCTGCGAAATTTGAGGGCTTGCCGCAGAAGGCCGGGCAGGCGCGGGCATTGTTACAGTTCATCCGTGATGGTCTGGGGAATGATACGAATAATAATTACAGCGATATGATAAATGATGAGATAGAGAGGTTAGAAAACCAGCCTGATTTTTATCTGCTGCATGAATATCTGGAGGAAAATAATACGCCGTATTATTTCCATCAATTCATGGAAATGGCTGCGAAGGCAGGTTTGCAATATGTCGCTGAGACGGCGCTTTACGCAATGGATATATCCAACCTTCCTGCGCAGACCGAAAATATTCTGAACAATGCTGAAGATATAATAAGCACTGAACAATATCTTGATTTTCTCTATAACCGCCGTTTCCGTTCCACCATACTTTGCCATGATGATAAAATAATTGACCGCAATATTTCATTAAGTACGCTTGATGATAAATTTTTTATGCCGACCTTCGGCGCGATTGAGAAAAATGGTGAAGAAGTAAGTTTCACCGGCGCCAGCGGCATAACACTTGCCACCAATGATAAGATCCTTATTGCCGCTTTATCTGTTCTGTCGGAGCAGAAAATATATGTTCATATCTCTGTTCTGATAAAAGAAACAATAAAAGAACTGGAAGCGAACGGCATTAAAATAAATGCCAATGAAGATCGGTTCAAAGAATTTTTATCTAACGCGCTTTTAAAATGCATCTTCACCGGCATAGTTGCAATGAGCCTTTATGAAAATAATTTTACAGATGAGGTAATATAAATATGAAAAATATTTTTCTGTTTCTTTTAGTTCTGATAATTACATCATGCGGCAAGAACGGCGCAGAGCTTAGGCTTGATGCGGTTGCATCCGCCCGCACCAATGGTATGTCAGAAAAGATATATGATACTTCTATCTTCAAAATATTCTCGCTGCAGAAAATAAATGATAATGATTCACCGCTGCATATATATATAGAAGGTGATGGCCGCGCGTGGATATCAAGGAATACTTTGTCGGGCGATCCCACTCCGAGAAATAGTGTGGCGCTGCAATTTGCGCTGAAGGATGATTCTTCCAATATTATCTATCTGGCGCGCCCGTGCCAGTTCATTATAGATAATGATGTTAATTGTGAATCGAAATACTGGTCCACTGCAAGATTCTCGAAAGAGGTGATAGATTCCTATGTTGAGATATTGAGGCAATATAATAACAGGAAAATAGATCTTATCGGACATTCCGGCGGTGGCGCTGTTATAGTTCTGGCGGCTGCGAAGCTAGATAATATATCATCGATCACAACGATCGCCGGTAATCTCGACCATGAGGCATTCACCACAACACATGATATAACGCCATTAAGTGATTCTGAGAATATGGATAATGCCATAAAAGCTATATCCCACATCCCGCAGAAGCATTATATGGGTGGCGAGGATAAAATAATCACCAAAGAGGTTTTTGAAAGTTTCCGCAAAAAATTACTGCCGGATAATAAAGCCAGTTTCATATTAGTTCCCGGCGCTACCCATAATAAGGGGTGGGATAGCATAGGAAACCAGCTGGTCAGTGACCAGTAATTTTTGGTTTTTCGTTTTTAATTTTTTTATTTCATAATTTCATTAATTCAATTTCGTAAGTTCCTAAGTTCCGTTCTGATATAGAAGGCGCCTTCCGTTTTTTAACCGACAGCATTCCGATGTTTTTGGTTAGATATAAGACTCCTCAACCTCATATTTTACCCAAAGGAATTCGCAAGCCATGTGTGATGCGCCTTACGACCATCCGCCAAGAAGTTGTAAGGGTTATCACAATGGGCCTGATATGTTGCGCAACGTATCTGTTTAAGCCGATTAGTTTGAGTATAATGGGGGAAAAATGGGTGCGGAAGTACCTGGGTGAAAATATTTTTAAATATTTTCGGGAGCTGAGGGCTGAGGAGGAGGATTAATTATTTTTTTGAGGGGACCAGTTTGCGTAGTATCACATAGAAAACCGGGGTCAGGACAAGGCCGAAGAAGGTTACGCCTAACATTCCGGAGAATACGGCAACGCCCATTGCGCGGCGCATTTCGGCGCCTGCGCCGGTGGAGGTTGCCAGGGGTACAACGCCCATGATGAAGGCGAAGGATGTCATGAGTATCGGGCGCAGCCGCAGGTGGCTTGCTTCTATCGCGGCCTCGACGATGCCCATGCCTTTTTTCTCCAGCGCGTGGGCGAACTCAACTATAAGTATGGCGTTCTTGCAGGCCAGCCCTACCAGAACTATGAAACCGATCTGGGTGAATATGTTATTGTCATTGCCCATTAGCCAGACTCCGCATATAGCGCAGAGCAGGCACATCGGCACGATGAGTATCACCGCCAGCGGCAGGGTCAGGCTTTCATACTGCGCTGCCAGAACAAGGAACACCAGGAACACGCAAAGCGGGAAGATCAGGAGTGAGGCGTTACCGGCGAGTTTTTGCTGGAAGGTGAGTTCGGTCCATTCATAGCTGAGGCCTTTTGGCAGGGTCTCATCGAGTATCTTTTCTATCGCGGCTTCCGCCTGACCGGATGAATAGCCCGGTGCAGGGCCGCCATTTATATCAGCCGAGCGATATGCGTTATAACGCATGGTGCGGTCCGGGCCGTAAGTTTCGGAAACTTTTAATATTGAACCAAGCGGTACCATCTCGCCGGCGGCGTTCCTTACTTTCAGTTCCGAGATATTCTCCGGATGGGAGCGGAAAGGCGCATCTGCCTGTGCGACAACGCGGAATGTCCGCCCGAATTTGTTAAAATCATTCACGTAATATGAGCCGAGATAGACCTGCATGGTCTCGAAAATATCGGTTACCGGGATGCCAAGCTGCTTTGCCTGAGTGCGGTTAACTTCAGCATTGAGCTGCGGTATATTTACCTGATAGCTGGAAAATACATTTGCAAGTTCCGGGGTCTGGTATGCCTTGCCGATAACCTGCTGTATGGCGGCGTTCAGGCCATCATAACCGACATCGCCACGGTCTTCCACCTGTAGTTTGAAGCCGCCTATGGAACCAAGGCCGCGTACCGGAGGTGGAGGGAATATCTGGATCATCGCATCTTTTATGCCTGAGAATTTTTTATTCAGCTCACCCGCTATCGCGAATGCTGACAGTTCCGGTGAGGTCCTTTTCTTGAAATCCTCCAGCGGAACGAACACAACGCCTGCATTAGGGCTGCGACTGAAACCGGCAATGGAAAGGCCGGAGAATGCAACGGCGCTGTTAACACCTGGCTGTTGCAATGTTATTTCCGACATTTTCTTTATGACCTCTTCGGTCCTTTCCAGCGAGGAACCACCCGGCAGATTCGCGAAGGCTATTAAATATTGTTTATCCTGCGCCGGTACATAACCCATAGGCACTTTCTGGAAAGCAAAATAGGTGAAGGCTATAAGCACAAGGTAAACCACCATCGCGGCGAATTTACGGTTAAGCGTTCTTTTGACGATATCCGAATATTTTGATGATGAGGCGGAAAAGAATTTATTGAACGCATGGAAGAACCCGCCGAATATCTTATCCATGAAGCGGGTAAGCATATCTTTCGGGGCATCGTGGCTTTTCAGCAGTAGAGAGGCAAGGGCGGGGCTTAGCGTTAATGAATTGAACGCGGATATGACCGTTGATATTGCAATTGTAAGCGCGAACTGCTCATAGAATTTTCCGGTGAGGCCACTGACGAAGGCGATAGGAATGAACACCGCGCACAGTACGAGCGCGATGGCGATTATCGGGCCGGAAACTTCCTTCATGGCCTGAATGGTGGCATCGTGGGGTGAAAGGCCGTTGGATATATTGCGCTCAACATTTTCAACCACCACAATGGCATCATCGACGACGAGCCCGATGGCAATGACCATGGCAAGCAAAGTCAGTAAATTAATGGAATAACCCATGGCGAGCATGAGAGAACAAACACCAATGAGAGAGAGTGGAATCGTGACAACAGGAATAACAACCGCACGCGC
>CAYRJW010000036.1:4556-5985 GCA_964424715.1 uncultured Rickettsiales bacterium | reverse complement strand
TTTCGACCACCACAATGGCATCATCGACCACGATACCTATGGCAAGCACCAGCCCGAACAGTGAAAGTGCGTTTATCGAGAAGCCGAACATATGCATGAAAGCGAATGTCCCGATTATTGAAATTGGAACTGCAAGTAACGGGATTATGGATGCCCGCCATGTCTGCAGGAATATTATCACCACGATAACAACAAGGGCCACAGCCTCCAGCAGTGTTTTTATGACCTTCTCGATAGACTGGCGGACGAAGATTGTGGGGTCGTAAACGATCTGATAATCTATACCTTCAGGGAAAGACTTCTTCATTTTTTTCATCGCCTTGCGGACGTTATCGGAAATTTCGATGGAGTTGGAATCAGGCGCCTGGAATACAGGTATCGCTACCGCCGATTTATTATTCAGCATTGAGCTCATTGAATATTCCGATGAGCCAAGTTCCACCCGTGCAATATCTTTCAGCCTTGTGATTGAACCATCGGTCTCTGCTTTTACTATTATATCATTGAACTCATCAACGGTCTCAAGCCTGCCGCGGGCGTTTATCGGCAGCTCAAAATTCACGCCAATGGCCGAAGGCGAGCCGCCGATTATGCCCACAGCTACCTGCAGGTTCTGTTCCCTTATCGCGCGGATGACATCGCTGGCGTTCAGTTTTCGCGCCGCGACTTTTTGAGGGTCGAGCCAGATGCGCATGGCGTAATCGCCACCGCCGAATATCCGGACATCGCCAACGCCCTGTATCCTGGTGATGACATCACGCACGTTCAGCAGCGCATAATTGCGCAGGTAAAGCATATCATAGCGTTCATTCGGCGAATATAAATGCACCACCATTGTAAGGTCGGAAGAGCTTTTTACCGTTGTGACACCGAGCGCGCGCACGATATCTGGCAATCTTGGTAATGCTTGCGCAACCCGGTTCTGCACCAGCTGCTGCGCCTTGTCGGCATCGGCGCCGAGCTTGAAGGTGACACTGATGCCAAGGCTGCCATCGGTATTTGCTTGTGAGGAAAGATATAGCATATCCTCAACACCGTTTATGGCTTCTTCGAGTGGTGCTGCAACAGTTTCTGAAATAACTTTCGGGTTAGCACCGGGATAGGATGCGCGTACATTTATAGAAGGTGGCGCAACTTCCGGATATTCGGAGATAGGCAGCTGGCCTACCGATATCAGTCCCGCAAGGAATATGACTATTGATATGACGCTTGCGAATATAGGCTTGTTGATAAAGAAACTGGAAATATTCATTTGTTATTTTTCTATATTATTTTTTGCCTTATCGCCGGAGATATTCTGCGGGTTCTCATCCTCAAAACTTGCCATGTCAACGATCTCAGGCTGGACCGGGGCATTAGGACGAACTGTTATAAGACCGTTGACGATAACTTTATCACCGGCTTTCAGGCCGCTATGCACAACACGCAG
>CAYRJW010000036.1:0-4546 GCA_964424715.1 uncultured Rickettsiales bacterium | reverse complement strand
GCCATCGATGGTCTGGCCTAATGTAACTTCGTGGTATTCAGCGGTGTTGGTGGGGGATACTACATAAACGAATTTCTTGCTCTGGTCAGTGCCGATGGCTTTTTCATTCACCAGTATCGCATTTTTATTTTCAGGTGAGCCGAGCTTTACCCTTGCGAATAGGCCGGGAACAAGTTTTCCATCCTCATTATCGATGATGGCGCGCACGCGTATGGTACCGGATGTTGCGTTAAGCTGGTTATCGAATGAATGAATCTTCCCGGTGATGGTTTCCGCAGAATTATCCGCAAGGCCTATTGAGACCGGGATGTTCTTGAGGGCCTCAGGTGATGTGCCATATATATTGCGCAGGAAGGTCTGTTCATCAACCTCAAAACTTGCATATATCGGTGAAAGTGAAACTATGGTGGTAAGTAGAGGTGTTGCCGGTCCGGCATTTATCACATTGCCCTCGGTTATCTCCGCGCGGCTGACCTTGCCGCTTATAGGGGCTTTTATAACAGTGTAATCAAGGTTGATCTGCGCTGTATTGGCAGTGGCCTTTGCGGATTTTAAATTGCCTTCGGTTATCCTTACATTACTTTCGCGCGAATCATAATCTCTTTTGGAAATGGAGCCGGAAACGTAAAGGCTTTTTGTTCTGTTAAAATCGGTGATGGCATTATCATAGGCTGATTGTGCTGCTGCCAGAGCGCCTCTGGCCTTTTCGGCATCGGCGATATATGGGCGCTGGTCTATGGTGAATAATGGCTGGCCCTGTTTTACCAGCGAACCATCCTGAAAGCTCACCTTCTGGATAGTGCCGGAAACGCGGGATCTTACCTCAACATTATCCATAGCCTCCAGACGGCCGGAAAATTCGGACCATTCGTTAACTTCCCTTTCAATCACGGTAGCCGCGCTGACAGGCGTTGCCATTCCACCGGGTGCACCCGCACCCTGCGGAGCTTTTTTATCACCGCCTGCGAAATGCCCGTACAGGAAATAACCCGTGAATATTATTATAATGAATATTATTATTTTTTTCGATCCAGGCATTAAAAACTCTGATATTGTTGAATACGCAACACCCATATATCCTATTCGCAAAACAGTCAATACTTGCGGGCCATTTAGTTGATTAGGATATATTCATGGTTTGCGTTTGGTATATTTGTGATATAAACTGCTACTTATAACTAAAACCATAAATTGCATGACAAATTACGAGATTCCGGTGATGAGGCCCTTGCTGCCTGCGGGTGAGAAGATACTTCCATATCTGAAAGATATTGATGAGAACAGATGGTACACCAATTTCGGCCCGGTAAATACCGCACTTGAGAAGCGCTTTGCAGAACATTTCGGCGTAAAACCGACCGAGGTCACCACTTTTTCCAACGCCACCGCGGCGCTTGTCACTATCATGAGGGGGCTGAACATACCACGCGGCTCATATTGTGCGCTGCCTTCATATACATTCGTCGCTACTGCCGGCGCGGTCTATAACGCTGATCTGATGCCGTTCTTTGTTGATGTGAACGAACAGACCTGGACCGTTGAACCGGAGAATCTGCTGCAGATAAAAGAAAGAATAACTTCCGCCGTGATAGTTGCGCCGTTCGGCGCGCCGATCGATATTAAAAAATGGGAAAGATTCCAGAAGGAAACAGGCATAACCATAGTGATAGATGCCGCCGCTGCATTCGATACGGTCTGCCGCTTCAAGGATTTCTGCGCTTCCGAGATACCAATTGTAATAAGCCTTCACGCAACAAAGCCATTCGGCGTAGGCGAGGGCGGGCTGGTGATCTGCAAGAACGAGGATTTTATCTTCAAGATAAAAAAACTCTCCAATTTTGGTTTCACCCCGGAAGGGATAATAGTACGCGGTACCAACGCCAAGATGAATGAATATAACGCTGCGGTCGGCATGGCTGAGCTTGATGGCTGGCAGGAAAAACGCAAAAAACTGATGGAGCTTAACCAGCTATATCTTACAAAGCTTGAGGAGATCGGCCTTAAAGCATGGCTTTCACGCGGATGGGCGACCACTACCTGTAATGTCGTACTAAAAAAGAACAATGCGGATGAGGTGATAGATCATCTTGCATCAAAAGGAATAGAATCTCGTCGCTGGTGGAAAAAAGGCTGCCATAACTTCGAGCCTTATAAAGTGTTCCCGAAAACTCCTTTATTCGTTACTGAAAAACTGGTTGATTCGGTTGTGGCACTGCCATTCTGGATAGGACTTTCCGAGGAGCAGATAAATAAAGTTATCGATACGCTGGCGGAGATTATCTAGTAACCGGAGTCTTTCAGGAATTTCTTTTCGAGTCTGATATGGTCTTTCTTGCGCAGCTTCACAGCTTTGCAAGGAATTCCTGCCGCTATCATTCCTGCTTTTATATTTTTATTCACCAGTGAGAATGCACCAAGTGCACAACCATCACCGATGGTAACACCCGGTAGAACACAACTATGTGCGCCTATCACAACGCCTTTGCCTATTTTCACGGGTTTGTTCTCAACTTTTTTATATTTATCTGCAACGGTAGGGTTAGTTAGTGATGAACCGCTATAATCATCGCTGCTGGAATATACTGATGAATGGCCGGAGATGGTGGAGAGATCGCCGAACTCTATTTTTTCCTTGCCGATAAGTGAAACATAACATGCGATGTGGACGAATTTTCCTATCTTTATGCCTTTTTCGCCGGCGGAGATTATGCAGAAATCATCTATGCGTGAATTATCGCCTATCTCTATCCTGCTATTGCCATAGAAAGATGCCTTGCGGGAAATTTTTACATTCTTTCCGGTTTTCGCGAAGCCAAGGGTTTTTAATTCCTTATTTGTATAAAAACTATTCATGATATTGAACCTACCTGAAAAAAATATTATTTTCTATAGTAAAAACTTCGTATATAAAAGCCGGATGCAAAATAAAAATCCACAATCCATTCATCCTTTGACCGCGCAGGCACGGCAATATCTTGATTCTGGCGATCTGGATAATGCCGCAAAAGCATATAACACCATTTTCTCGCAGGAACCATACAACATAGAAGCAAGCGAAAAACTCGGCTTCATAATGATAAAAAAAGGTAATTACGAAATGGCCGAAAAAATATTTCGCCATTGTATCAATGTACATCCGAATAATGCTCCGTTCCATAATAGTTTAGGCAATGTCTGCAGTGCGCAGGGAAAACAGGAGGAGGCGCTTATATACGCAAAGAAAGCATCTGAGCTTGATCCGAGGAATTATATATATTACCAGAATATAGGCTCGATACTTTCCATGAAGGGTGACCTGAAAGAGGCGGTGGAATCTTACGAGAGATCGCTGGAGTTATCGCCTGACAATATCCAGTCATTACAGGCGATGGGCGACCTGATGCATATATACAGCCCGACCGAAGCGCAGTTCTATCTTGAGAAATTATCAAAGCTGAAACCCGGTGATAATAATATAAAGATAGGCGCTGCAACCTTTATAGAATCGCTTTTCAAGAACCAAAATGAGATAGATGCTTTCCGCGCCGGCCTGCTTGGAAGGATAAACAATTTGTTGGCACAAAACCTGAAAATTGATGATCTGAGCAGCCGCATTTACCTGAACCATTTTTATCTTGCATATCACGCGCGGAATAACAGGGAGCTGAAATCAAAACTTGCGGAACTTTACATAAATTCTACGCCGGAAATTAATTATACTGCACCTCATATCGCAAATTATAAATTCGATAAGAACAAAAAAATAAAGATCGGTTTCCTTTCGGCATTCTTCCAGAAACACCCGGTCTCCATATGTTTCAACGGCCTGATAATCGAGCTTGCCAAAGACCCGCGTTTTGATGTTCACATATTTTTCATCGATGGGCTTTCCGGTTTAAAGAAAAAAGGTGGCGATGATTATATCAGAAAACTAATATCATTCATCCCGCCGGAGAATCTGAAGGTCTTCAGGGAGGATTTCTTTAATATCAGGGATACTACTGCCAAGGCCGCGCTGGATATTTTGATATATCCGGATATAGGAATGTACTGGCTGGCATATTTAATTGCGCTTACAAGGCTTGCGCCGATACAGGCGCATCTGCCCGGCCACCCGGATACATCGGGAAGCAGGAACATAGATTATTATCTTTCCACCGATGATTTTGAAGCGCCGGGTGCAGAAGAATATTACACTGAAAAACTGGTAAGGTTTAAAAATATAGTTACCTGTATCGAAAAGCCCCAATTACCGGAAAAACTCAAGACCCGTACTGAGCTTGGATTGCCGCTGGATAAGAATATCTATTACTGCCCGATGAAGAACCATAAATTCCACCCGGATTTTGATCTTGCGATAAAGGCGATACTGGAAAAAGACCCGAACGGCATAATATTATTTCCCGAAGATACCGGTAAGATATCGAAGATGACCACCAAAAGGATAAATAAAAATATCGGCAAGAAACTGGTTGAGAGGATACATTATCATCCATGGGCATCTAACATTGAATTCCCGGCATATCTGAAAGAATCTGATGTCATACTCGATACTTTTAATTTCGGT
>CAYRJW010000035.1:5085-15051 GCA_964424715.1 uncultured Rickettsiales bacterium | reverse complement strand
TCAGTGCAACTGTTGCAACATCGAATGTTGCGCCGATATTGCCGCCAAGCGCCTGGTCTGCGGTGAAGTTAACTGTGCCGTTGCCATCTGCGGCAAGGCTGTCTATCGTGCCAGTGAAAGCTCCGCCCAGGTTTATTGTACCGCCGGATGCGATGGTTGTAGTTGCTGCGCCCATGCCACCCGCGCCGACCGTTAATGTACCGGCGCCGATAGCTATGGCATCGGTTACGGTAAGTTTACCGGCACCAAGAGTCATTGAGCCAGTGCCGATGGTGAGGTCGTCAGATACTGTTATTGCTGCAGAGCTTGTTAACACAGCTGTGCCGCTTAATGTCAGATCATCGGTCTTTATTGCATTTGCACCACCGGTTAGTGTAGCGCCGCTGGATACAGTGACCGTTCCAAGCCTGCCGTTGGCACCGATAGTGCCGCCTAGGGAATTGCTTTCAGTGAAGTTCAATGTACCATCGCCTGCGGCATTACCATATACATCGCCAACATTGAACGCGCCGGTGCCGACATTAACCGTTGTACCGCTTGACAGGCGGAAATTGCCGGTCATGGCGAAGATGTTATCATTGGTCGCAAGATCGAGCGTGCCGCTGGTAATTCTGCCGCCTGATAGAGCGAAGTTGGAACCGATATTTCCATTAGAAGTAAAGCTGCCATCAAGCACAAGGAAACCTTGGCCTGCGGATGCGCCATCGATCTTGCCGGTTATACCGGTGCCACCAGCAAAGGTTATGGTCTGGCTAGCATGGCCGAGCGTTACATCACCGACGATCTGGCTCGTTCCGACAAGACCTATACCAGAGCTTGCGTTAGTACCAAGATTGATATTACCGGTGATCTTTGAGGAGCTGAAAGTTGAAACAGTCGCAGCACCAGCACCGGCAGTTACATTACCTACAAGGAAAGAATCGCCATTGGTCAGGTTAAATGAACCTCCGGTCGCCACGGTCACATTACCTGTGATGGTACCGTGATTTATATTAAGCTGGCCACTTGTACCGCCGCCAACTGTTGTCGTTGTAATTTTAGAGTTTTGGCCGGAAGCACCGAAATTTACGGTCGTGCCATCGCCGACCGTCATTGCGGCAAGGCCATTAGTGGCACCAGGAGATGCGGCAAGGCCATATGTACCGGCACCGGTGAATGCGAGTGTACCAACATTCGCAGCGGCACCATCTATCGTGCCTGTTACCGTTGATTGCGAACCGGTGGTGGCGCTTAATGTGAGTGTACCGGCATTGGCGATGTTTATGTTAGTGGCCGTTAATGTTTTGCTACCGACCGCAAGGCTTGCCGTGTTGGTGGCATCACCCACCGTTACAGTAGTAGCGGAAATATTCTGGCCCATGGTAACAGCCGTGGTGCCGGTCACATTCACCGCCGAAAGTTTCTGGGTTGCGCCTATTACACCGCCGGTGGTCTGGTTACCGGTGAAATTCACCGTGCCTTCGGTTGCGTTAAGGCCATCTATCGTGCCGGCGAAACCGCCGGAACCTATCGACAACGTACCACCATCTATCGTGGTGGCGGTCTGTACTGATAATAATCCTGAGCCGGTTGTCATGGTGCCGGTGCCGATGGCAAGTGTGCTGCGGGATGTTATGGCTCCATTTCCGGCATTGAAGGTTGAATTGCCCTGAAGGTCAAGACTTAATACATGAACAATATTATTACCGGCATTAGTAAGATCTGTACCGGTAGTAACTATTGTGGTTCCTGGAGCAAAAGTAGCACCGATAGCACCACCTAACGCCTGATCTGCCGTGAAGGTAAGCGAACCATAATTATTAGCGCCGCCATCGATAGTGCCGGTATAAGCACCGCCAAGGCTCAACGCACTGCCATTAGCAAGTATGGTGTTCTGCGCGGCCATGCCGCCGGAACCGATAGTTAATGTACCACCGAAGCCGTTACCTAGGTTTATATCATCCGTAACCGTTAATGCGCCTGCTCCCATCGTCATGGAACCGCCGCCGATGGTAAGATCATCAGTTACCGTTACCGCAGCTGTGCCAGCGTTTAATGTTGCGCTGCCGGTAAGCGTGATATCCTCTGCGCCGATGGTGTAATTACCGGCATTGGTAACATCAACCGCGGTCGCCAGATTTATCGCCGCAACTTTGAATGTGTTACCGATATTACCACCAAGAGCAATATCATTATTGAAATTAACGATACCTTTGCCATCGCTTGTACCGTTGATGGTTCCCGTTACGGTACCGCCATTAAAATTGATCGCCTGAGTGGCATGACCCAGCGTGATATCGCCGGCAATGCTGGATGTGTTGTTGAGAGTTATGAAAGAACCACTATTGGTACCAACATTAACATTACCAGTGACCGATGAAGTATTGCTCATGGTAAGCTCACCATAATTCCCGGCACTTAAATTACCAACGATAGAGCCGGCCCCGGTCTGGGTTACTATATTTGAGTTAGTAACTGCAGTAATATCGCCATTTATTGTACCTGTATTAGTAACATATATTACACCAACACCGTTATTAATTATATCGCCGGTGATAGTGCCACTGTTTGAAGTTATATTTAAAACATTGTTACCAGAACCAATGCTAATTGCCGTTCCAGAAGCACCTGCGGTGATAGTACCGCTGTTGCCCACATTTAGATCTGAGCCGCCATCAGCATCAACAAGGCTTATCGCCACTGTTCCGGCATCATTTGTACCTTGTATTGTGCCGGCATTGGTAATAGTTGCGGCCTGGTTCCCGTTGGTGCCATCTATCACGATAACCTCACCGCCAGTTCCTGTATTGCTTATTTTACCTGCGGCATTGTTGGTTATTGTGAATGTATCCGCCGCGCCCTGAATGAATAAGGTAGCTTTGCCCGATGTTACAGCATCACCGGTTATAAGCCCGGTGTTGGTGAATGTGCCTATAGTGGCTGCACCACTTACATCTATTGTATTAAATTCCCCGGTGTTCCGGATACCATCATTTACGGTATCGGTCGGGGTGTTGGTTATTATTATACCGGTCTTTCCGTTCGCAGTTATGGCGCTTGCGCCGGTAACGAATATATCACCAGCACCGGTTACCTCTATTGTATCGCCATTATCTGCGAATGTCTGTGTGGTAGGCTCATCGCCGCTTACGGTAACTGTTGTTGCCGATGCGCCGACTGAAAATGAAATGACCGATAACGCCGCCGCCGACTTTAACAACAGATTACCGCTGAATTTCCCTTGCCTAACTGCCGTTGCCAGAGAATTGCCATTCTTACCGGAGAAAATATCGCTGTTTCTTTTTGAGGCAGTTACCATATTTAATTTTATATTGTATATCAACATTAAAGCGCAACCAAAGGTTGCTAACAACTATCATTACCCTTAAATAGATATAAGTCTAAAAATAAATAATCAATATATTAATTAGTATTTGCTCAGAATTATAATATTTACCCCGGAGCATGATAAAAAATCCATAGTGTATTAAAAATATTTTCTTTTCGTGTTTATATATAAACACCGAATAACTTGATTTATGTTAACTGCAGATAAAATAATCCCATTAAGGTAATAAATAAAATTGAGGATATTATGCCAATAAGAACTGTAGATGCCAAGACCTTAAAGGAATGGCTGAGTAACAATGAAGCTGTACTTGTAGATGTTCGTGAACCGGCTGAATATGAGGCAGAGAATATATATGGTTCCAGGCTTATTCCACTTGGAAAACTATTCAAACAGGAACTAGGAAATATTAAAGGCAAAAAACTGGTTGTTCACTGCAAAGCCGGAAAACGCGGCGGCACAGCCTGCGAGAAACTTCTGTCTGAAGATCCCGGACTGGAAATTTACAATCTTGAAGGCGGTATCGGTGCATGGCAGCAGGCCGGTTTTGATATTAAAGCATCCGGCAGATCCTTTCTTCCGCTTGACAGGCAGGTTCAGTTAACAATTGGTCTGGGTGTGCTGTCAGGTGTTATTTTCGGATATTCTGTTAACAGCAATTTTTTTCTGCTATCCGCTTTCTTTGGCGCTGGCCTGACATTTGCAGGTGTAACAGGTTACTGTGGTCTTGCTATACTAATGGCTAAAATGCCATGGAATAAAGGCAAAGGGTATAAGAGTTGCTGCAGTACAAATTTATAAATTTTTTTAAGGAGATCTTATGACGAAAGACTATCAGAATATAACAAAAGACATCTCAGAATATATAGCAGAGATGCGTAAATTGCAGCCGGACGCCATGAAGGGATTTTCTGAGCTTGCAAAAAATGCATCGAAAGATGGCGCGCTGGATAAAAAAACAAAAGAGCTTATCGCCCTTGCGATAGGTGTCTCAACAAGATGTGATGGCTGTATAGGCTTCCACGCCAAGGCTCTGGTTGATCTTAATGCCAGCAGGGAAGAAGTTGCAGAGATGCTTGCCATGTGCGTTTATATGGGCGGCGGCCCTTCCCTTATGTATGTAGCAGACGCGCTGCGTGCTTATGACCAGTTCAAGGCTTAGTTCGAAGGTCAGATAAAAATAGAGTAATATGTTAATATGAACATCGAAAATAAGAATATGGGCTGGCTTGGAATGGAAGCGCCGCGTTATACCAGCTATCCTTCTGCGCATCACTTTTCTTCTCAGCTCGCGGAAGGGCAGCATTCCAGCTATCTCAGCGCCATAGGCAATGCTACCTCTGTTTCAGTTTATGTTCATATCCCTTTCTGTAAAGAGCTGTGTTGGTTCTGCGGCTGCCACACAAAAATGACCAAGCGCTATGAGCCGATCAGAAAATATGTGCAGGTGCTGCTCAAAGAGGTCGAGATATTAAAGACCCACCTAAACGGCAATGGCAGACTTGTAAACATCCATTTTGGCGGAGGTTCTCCAAGCCTGCTTGAACGTGGCGATATGTTATCGATACTTTATTCCATTTCGTCTTTGTTCAGATCAGATCCATCCGGCGAGCTAGCGATTGAACTTGATCCTCGCACTACAACGCGGGAGAATATCGAACTTTATGCGAATGCAGGTTTTAACCGCATTAGTATAGGCATACAGGATTTTGATCCAGTAGTGCAGAAGGCCATCAACCGCGTACAATCTTACGAGATGGTGGCTTCGGTAATGCAGCAGCTGCGCAGCAAGGGCATCGATCAGATAAACTGCGATCTGGTCTATGGTCTGCCGCACCAGTCCGCAGAACGATTCCGCGACACACTGGAAAAAACGGTGAAGCTTAACCCAAAAAGGATAGCATTATTTTCATATGCCCATGTGCCGCAGGTCAAAAAGCATCAGCGCTTGATAAATACAGAATGGCTTCCATCAGAAATCGAGAAGTTGGCGCTATATGACATGGCAAACGAAATGCTGAAAGAGAATGGATATGTCGCCATAGGTATTGACCATTTTGCAAAGAAGGATGACCCTCTTGCAATTGCAATGCTGGATAAAAGCATGAAAAGGAATTTCCAGGGCTATGTAACAGATGCGACAGATGTTCTTATAGGGATAGGAAGTTCATCCATAAGCCAGTTCCCGCAGGGATATATCCAGAACAGTGCCAAAACCCCTGATTATCAAGCCATGGTAGAGGCCGGCACGCTCCCTAGTGTTCGCGGCTGGGCGTTCATGGGTGATGATGTTATACGCAAGCAGGTGATTGATGAGCTGATGTGTTTTATGTCAACTGACCTTGCAAGAATAAGAAGTAACTTCAATTTGCCGGAAGGATATTTTCAGCCCGCGCTGAACGAGCTGAGTGAAGAGCGTTTCAAAGGCATAGTGGAGTGCGAGGGTGAGAAAATTAGGGTCATAACACCATATAAGATGGCTGCAAGAGTGGTTTCGGCCACCTTTGACCAGTATAGAAATGTGGCCCCCGGCCGCTATTCAAAAGTTGCCTGAAAAATATTACGAAGATCTTCGGCGCGATCTTATAAACTCCCGCCCTATATGAAGCGGCAATGGCAGTATTCTTTCTGAGTTTTTATTCTCTGATAATTTTGAACTTATAAATGATTTTACCGGCAACATATTATTGGCGATATGGATAAGTACATTGCGTGCTAATTTAGCAGGAGGGTTATCGTTGGTGTAAAGATCCACTATTTTATTAGTTGCCAGATAAAGTGGAAGCGTTGCCTTTTTATGAATTCGCTGGAAGTTATTTAATAACTGCACAGAGCCGATATCGCCATTTATTCGCAAAGCTTTATTGATCTCATCCACCATGGTTTTTTGCGCTTTGAGGCCAAAATTAAAGCCATGCGCCGTTACTGGGTGCATACCTACAGCGGCATCACCAACCAGCGCAAATCGTCGCGAAATAAATTTATCTGAGTACACAGCAACAAGCGGATATGAATAACGCTTGCTATCAAGCTGCATTTTACCAAGCCTGTTCTGGAATTTATCACAGATGAATTCACCGAATTGCTGTTCCGACATTTCCATCAGGTTTTGTATCTCGGCAGGTTTGGCGGTAAGTATAACTGAAGCACGGTTGCCATTCAGCGGCAGCACGGCAAGTGTATAGCCATATAAAAAACATTCTGTTGCAATGCTGTTATGCGGCAGTTCATGGCTCATCTGGCAAACCATCATGGTTTTGCCAAAATCCTTCATTGAAGCCGAGATCCCAGCTTTCTTTCTCATAGCGGAAAACCTGCTATCAGCACCAATCAGAAGTTTGCACTCCAGCACTTCTCCATTGGAAAGCCTGGTAAGAGCTAGATCATTCGCAAGATCTATATCTTCCACAGATGTGCCAGTTATAAGGGTTATATTATTATCTTTCATCACAACCTCATAAGCAGCTTTTCTTATCAGGTGATTTGAAATTATGTAGGCCATTCCCTGAGAATGCGAGTTTCCAAGGCCAAGAAAATAAGAAGAGCTGCCATTAAAAACCTTCGCCTCTCTTATCTCTGAAATATCTTTCTGGTGAAAGTGGTCCCAGATGCCTAAGTCTACAAGTATATCTCTGGAAAGGTTTGTAAGGGCTATATCACGCCCATCAATAATCGGGCAGGCAATGAATTCCGCCTCCTGTTTCTCTATGACCGCGACCTTGAGATTAAGCTGGGAAAGCCCTTTGGCAAAGCACAAACCCGCCGGGCCACCGCCAGAGATCACAACATCAAAATATTTTTGTATATCCATTCCGGCTAGCTTAATTACACTTATTTTTTAGATTTTGGAAGTGGCGCCGGGCTATCTGAAAGACCATTCAGCCAGGCTATGATATCTGCACGTTTCTTTCTATCCTTAACGCCAGCAAACAGCATTTTTGTGCCAGCAACATAGGATTTCGGATCAAAAATAAAATGATCCAGCGCATCATATGTCCACTTCTTACCTTGAATTGATTTCATACCATCTGAATAAGCAAAACCTGCAGCCTTAGCAGGCGCTTTGTTAACAATGCCATATAAATTTGGTCCAATCTTATTTGCCCCACCTTTATCAAAGCTATGGCACGCAGTACATATTTGTGCTTGCTGTTTGCCGGCAACCGCGTCTGCGGTAGCTAAAAGTGGTTCAACGGACTCCCAGCTCTGAGCATGGGTAACGCCAGGTAACGCATTTGATAACAATAAAGTGAATGCAACTATATACAATTTTTTTGTATTCTTCATATGTAAGGCTCCTTAACTATTTTTGCTACAGAAACTACCCCCGCAGAAACACCCCCTGCAAGATGCTTATTTTTATAAATTATAAAAATAACCCGACATGACTTTAATCAATTATAGTGAACTCTAATATATTTTTAATTTGCTTCCCCATATCTTCCTTGGGATAACAGTAGTGATTCAGCATCTACACATGCACTATCTTACGGGCTTCCTAAAATGCATATTTAACGCGTAGCATACCGGAGTGGGCTTGGTAATCGGCTTTATATCTATAATCATAGTCAACACTTAGCGTTACGGCGTTCACCTGATGAATATCAACACCGGCGCCAAAATTCAGGCTGTTTTTCTGGATGTCAGCCCCCTCTGATTTGAATATGGGAGTTTGCCCTATGAAGCTGCTTGTGGCGCTTTGGTTATCAGCAATGATATCATAGCCATAGCCGATATTAAGCTTTGGAGTGATTCTTGTACCGCCTGCTGTTACCATCTCACGGCTGATCTCAGCGCCTATATTTCCTTCAAGGAAAACTGAATTATCATTGCTTACATTCAGATTAAGCGTACCAGCTCCGGTTTCGGAATATTTATCCAGAACATTATATACCAGTGTCAGCCCGGCTTTTGGTGTTATGATAAATCCGTTATATAGCCTGTTTATTTTTCCGGCCTCTAATTTTGCCATATAGGCCTGGCCGCTAAAATCAGCCTTAGCAGTAGCTGGTGCCAAAGGTATGCTTCTGGTTGATGAGTATTCATTCCAGGCAAAGCCTATCATATTATCCAGGAAATAGCTGCCAAGATCAGTGCTGCTATAAATACCTAACTGGTAGGTGTCTATATCGGTATTTTTTAAATTATCCTTAGAATCAACAGAGGAATTGGCATAACTTAAATTTATTCCAAGTGCAGTTGAATCAGAGATATTCCTATCTCCACCCATCGCAAAGCCATATGACCTGGAATCAAAGCCCTGTGCTGTTGCGCTGTTATCCTGCCCGGCTTTTGCGCCAAAACCCTGGGCCCATGCACCATAGTGGGCAGGTTCATCACCAGATGAAACGCCGGCTCGAAGGCTGTTTAACCTATCGCCGATAAGATTGTTTATGGAATTCACCAGCTCGAACATACCTTGGTTAACACCATTATCTGCCTGTGGGGTAATAGTTTCAAGAGCTGCTGCTTTTTGCGCATTAGTATTTCCGGAATCCAAAAGATAATCTTTCAGAGTATCAAGCGTTCCAGTGGGTGAATCAATCTCATCCAGCGCGCTGATAACATTCTGAGATGATGTATTTGAAGTTGAAACTTCAATAAGGGCGTTCTGTACAAGAAGTAAAAGGTCATCACCGCTAACCATGGTGTGGAATAAAAAATTGTTGTACCTGTTAGTAACTGTGCCATTAACAAGAATGTTAGAATCAGTTATGGCATTGATTGATGAGCCGGCACCGCCATCAATAATGGTATAACTTGAACCTGCGGCAGTTGTAGAGCCGCTTACAAAGCTAAGCCAAAGCTTGCTGTTTGAAACAACGCTAGCTTCACCCGCAACGGTTATTTTATCTGCAGAGCTTGGAGTATGTACGGTAACTATCGTCACGCTTCCCGCTGAGGTGGTGAAGTCACCGTTGATAGTTTGCGAATATCCACTGGTGTTGAGCGACGATGCTGAGCCCAACATAGTAACATCACCTGCAATGGCTGTTGCATCCATCAGGTCTAAACGGCCGCTAACGTTAACATTCAGCGCATCTATAGTATTTGCTTCCGAAGAATCATTATTAGCAATCCTTAATTGCGAGCCGCTGGCAACATTAATGGCTTCTATAGGGCCCATAGATCCAATAGGAGCTAAAATTATTACCAGACCGGAGCTGTTTATAATTCCTTCTTCAACTATTCCTCCGGGATTGATAGTGCCGGTGACAAACGCGCCATCTTCCAGGTCCAAAGTGGCGTTTGTAGAAAGGTCAAAATCACCATTTACATAAGATGAGGCGGTCAATGTAGCATTGCTTCCTATCGAAATTGTTGAAGCATTTATTTCATGTGAAGTTGTTAATGTTGAACTATCCATCACGGTAACATTGCCTAAAGTATATGCTTCAGTGCCGATATCGTCGTTGGCTGTAAAATCTCCATCCATTTGTAATGCGCCGCTGCCATCAGTGGCAGATCTGATCACTCCAGTTACAAAAGATCCATTACCCATTAATAAATTGCTGTTGTGCCCTATTATAGCGTTACCTGTGATCCCGACCGAAGGATCAAGTATCAATGCGCCATCAACTCCGGTGATATTAACATTTGTTGCTTTGATAGATGTAGTTGCGGTTATCATCGCACTG
>CAYRJW010000035.1:0-5075 GCA_964424715.1 uncultured Rickettsiales bacterium | reverse complement strand
CGGTGCTTGAGCCAAGAACGGCGGTTACGTTGCTGTTGGAGGCAAAGGTCATATTTACCGTTCCAACGTTGCTGCTTGCACCATCAACCGTTCCTGTAAGGGCGCCATCGCCCATGGTAAGAGCTGCTCCGCTGCCAAGAGTGATATTGGTAGCTCTGATCGAGTTGTTATTGGTTAAGGCATTCAATGTTCTGGAGGCTGCGATAGTGATGCCGGTTAAAGATGTTCCTGCCCCAATGTTGCCATTGGTTACAGTGTTTGAATTTACAGCAATAGTTCCCGCGCCGTTGATGTTCCCATTCAAAACACCGCCACCAAAAGTTGTAATCTGTGAAGCATTATTCATAGTGATATTGCCGGCAATAGTTCCACCGTTAACTGCAACCGATGAATCATCATTATTGCCTAAGATAATATTACCGGTAATGGTGCCAGCGGTGTTGATGATATCGAGATCGCTGCTTGTGGTTGTGATATTGCCGGTGATACCTGCACTGGAATTGTTATTAACTGTCAGGGAAGTGCTGGAATTTCCAGATGCGTTTATTATTCCTAGAATGGAACCTGAGCCGGTATTGTTAATAACGCCATTGGTTGAACTGATATCTATTGCATTGTCGCTGGCAGAATTAGCTGTTATTGCACCGGTATTATCAACGGTTGAAGTGGCTCCTTCGGAAAGCGCTATAACCTTATAGCCACCAACATTGGTGCTGCTGCTGATCGTTCCTGAGTTGGTTATAGAGGTAGAGCCTGAATTGCCATTAACAACATAAATCGTGGTAGCCGCACTGCTTATCGTATCACTGTTATCTAATGAAAAATCAAATGATCTCCTGACAGAAGGAAAACCGCCATCACTTTTGCCCATAATATAGATCATGATCGCAGATGTGCCGGTTGAGGCCAGTGTACCATCATTTGTGATGTTCACGGTTTTCAATGAGGAAGTATTACCCACATTAGGCATATAAAGCACGCCATAGTTACTATGGGTTGAGGTTATAGAGCCATCATTGGTAAAATCTATATTACCATCGAGTGTACCACCAAAATATACATAACCACCAGTAACAGCACCAGAGGTTAAAGTTCTGTTATTTGCAAGAGTTACATTATTATAGTTGGTAACATCATTTATCGGCGCTGAAATATCATTTTCGGTGTAATCTGCCGCCCAGACAGAAGAGCCTGCCATACAAACACAAACACTTGTGAACAATGATACCGCCAACGGTATCCTGATATTAGGTAGCATTTAGATTTCCCTGATGATTGATGATAAAAACTACCAATCATCTTTTTAAATTGCATTATAATAATCTAAATATGGTTCTAAATTATTATCGAGGTCTATTATCTGTATAGATTAAGTAACGCGCCTGAATATGAAGTGACGCCATAGATAAGTCCGTCTACGCTTCGCTTCGACGCGACAGTCTTCGCGCGAATTCCTCGGATAATAATAGTAAAACTCACATGGCTTGCCGAGTCGTAGCTCCGCAGGAGCGAAGACTGGTGGGTGATAATGGACTCGAACCATCGACCTCTACGATGTCAACTCTGGGTTCGCCTGCGGATACAGCGGATATGCTATGTTGAGGTTCCCTATTTCTGCCATTTTCCATTTCTAAAACTGCTAATTCTGATTATTTCTGTGACCCAGGTCACATTTATTTTTCCATCACATTTTTACCCCGACCTCTACGTAGTCATCGTAGCGCTCCTAATTTCTGCGACCTGGGTCACAGTTATATACCCTTGAAATTTAAAATATTACCCCCATTTACTTCTAAAAAGAGGGAAACATGTCTATAGGTTTTACACGTGAACGTGCAATAAAAAAAGATTGGGCTAAAGTTGAGCAGATTAATAAATCTCTTGAACGTTTAGAAAGTCTTAAGAAGTCCGAAATAAAACGAGAAGGTTTACTTGCACAATCTAAACTTGTTTGGAAGGTAGAAGTATTTAAGCAAGCGATAATACATAGAATAGTTATGTTAGGTGCGGGATGCACAGAAGCGTGGAACGCTAGAAATTTTTTATCAGCAATTTTGTGTATGCGTGCCACCGTAGAAACATGTGCATTTATTATAGATATAGAAAAACAATTACAAAAGCTTTGTAAATCGTCAGACTTTGAATCAATCAATAATTTATTAGCCAAAATAACTTTTGGAACTCGTCAGAAATCTTGGTTAAAAAACAATGAGAATGATATAGATATAGAGGCTGTTCAGGTATTAAATTGCATTGATAATTTAGATAAAACTTTTGATAAGGAGAAATCCTATGTACGCACTCACTATGATGCTTCCTCAGATTTTTGCCATCCCAATTATTTAGGCCTCTTACATTCGTTTGGTGTTATAGATAAAACCACTGGAACAGTAACATTTTCAGACTCAGTAGCTGATCAAGAACATACTCTTAATCATATATTAGCTGGCATGAATCTAGTTTTATTTGCTGAAGTTTCTGTAAACAATATAGAAAAACTAATTCCGAGTATTTTAGAAATTAGTAATCTTCAGAAACTGGTGGTGGATTCTAACATTTGATCTACCAGCCATCAGTATTTCCCTGTTTGTAGGCAAATATCAGGGATTTTTTTGCAAATATCAGGGATTTTGAGGTTTTTAAAATAAAATAACCTGCCGTAAGTAGCCATAATACTGGGTTGTACGCCAAATACCCTTAAAATCATAACAGGGAATTAAAATAGTAATAACAGGGTGCCAAAAATCTATATCAGAGAATATTTTCCGTATTTCTTTGATCCCGTGAACTTTACCAACCCCTTCTCTTGCAACAGGCTTACGTCACGCTTTGCAGTTCTAATGTTACCTTCCCTTGCCTGAACTTGAAGAGGTAATGGAAAACAAAATAATATCGGTGCTTCTGGAATCGTTTGGCAACTGTTTTCTTTTCAAAACCCCAGATTTTTCCAACTCTTCAATTCCCGCCGGGCTTATGCATATAGTATTTTTTGTACCTTTCTTGTAAATACCAACATAGTTTTTTTCCACTTCTACCGGGCTCAGGATCTGTAGTTTTTCTTCCCGGTAATTCTCCATAATTTTCGGGAATTTTTCATTATTTCCAACATAAATGCTTTTTAGATTTCCTCCTGCCATCCATCCTTCTGGCGCCAAAGCAGCACCCATCTCCAACATTCCTTTTTCCTCCAATTCCTGAATGCCCTTAGGGCTTATATATTGCGTAGGTTCCCCTCTATTACTTCTATATGTTCCGATATAATTTTTTTCTACTTCCTCTTGTTCCAGAAACCCAAGCTTTTCTGTTTTATAGTCTTTTAGTACTTGTATAATTGATATAACATCCCCAACATAAATTCTACTCAGATCCGTACCGGTTTTCCATCCATTCGGAACCATTTCTGCCTGCACCTTTAATATTCCCTTTTCCTCCAGTTCTTTGATTCCTGCCGGACTTATGTATAATGTATCAATATTCCCCTTTCTATATGTCCCAATATAATTATTTTTTACTTCTTTCTTATTTGTGGTATTCAGCTTATCTTGCTCATAGTCCTTTAATATTTGTATAAATTTTGAAGGATCTCCACTGTATGTATTCATAAGATTACTTCCGGCCTCCCATCCATCCGGTGCTTGTTCTGCCGCTTTTTTAAATATGCTTCTTTTCTCAAGTTCTTTTATACCTGCGGGACTGATACATAATGTATCAACATTATTTTTTCTATATGTCCCAACATAATTTTTTTTCACTTCTTCGGGAATCAAAGATTGTAATTTTTCCCTTTGATAGTCTTTAATTGCATTTGAAAGTTTTGTTATACCTCCACTATAAATATTCACCAGATCAGATGCTATCAACCACCCTTCCGGAATCGGAACAGATATAGATATTTTTTTCAATATTCCACTGGTTTCCAACTCCTGAATACTCTCAGGACTTACATATAATGTACCCTTATTAGATCCCTTTTGATATTTTCCTACATATATTTTTTCCACCTCTTCGGCAGTCAAAGATTGCAACTTTTCCTTTTGATAATTTTCTATAACTTTTGAGTTCTGTACCCCTATATAAATACCTCGTAAATTTCTTTCTGATACCCATCCTTCCGGGGGCTTAGGAAGTTTATTTTCCAACAGCCCTTTATTTTCCAGATCTTTAACCGCAACCGGACTTATACATAATACATCATCACGACCTTTTCTGTAGATTCCAACATATTTCTTTTCTACTTCATTAGGATCAATATTAAGTACATTCAGTTTTTCCTTCTGATAATTTTCTACGATTTGTACAAATATTTCATTTTTACTACCTTTGTAATTATTAAGCAGGTCTCTTGCTGTCTGCCAGCCTTTCGGGGCTGGCGCCGCCGATATTTTCAATATCTTTTCTTTCTCCAGTTCCTTTATCCCTTCGGGGCTTATAAATAGCGTAACTTTAGCGCCCCTGCTATATAGCCCAATATATTTTTCCCCTACTTCCTCTGGACTCAGAGCTTTCAGTTTTTTGCCCTGATATTCATTTAATATTTGTATAAATTTTGAACCATGACCTACATAAATATCATTTAAATCACGGGCCGACTTCCACCCTTCTGGCGTTTTAGTAAAAGATTGTTTTAGCTCTCCCGATTCCAACAATTCCTGAATGCCATCGGGGCTTATATACAGCATATTTTTTGTTTTTTTATAAATCCCTATATAATTCTTTCCTACTTCTTCCGGACTCAAAACCTTCAGCTTTGTCACCTGATAGTTTTTCAGAACCTCTATAATATCTTTACTATCGTTAAAATAGTTATCTCTCAAGTTTCCTGCTGCCTGCCAACCCTGCGGCGGCAAAGAAAAGGATCTTTCCAACACCCCTTTTTCTTCCAGCTCACTGATTCCTTCGGGGCTTATATACAATGTATCTATATTGTTTCTTCTATACATCCCGATAAATTTACTTCTTATTTCATCTGGATTTGAACCTTGGGTATTCAGTTTTTCCTTATAGTAATCTTGCATCATCTTTTGAAGAGCTGGATAACCTGGGCTATAAATATCTACCATATCTTTTGTTGAGAT
>CAYRJW010000034.1:0-15133 GCA_964424715.1 uncultured Rickettsiales bacterium | reverse complement strand
ATGGTCCTGTGTATAATCGAATTCAGCACTTTGGCCAACCGCAGAGGTTGCTATAAATAACAAAAAGAATACCCGGATTATTTTCCAGAATTTTGACATCAATGGGTTTGATTCTCTAATATTTATCGATTATACAGTATTTTCACTAAAAATTAACTAAAAATTTACATATTTTCTCTAAATATGCTATTATACGCTTTAGTGGGAAGTTAACCATATTTTGTAACATTAACAATCAAATTGTATCGTTAACATTTTATAAGATTGTTCTTTTTTGAATTTTGCTGTTAAAAATGCTGATACCCCTGAAAGCAGGGCTGTAAAACTATATATAATGAATGGATAATAATCTTAAACAACATTACCGCGAACTGGCCGAAAAGATAGAATCGGGTGAATATTTCCACGAGGCGCGTGACTGGTACATCAAAAAATATGAATACCACTTCATCGAAAGGGCATATCTGCTGCTGATGATATTATGTTTCGTGATATTATTCAGTTTCCTGTTCACCTATTATAAATCCATCCTGCCGATCAAAAAAAGCCTGCCGATAAAGGCTACCATTACCAGCGCCGCGGATTTTTCCACCAAGATAACCTATCTCGGCAACAGCGAAAAAAAATTCGATGTTAATGAGGTTCTGATAAAATATTTCGCCGGGCGTTTTGTTGAGGCCATTGAAAGTTATGACTACCGCGATAATTTCAAGAAACTGCGCATCAACAAGAACATGATAGAATCCCTCGCCTCCGATGATATAAATACCTATTACCTCGATAAGATATCCATCCGCAATTCCGACAGCATAATATTAAAATATAAAAAGAAAATCTCCCGCAAAATAATCGTTGATACCGCAACGGCGGAGATAGCGCCATATAACGCCACCACCATGATAACCCCGCTTTTCAGCGATGATAAGAACAAGAGCAAAGACATAAGGAACTACCAGCTTACTGTGAATTTTGATGCCATCGAAAGAGCGGTGACCGGCACACAGAACAAATCACGCTGGCAGGCCAAGATTATCTTGTCTTTTCAGACAATACTATATAACTATGAGGAAAAGGATTTCAGCCCGTTCAATTTCAAGGTTTTAAGCTATGAAAGCAGGAAGATCGATTAATTATATATTGGCCCTTGCCATATTATTCTGTGCCAACGCATCTTTTGCTGCGCAAAAAAGCGTTCCACTTCCGGGTGATAGCCGCCTGCGCGCCTTCACCTACCAGCCCAACACCGTTTTTGAATATACCGGTTACCTGCGCTATGCCGCCCGTATTGATTTCGACCCGAAGGAAAAATTCCTGAGCATCACCATGGGTGATTCCACCGGCTGGCAGATAAACCCGCAGGGCAGCACTATTTTTCTAAAACCTATTGAGGTTGATGCCGTTACCAACATGGTGATAATAACCAATAAACGCACCTATTACTTCGAGATGTATTCCAAGGAAGTTGAGAAGATCGATGACCCGGAACTGGTATTTGCCACGAAATTCAACTATCCTGATACTGTAACCGCTACCAATAATGCCGGCTTTATGGATCTTTCCGGCGATTTCAAGCAGGTAAGTTATGTGCCAGACCCTGCCAAGGACAGCGCCAAGCTCAACATGAAATATACCATGAGCGGCTCCAAGGATATCGCCCCTATCGAAGTATTCGATGATGGCGAATTCACCTATCTCAAATTCAAGGATATAAACGCCGACTATCCCGCCATATTCCAGGTTCTGCCTGATGGCAACGAGGCTCTCATAAACTTCCGCGTCTCTGATAATGGTTATGTGGTGGTGGAAATGGTCACCAGCCAGTTCACCCTGCGCATGGGCAGCCAACTCGCCTGCGTATTCAACGAAGCTAAGCCTCTGGAACGCACCACGGATAAGAACAAGGGAACCTCGTTCTTCGGTATATTCTAGGCCTTAACCTGCACAAAACGCTTGTATTTGCCGATATTTTCACATAATAATCTAACCTGATTTTTATATTTATTATGCCAATAGCAAAAAAAGACCTGCCATTCCCGGAAGCACAGAACGGCTCTGAGCTGCTTCTTAATACACTTTTTGAGGAAGGGGTTGAAGTTATATTCGGTTATCCCGGCGGCGCGGTGCTGCCAATTTACGATGCCATCTTCAAGCAGGATAAAATTCGCCATATCCTTGTACGTCATGAACAAGGCGCAGGACACGCGGCCGAAGGCTATGCGCGTTCCACCGGCAAGGTTGGCGTTATTCTTGTAACCTCCGGGCCAGGCGCCACTAATACCGTTACCGCCCTTACCGATGCCATGCTGGATTCCATCCCGCTTGTCTGCATAACCGGACAGGTCGCAACCCACCTTATCGGCTCCGATGCCTTTCAGGAGGCTGATACTGTAGGCATTACCATGCATTGCACCAAGCATAATTATCTGGTGAAGGATGCCTCAAAATTACAGAATACCATCCGCGAAGCCTTCTATGTAGCCAAATCTGGCCGCCCCGGCCCTGTGGTGATAGATCTTCCAAAGGATATCCAGCTTAAAGAAGCGCAATATTCCGATGACACAAAACTAAAAGCCCACCGCTCATACAGGCCAGCAACAAAGGCAGACCCGGAGGCGATAAAGCACGCTATCAAATTAATGTCCGAGGCGAAACAGCCAGTATTCTATACTGGCGGCGGACTGATAAATTCCGGCCCGAAGGCCTGCGCATTACTTGCTGAACTGGTAAAACTCACCGGTTTCCCTATCACCAGCACCCTTATGGGACTTGGCGCATTCCCTACCAGCGATAAGCAATTCCTGAAAATGCTAGGCATGCACGGCAGCATGGAAGCCAATATGTGCATGGCAAAATGCGATGTGATGATAAATATCGGCGCAAGGTTCGATGACCGTATCACCGGCAAAAAAGATATGTTCTCCGTCGGCTCGAAAAAAATTCATGTCGATATCGATCCATCCTCAATGAATAAAAATATCAAGGTTGATCTGCAGGTTGTAGGCAATGCCGAACATGTATTGCAGCAGCTTATCGATGAATGGAAAAAACAGAACTGCAAGGCCGATGAACTAGCCCTCAAAAAATGGTGGAAGCAGATCGAGGAATGGCGTGCATTCAATTCATTTGGTTATAAGCCATCAGTAAAAGTTCCGCGTCCGCAATATGTTCTGGATACTCTGAACAATATTCTGCAAAAAGAAAAAGATTATTTCGTTACCACCGATGTCGGCCAGCACCAGATGTGGGCCGCCCAATATCTCGATTTCAACAAACCGAACCGCTGGATGACCTCCGGTGGCCTCGGCACAATGGGCTATGGCCTGCCTGCGGCGCTTGGCGTGCAGATAGCACATCCGGGTAAAACAGTTGTGTGCGTTTCCGGCGAAGCTTCCATCATGATGAATATACAGGAACTTTCAACCATTGTTCAATATCGCCTGCCGGTAAAACTGCTTATCATGAATAACGGTTATATGGGTATGGTTCGCCAGTGGCAGGAACTTTTCCACGGTGACCGCAAATCCGAAAGCTACATGGATGCCCTGCCTGATTTCGTTAAAATGGCTGAAAGCTATGGCATGAAAGGTATTCGCTGCGAAAAACCAAACGATGTTGAATCTGCATTGAAACAAATGCTTGAACATGATGGCCCGGTAGTAATGGATATGCTGACCGACAAAGCGGAAAATGTCTACCCGATGATCCCGGCCGGCGCTGCACATTACGAAATGAAACTGAACCCGGATTCTCCGGATATCAAGGTTGATAAGGCCGATGCGGCCAATCAGGTCTGATCCCTGAACTTATAATATTTTTATTTCCCCCCTCCCACTCGGTATGGAATATTTATCCGCTTGAGCGTACCTTGAAGGTAAGCTTTAAGAACAATTGTTTTTAAAGATATATTCCAAAGCCGGCAGGAGTTCCCCCCTCAACTCCTGTCCGGTTCATGGGATAAAAGGGTTAAGTTAGTAGTATTCCGAAATTCTATTTCTGAATTTGTTAACTTAACCCCTACCGTGGGAGGTGTTATGAAAAAACTGGCAAGCAAATATTTAGTTATAATACTAGCGGCCTCAGGATTAAGCGCCTGTTCCACCTCTGAAATGAGCTTCGCAGACCGCACCGAACTCGCCGAATTAAGAGGCGAAGAGAGCCTGGATAGCCTGCGCTATTTTGAATATGGGATAATAAAACCTACCCGTACACTTGGCGAACTTACACTCGGTAAGTCTGACCTTGATTCCTCCGAAGCAGCAACTGTTATAGGATTTAAACGGATGAAATCCCGGTTCTACGCCGAAACCAGCTTATTCCAGAGCGATAACAAAGAAAAATCATTCTTCGATGAAGGAATTTTTAATATGGGTGTAGATAAGAAGACCAAAGGGATGAATGTAGAATTGTCATTCAAATTCTAGCTACGCAACCTCATCAACCACTTTTGCAGAAGAATTATCATTGTTATTATACGCCTGATACGCCTTAAGAACCTTCTGTATAGGATCATTGGCAGCAGCACCTTCTGAGCGCTCCTGCTTCAGCAGGTTGGTGCCCGACTGTTTAATGTTAGCGGTCGCCTGGCTTAAGATCGCCTTGCTTAAAGGATCTGCAGCGAAGGACGAATTGAATAATTCAGCTATGCCGTTATCGCTGCCGGTACCGCCCAGAAGTTCCGAGATCGCATTACCGCCGCCGCTACCGCCGAGTAGTTTTGATATTACATTATTATCATCCTTTCCAGAATTAAGGTTCTGCAATATCTTCAGCGCATCGGCAGAAAGCGAGGTGACATCCTGCGTTTCAGAAACGATATTCTTCACGCCTTCTGTAGCAGTATCATTTATTGTGTTGGCAAGGATATCGCCAACATGGTTGGTGCCTTTATAAGGCTTGGAATATAGATCCTGCAGCTGGTTGAGGTATGAGAATCCTGAATTATTTGAAACTGATGATGGCACAAATCTCTCAATGTTATCCCCGGATTCTAGCACTTGAATATCCTATCTGAAACCAAATCAGGAAATTCACAGTAGAAAACGATATAATTAATTTTTTCTGTGGCTTAATTAACTTTAAACGAATTTAAACAAGAAGATTAATAATTCATTAATTTTCCTTAAAATATAATTACAAAAGGAAGGCCATTTGGAGACCTGCAAGCTTCAATTATAATAGCATATTATCTGTATCAAATCCAGCACAAAAATATATATTAGTTCGATTTTTAACTAACTAAAATTATATGAATTATTTATATAATTCAATGTATTGTTCTCGATGTGACAATCCATAAAATTGCAGTTAGTGCGTGACATTATCGCAATAACATGTTAAGATAAGGTTAAAATAATTAAACTTCTTATTAATTTTTAAGGATATATGAAAAAATTAGTAACATTCACTCTATTGACCATCGGCCTTGGAGCTTGCGCCTCCCTCGATTTCGCCGACAGGAGTGAGCTTATAGCAACGCAGGGCTATGAGGGCGATATAGATGAACTCGTCTATACTAATTTTGGCGAGGCCAGAAGGGTCAAGACCCTCGGCACACTGACCATGAATAATTTCAGCAAAAAGACCGATGAGGATGATGGCAGCCGTGTATTCAACCTGAAGCGCGATAAATCAAGGTTCTTCGCGGAAACCACTGTGTTCACCAGCGATAACAAAGATAAATCCTTCTTTGATGAGACCGCCGTTAATTTCGGTGTCGACAAAAAGAAGAAAGGCCTGAACGTGGAATTCTCAATGAAATTCTAGTTTTGTGCAAGGAACAAATACCGGCCTTACCCCCTAAGGCCGGTATTTTTTTGTCTGTTCGTCCGTAATAATCTCATAATCCCACATAATATTAATAATTTACCTTGATTTTACCATAAGATAGGGGTAACTTCCCATAATGTCCCATAGAAAACCATAATTTTTACCGGACTATATATATTATAAGTAAGGATTTTTAAGTGGGTATTTTTCTTTCCACATATATTAACAAGATCGACAGCAAGGGCCGCGTTTCCGTCCCTGCATCTTTCCGCGCGGTTATCGCGAAAGAAAATTTCAGCGGCATAGTCGTCTATCCTTCCTTCGTACATGAATGTGTTGAAGCCTGCGGCATGGAACGTATGCAGAAAATCTCTGACTCCATCGATGCTATGGATCCATACAGCGAAGAGCGCGATGCGTTCGCATCATCCATACTCGGCGAGAGCGATCAACTTTCTTTTGATTCCGATGGCAGGGTTACATTAACAGAAAAATTAATTGAGAAAGCTAAGCTAAAAGATAAAGCGATATTCGTCGGCAAGGGCAAAACGTTCGAGATATGGAACCCAGCCACTTACGAAGGCTACGCCAGAACGGCCAAAGACATTGCAAAACAGAACCGCGGGAAACTGAGTTTAAAATTAGCTAATGGCTGATCATGAGATATTTGTTCAACATAGAAAATTACTCGCTGGATGAGGTTTGCTATATTTACGAAAGACCGGAAGGATTAAAATATTATTTACAAATGAACTACGAACATCACATACCGGTATTACTGAAAGAGACAATCGCCCTGCTGGAGCCGCGTGATGGTGAGGTTTACCTTGATTGCACCTTCGGCGCCGGCGGACATACACGCGCGATACTGGAAAGCGCTAACTGCAAAGTTATATCGCTCGACAGGGATGTGAATGTAAAAGTTTTCGCGCAGGAACTGAAAAAAGAATTCGGTGACCGTTTCATTTTCGAGAATGCTAGATTCGCTGATCTTGATAAAGTTTTAGAATCTCATGGCATAGGTAAAGTTGATGGGATCCTTATGGACCTTGGCTTTTCATCGATGCAGGTTGATACTCCGCGCCGCGGTTTTTCATTCCAGGCTGATGGCCCTCTTGATATGAGAATGGATAATGAAGGTCTCACAGCGGAAGAATTCGTGAATGAATTCTCCGAAGAGGAGATCGCAAATATTATTTTCAAATTCGGTGATGAAAGAAAATCTCGAGCGATCGCACGCGCGATTTGCACTGCGCGCGAAAAAGAAAAAATTACCACCACGCTGAAACTGGCGGAAATCATTAAAGACGCTACTGGGCATTATCACGATAATATAAATCCTGCGACAAGAACTTTTCAGGCGATAAGAATTTTCATCAACAATGAGTTCGAAGAATTAAAATCAGGCTTGCAAAAAGCTAAAGATAAATTAAAAGAAAATGGTAGAGTTGTTGTAATAACCTTCCATTCAGGAGAAGACGTGATAGTAAAAGATTTTTTCAGAACATACACAGGCGGCGCAAACCTAGGGTTTTCGCGGTACTCGCCAGCTTCACTGCTAACACCAACTTATGTTCTTGATGAAATGGAACTGTTAACTCACAAACCTATCGTCGCAAGCGATGAAGAGATCGAAATGAATTTCCGTGCCCGTTCTGCAAAAATTCGTGCCGCAAAAAAATTATCCTCAGGGAGTTGAACAGAATAAATGATAATAAGAAGCAAAATATTTTTATTCATATTCGTTACGCTTTTTTTGTCGTTCCTTGTTTATTTCTTTGAAAATAAAGTCCGCGGCATCTCCGATAAAATGGAGATCACCCAGGAAAAACTCATCCGCTACAACGAAGACCTTAAAGTGCTCGAAGCTGACTGGAGCTACCTGAACAACCCGCAAAGGCTCACAAATCTGGCCGAAAAGATCAGTACCGATATGGTCTCCCCTGAAAAGATACAGTTCACTAATCTTAAAGACCTTCCTTCGCGTGAGGTCATGCTGAGTAATGCCCAAACGCAAATCATGCCATGAGAGGAGCTTCCCGCCCGAGTTTGAACCTTAAGCTTGAGGGCTCCCTTGATATAGCAATTAAACGCGCCCAGCTAAGGTTGCTGTTCTTAAGTTGCTTTATTTTCATAACGCTTTGCGGGGTATCGATAAAAACCATCAAATTAACTTTCTTCTACAAGCCAGAAGCCATAAAACAATTATCCGTGACCAAGAACGCACTCGCGCAGAACAGGTCGGAACAGTCCATCGCCAAGGAAAAATTCCGCAAATCCATTTATGACAGGAATGGCATACTTATTTCCTCTAACCTCATCACCTCTTCCCTCTACGCCAATCCTAAAATCATGATAGATGAGGAAAGCGCCGCGAAGCAATTGGTGAAGGTATTACCGGAACTTAACAGGAATGACCTGACCAAAAGATTCAAAGATAAGAAAAAAAGTTTCCTGTGGATAAAGCGCAATCTCCACCCGAAGCAGAAATATGAGGTTAACGCACTCGGTATTCCCGGCCTGATGTTCGAGGATGAGGAGAAACGCATTTACCCGCACGGCAACCTGTTCGCCCATGTTATAGGCATGGTGGGACAGGATGGGCGGGGGCTCAGCGGCCTTGAGAAATATCTCGATAATATAGAGGATGCCTCATACGATAAAGCCATCTCGGAAAATGAGATCAACACCACTTTAGATATCCGCATCCAGACCATCCTGCGTGATGAAATGACCAAGGCCATGATAAAACACCAGGCCCTTAACGCTTCCGGAATTATAATGGATGTGAATAATGGTGAGGTTCTGGCACTGGTGAGCCTGCCGGATTACGACCCGAACCTGCCGAAGAATTTAAAACAGCAAACATTGTTCAATAACGTAACGCTAGGCAATTATGAACTCGGTTCGGTATTCAAGCCATTCACCCTCGCTACCGCTTTTGATATTGGCAAGATAAACGAGAAAATGGTCTATGATGCCACCAACCCAATACAAATAGGCCGTTTCAAAATATCGGATTTCCATCCGGAGAGAAGACCGCTGACGGTTCCGGAGATATTAATGTATTCATCCAACATCGGCACCGCAAAAATAGGAGAGGATGTCGGCATCGAGAAAATGCAGGAATATTTCCGCAAACTCCGCTTCTTCGATAAGCTAGATATCGAGGTGAACGAAAAATCCACCCCGACCACACCTAAAAAATGGAGCAATTCCGGTCTGCTTACTATCTCATTCGGCCACGGGCTTGCAGTATCGCCATTACATATAGTCGCGGCAATGGCATCAGTTGCCAATGGCGGCCTGTATTACCAGCCCACGCTCATAAAACGCACCGAGGAACAGGAACTCACCAAGCCGGTAACGATCTTCAGCAAACGCACCTCCGAAAGGATGCGTGACCTGCTGCGCCTTGTGGTGGTAAGTGGTTCTGGAAGTAAAGCGAATGTTGATGGCTATCTGGTAGGCGGCAAAACAGGCACCGCTAACAAGGTTGATGCAAGGGGCCGTTATTCGGCGGATAAGGTACTTTCTACCTTCGTGGGCATGTTCCCGATGAATCACCCACAATATATAATACTGCTTAATCTCGATGAGCCTAAACCCTCCGCCGATACTTTCGGCTTCCAGACCGCCGGCTGGGTGGCGGCTCCTGCTGCGGCTAATGTTATTAAACGGATAGCGCCTATATTAAAGGTGCGCCCTCAGGAAGATAATTCCGAGGCCATAAAAGCAAAATTTAATATTGTTTCCGAGCAAGATTAGTATTAGGAAACAAGCTGATGAAATTCCAGCTTAAACAAAATACCGCCAATCATTTTTACAACCTGCCCGATGGCAGTGAGGTATTCCCTATTATCGAGATTATCAGGAGCGCTCCTGCCGGCGTTGTTCACGTCTGCAAGAACGATATCTATCTTGAAAAGATACATGAGCTTATTTCTTTTTTCTCTAAAGACATCGAAATATTTGAACTGCCGGCATGGGATATAAACCCTTATGATAAAGTTTCCCCCAACAGTGAGGTAACCAGCAAAAGGCTGGAAACCCTTTCCAGAATAGCAGGTGGGCTGAAACATAAGCAGATATTGCTCACCACCGCCAATGCGGTGATACAGAAGCTTATTCCGGTTGAGGTTATAAATAATTCTTCTCTCAGCATAAAGATAAAACAGAATTTAAAACGTGAGAATCTGTTGAGCTTCCTTGTTAATAACAGCTATATAAATGTCTCCGCCGCCAGCGATCATGGTGAATTCTCGGTACGCGGTAGCATCATTGATATTTTCCCGCCCGCCTCGGAATTCGGGATAAGGATAGATTTCTTCGGCGATGAGATAGACTCCTTACGCAAATACGATCCCCTAACCCAGATAAGTTCATCGAATATCGAAAAATTCGATATAATACCGGCCAGTGAGATATTGCTGAGCGAAAAATATATAAATAATTTCAAGGAGAATTATTTCGCCGAATTCGGGATGGAAGCATCGCATAAAGACCCGGTGTTCGAGGCGGTATCACAAGGCCGCAAATATCCGGGGTTTGAGAATTACATGCCGCTTTTCTATGAGAATATGGATAGTGTTTTCAGCTACTGCAAGAACGCCATCTTCACATTCGAACATGATATTGAGACCGTTATGCAGGAACGGTTTGAAAGCATAAAGGATTCCTACGATTCGCGCATTTCATATACAAAACTTGGCCAATATAGTTCTGCCGATCACTTCCTTAAACCAGAAAAATTATATTTTTCTGAAAATGATTTTAATAATGATCTTAAATCACGCACTGCCGTATATTTCTCAAAATTCGCAACCGGTGAGAATAAAGATAATTCAGTTGATTTCAATTACCGCAACAGCGCAACTTATTTTTCCGAGGCCAAGATACTAAATAAATCCGCTATAAACATGTTCCGCGATGAGCTTGCCGAAAAATTCACGAGTGGGGAAAAAATAAAGACCATTATCGGCTGTATCTCACAAGGTAGCCGTGACAGGATGATGGGGATGCTGACCGAGCATGATATAAAACCGATCGCCATTGATAATTTCGAGCAGGAACAGGCGCTGCTGACCCGTGCTAATGTTGGTGTTGCAATACTCGCGATAGAAAAAGGATTCGAGGCTGAAAATATAAAATTAGTGAGCGAATCGGAATTACTCGGTGAAAAAATTTTCCGCAAACGCAGCGGCCGCGCCAGAAAGGCAGAGGATTTTATCCGCGAGGCATCCAACCTTGGCGCCGGGGAACTTATTGTTCACAAGGAACATGGCATCGGCAGGTTCAAGGGGCTGGAAACACTTATCATAAATAATATCTCGCATGATTTTATCCTGCTTGAATATAAGGATGGCGATAAGCTCTATGTTCCGGTTGAGAATATCGAGATGATAAGCCGCTACGGTGCCGAGGACGAGACCGCCGAACTTGATAAACTTGGCGGCCTGCAATGGCAGGAACGTACTGCAAAAGTTAAAAAGCGCATAAAGGATATAGCTGGAGAACTTATAAACATCGCTGCCGAGCGTGAACTGAAGACAGCCAACAGCATCCATGATCTTTCCGGCGCATATGATGAATTCTGCGCGCGCTTCCCTTATGCCGAAACTGAGGATCAATTAAATGCGATAGAGGATGTAACAACAGATCTAGCCTCCGGAAAGCCAATGGACAGGCTGATCTGCGGCGATGTCGGCTTCGGTAAAACTGAAGTGGCATTGCGAGCAGCATTCGCGACCGTACAGCATAATAACGATGAACGCCGCATGCAGGTGGCGCTCATCTGCCCGACCACCCTGCTCGCCCGCCAGCATTATAATACTTTCGTTGAAAGATTCGCCGGCACCGGCATGGTGATAAAACAACTTTCACGCATGGTCACCAGCACGGAAATGAAAAAGAACAAAGAGGCGCTGAAAGAAGGCGATGTTGATATAGTGATAGGCACTCACGCACTGCTTGCCGGACAACTGGAATTCAAGGACCTCGGCCTTATAATAATAGATGAGGAACAAAGATTCGGCGTTTCGCAGAAAGAGAAACTGAAAAAACTCCGCGCCAATACTCACGTACTTACCCTCACCGCAACGCCTATCCCACGGACATTGCAGCTTTCACTCTCCGGCATCCGCGAACTTTCGCTTATCGCCACCCCACCGGTGGACAGGCTTGCGATAAGAACCTTCGTTATGCCTTATGATGAGATAACCATCCGCGAGGCCGTGCTAAAGGAACATTACCGTGGCGGCAGAACTTATTTTGTCGCACCGCGTATAAAAGATATTGAGGAACTCGAAAAGAAACTAAGGCTCAGCATCCCGGAAGTTAAGATAGTCACCGCCCACGGCAAAATGAAGCCCGATGACCTCGATAAGATAATGAACGATTTCGCCGATGGCAGGTTTGATGTTCTGCTTTCAACTACCATCGTGGAAAGCGGGTTGGATATCTCTGCCGCCAACACAATAATAATATATCGCGCCGATATGTTCGGCCTCGCGCAGCTTTACCAGCTACGCGGCAGGGTTGGCAGAAGCAAGGTGCGAGCTTATGCCTACCTCACCATTCCGCCGCGCAAGCAGCTTACCAAACAGGCCGAAAAGCGTCTGGAGGTGATGCAGAAACTTGATACTTTAGGCGCCGGTTTCACCATCGCCAGTTACGATATGGATATACGCGGCTTCGGCAATCTACTTGGCGAGGAACAGAGCGGCAATGTTAAAGAAGTTGGTGTTGAACTCTACCAGAGCATGCTGAGTGAGGCGATAGAGAATATGCGCGCAAAAAATAATAAAGAGGAAAAATCTGAGGGTGATTTCTCGGTGAAACTGAATCTCGGAATCTCGGTTCTGATACCGGAAAATTATATTAAAGATGCCGAACTCAGAATGGGCCTTTACCGACGGCTTGGTAATTTAAAAGATGAGCAAGAAATAGAAAGTTTTGCCGTTGAACTCACTGATCGCTTCGGCACCATCCCGCTGGAAGTTGATAATCTGCTGGAGACCATAAAGATAAAATTCATCTGTAAAAAACTAGGCGTTGATAAACTCGATGCCGGGGAGATAGGCGCAAGTCTTCAATTCAGGAACAATAAATTCTCCCACCCGGAGGCGCTGATAAAACTAATTTCCGAAAAACCAATGAAATATAAAATAAAGGACGGCAGCAAATTTGTGATAGCAAATTGTAACTGGAAAGACCTTAAGGTCAGAATTACGGAATTGAAGAAAGCGTTGAATGAGATAATTGAATTCGCAGGAGTTTAATGGAAGAATTAACCAAACTTTACCAGCAATGTTTCCCCGAAAAGAATGCGGCGGAAGAACTCGGCTCATTCAAAAACTCCGGTTTTAAATATGAAACAATGGATTCATCCGCGTTCATTATATATAATATAGTATCACCAGACGAGGCAGAGATATTCGATATTGGTACAATACCAGAAAAAAGGAAAACCGGGCTGGCCCAAAAGCTTATTGAAAGAACTATCACCAGCCTGCGGTCCCAGAACATAAAAACCCTCTATCTGGAGGTTGCGGTGACAAACCAGCCGGCCATAGCTCTATATAATAAGTGCGGCTTTGAAAAATATAATATCAGGAAAGACTATTATAATACAGGCGTAATAAGGGTAGATGCCATATTGATGAAGAAAAGCATTTGACTTTAAATTGTAAGAACCTACTATATGTTCCTGTTATTAATTAGAGGCTTAGCCATGAAATTCAATATACTGGCCGTATGGGCGTTTTTTTTCATTATAACTTTATCCGGCACGGTATCCGCCAGAACGGTGACCCCGGTGCTCGATAAGAACGGCAACGCCGTTATTGACCAGCGTGGCAATTGCGCCAGAAGCAAATGGCTTTCCGACCAGTGTTGCGATATGTGCGGCTTTGATGCGCCTGAACCTCTGCCTGAAACTGCCATTATCCAGAAACAGAAAAAAACCACTTACGTTGATCTGGTAAGGCAATCCATCTATTTCGAGATTGATAAAGACAATATCGACCAGAGCGATGAACAAAGGATACAGGATGTTATTAATGAAATAAGCAAATCCGCCGCTATCAGGGATGTTAAAATGGTTGGTTATGCAGATAGGATCGCTACCAATAAATATAACATGGACCTTTCTAAACGCCGTGCCAGCAATGTTCTTAACTATTTCCGTAACCGTAATTTCCTGAATAATGTAACTGTCGGTTTCGGTTTCTTCGGTGAAGAAAGGCCGGTGACACAATGCCCGATGAATGTTCCGCTAGCCAACCAGATCTCCTGCTTACAGGCTGACAGAAGGGTTGATATTGAAGTTGAACTTCTGCGCGAACGCATCGAGACCTACCAGGAAAAAGTTACCCTGCCTCCTGCATATCCACGCCCGGGCACTGCCGGGGTTGAAGTTTACAGCCAGCCGGTCGATCCGCGCACGATACAATATGATAACACCCCTGCCGAAACCCCTGCGGTTCCTGTAGCGCCGGTGCAAAGCATTGATGTATTGCAGCAGTAACAGGCTTATATGAAAATCCTGCACAGTCTTTTTCTAACCGAAAAGATCGGCTATCCCGGTAAATCCGATACTAACCTGCTTATAAAGGAATCTGTAAGAAGATTTCCCACTTACGCATTTGAACCACACGAAGTTTTCATCGAGAATGGCAAGGTAAAAGCCGCTATCCATAAGGTTTCCATCGGAAAGAACGGCGAACTTAGCGCTGATGAAAAAGTAAAAATAATAGATCTTGGCAATAACGCCGTAATTACTATTCGTCTTAATCCTCCGTTCGATTCTAAATATCTTTCGGCAATGTATATGCTCGCATCCAACAAGGGCAATTCCTATATCACCAACAGCCCGCGCGGGATAATAAACATGCCGGAAAAATTCATCCCGGCGGAATTGCAAAAATTCACTCCGCCAACTCTGGTATCTCAGGATGCCGCGCGAATCCGCGAATTCCACAGAGAACATAAAGATATAGTTATAAAACCATTATATGATTTCGGCGGCCGTGGCGTTTTCCGTGTGAAGAAAGATGACGAGAATTTCAAAAGCATTTTCCAGACATTGAAGGAAAAATATAACGAACCGCTGATAGCGCAGAAATACATCCCGGAAGTTAAACAGGGCGATAAACGCATAAGCCTGATAGATGGCGAGATCGCGGGATATTTCCTCAGAATACCACCAAAGAACCAGCTTCAGGCGGCCGTACTGCAAGGCGGTGCATTTGTAAAAACAACCCTCACAAAAAGAGAAAAAGAAATTTGCAGGATATTAAAACCTATCCTGAAAAAGAATGATATTTTCCTGTGCGGTTTCGATATGATTGTCGATCACCGCACCGAG
>CAYRJW010000033.1:10427-15581 GCA_964424715.1 uncultured Rickettsiales bacterium | reverse complement strand
GACGCGGATTTCCTCTGGATGCACCGCATCCACCAATATTCTTTTTGTCATTTGTATTTCTCCACGAGAATTTCATTAACTTTCTGCTTATCAGTTATTGTTAATATGTTTATAAAACTGACCGCCCTTTCAATGGTAATACCCGGCGATCGTGTAAAATTTCTTATGAACTATTTTGACTAGTTTCATCTTTGTTTGGGAGAGGATACACCAAACTTCCGGAAAAACAACCTAAATATTGTACCACTAGTTACTTGCATATTATATGCAGGTCTTTTATATATTTGCACTCTTAACCAAGATTTTCCATGGCAAAGGCAAAGAAACAAGATTTGAACCTATTGAATTCAGTGAATTTTCCGGCTGACATCAAAGCTTTTGATGATAAGCAGTTAAAGATACTGGCCGGCGAGTTGCGTCAGGAGGTCATCGAGGCCGTTTCCAAAACCGGGGGACATTTAGGCGCCGGACTTGGGGTCATTGAACTGACGGTCGCACTACACCATGTTTTTGATACTCCAGATGATAGATTGATATGGGATGTGGGACATCAGGCATATCCGCATAAGATACTGACCGGGCGGAAGAATCAGATGGATACCCTACGCAAAGGCGGTGGCCTTGCCGGGTTCACCAAACGGGATGAAAGCATTTATGACCCGTTCGGCGCCGGGCATAGCTCAACTTCCATTTCCGCGGGGCTTGGCATGGCCATCGCGCGCGATAAAAGCAATAAAACCAATGAGGTAATAGCAGTTATAGGTGATGGCGCTATGAGTGCGGGCATGGCCTATGAGGCACTGAATAACGCCGGCGACCTGAGATCCAAGCTTATTGTGATACTTAATGATAATGATATGTCCATCGCGCCACCGACCGGGGCGATGCGGGCTTATCTGGCGAGACTTATTTCTGGTTCAGCATATAATACTATTCGCAACCTGACCATGAAGGCAATGCGCAAACTTCCCGGATACTTTGAACGCGCCGCGGAAAAGACCGAGCAGATAGCCAAGGATGTTATCGCAGGCGGGAACTTCTTTGAGGAGATAGGTTTCAATTATATAGGGCCACTGGATGGGCATAACCTTGATCACCTGCTGCCGGTATTCAGGAATATAAAAGAAGGCAAGGTGGAAGGGCCGATACTTATACATATAGTAACAGAAAAAGGCCACGGCTTCATTTCACCGGAAACATCAAGCGAGAAATATCATGCGGTAAGAAAATTCGATGCCAGCACAAAAATTCAGGCGGCGGTAAAACCTGCGGCAAGATCATACACGGAAGTTTTCGCGGATAGTTTGATCGAATGCGCGAAGGACGATAAAAAGATAATCGGCATCACCGCAGCAATGCCGGGCGGAACCGGAATGAATAAATTCGGCAAGGAATTCCCGGACAGAATGTATGATGTCGGCATCGCCGAACAGCACGCAGTAACTTTCGCGGCAGGTCTGGCAGCGGAAGGTTACAAGCCTTTCTGCGCCATATATTCTACATTCCTGCAGCGCGGCTATGATCAGGTGGTGCATGATGTTGCGATACAGAATCTGCCGGTACGTTTTGCAATAGACCGCGCCGGATTAGTCGGCGCCGATGGCCCCACCCATGCCGGGAGTTTTGATATTACATATTTAGCCTGCCTGCCTAACTTTGTAGTTATGGCGGCAAGTGACGATGCGGAACTTACGCGCATGGTAAGATTCGCGGCAGGATATGATAAAGGCCCGGTAGCGTTCAGATTCCCGCGTGGCGAAGGCCTTGGATTGCCCTGCCCTGCGCTTACAGAAAAAATCGAGATAGGAAAAGGCAAAATAATAAAAGACCACAATAACGCAGATGTTGCGATAATTTCCTTCGGCACAAGATTGCAGGAAGTTATGAAAGCAGAAGAGGAACTTGCCAAAGCTGGATTCAAAATAATAATCGCCGATGCAAGATTTGCAAAACCGCTTGATGAGAATTTAATAAAAACACTGGCCGGAAAATGTAAATTAATGATAACCATCGAAGAAGGTTCCATCGGCGGCTTTGGTTCAGCGGTGCAACAGTTACTTACAAATAACGACCTGATAAACGATAAAATGAGATTCCGCTCGATGATATTGCCGGATATATATATAAGCCATGATGAACCTTATAATATGTATGAAAAAGCTTCACTCAACGCACCCGGTATCATAAAATTAGTTAAAGAAGTCCTTAAAAAATAGGTGCCGCCTGAAAGCTTGTTATTTTTAATGAGTAAATTTTTTACATTGGCGCTGTTATTCATCTTTGCATTCTCCGCAACGGAGATATATGCCGCAAGTGATGATCTGCTGGAGGTTGAGGATTTTTTCAGCAGCAGTGATGAGCCGGAAGTAAGAACACCTGTAGTGAAAAAGACGGTGCCTGTTATTCAGAAAAGAGCGGCTGCTAAAAGAACGACGCCGTTATCAGCTTCCAATAAAACTACATCAAAAAGACCGGCGCCTAAAAGGCCGGTATATGTTCAGACCAAAAGAACAAATGCGAAACCGGTAAGCCTGAATAAAGATCATAAGACTCAGATGGTGATAAAGAAGACCATTACCAAACCGGCATCGCAAATAGTAAAAAGGATAGAAAAGGTAAAAGAGGTAAAGAGGGTAAGAGAGGTATCCGGCATTACAGTTTCGGGCGGATTCAAGGGGCCTTACGGGCATATCATAAAACCAAAACCATTTTATAATCCGCTCCAGATGGCAGGAAAAAGCGGCAGAAAACCGGTAATTGTGATAGATCCCGGCCATGGCGGTAAGGATCGCGGAACTACCGGAAGGCTTGGCACGCGGGAAAAAGATATAACGCTTGCTTACGGGCTTGCGCTGAAGCGTGAACTGGAAAAAAGCGGCAAATATAGAGTTGTGATGACCAGAGTTGATGACAGGTTCATCGTGCTGGGACAAAGGGTTGCGATAGCACGGCGGGCGGGCGGCGATGTTATGATATCGATCCATGCGGATTCAAATCCGAACCGTACCACAAGGGGCTTCTCGGTCTATACGCTTTCCGACCGCAGGGCGGATTATGAGGCGAAAAAATTACTGGCACGCTCCAACAGTGAAGAGGTTATACGGGGCGCGAGCCTGAAAGGCGAATCGCAGGATGTGAAAGAAGCAATAATAGATTTTGCGCAAGGTTCCACCAAGCAGGTATCCGATGACTTCGCAAGAACCGTCGGCAAGAATCTGGGCCGCAGGATACAGGCGCTGAAAAAATATAACCGAGAGGGAAGCCTTGCGGTACTCACCGGTTCTGATATACCTTCGGTATTGATAGAGCTTGGCTATCTTTCCAACGATTACGAGGAAAGATTACTGAAACGGGAAGATCATAAACAGAAAATGGTTTCCTCGATACGGGCGGCGATAGATGAATATTTTTCCAGGTTCAATATGGTGTTTTAAGTGAGAATCTGGAATCTGGTGCAGTAGTTTATTCTTACAACTAAAAAAATGACAGCAATAAAAATAAATAACCTCCGCAAAACTTACAAAAGCAAATTCTCCGGACAGACCAAAGAGGCGCTTAAGGGTATCGATCTGGAAATTCCGGAGGGGTCGTTCTTCGGGCTGCTGGGGCCGAATGGGGCGGGGAAATCTACTATCATAAATATTCTGGCAGGGCTGGTGATAAAAACTTCCGGGAATATTGTTGTTAATGGGTTTGATATTGATAAGGATGAGACAAGCGTGCGCCGCTCCATCGGTATCGTGCCGCAGGAAGTGGTGATAGACCCGTTCTTCCCGGTGCGGAAAACGCTGGAATATTATGCGGGTTATTTCGGCGTGAAAAAAGCTGACAGAAGAACTGACGAGATATTAAAGGCGCTGAACCTGTATGACAAAGCAGAAGCCAACCCGCGCGCGCTTTCCGGCGGGATGAAACGGCGGCTGTTAATTGCAAAAGCGCTGGTGCACAACCCAAAAGTTCTGGTGCTGGATGAACCTACCGCCGGGGTGGATGTTGACCTGAGATTGCAGCTTTGGGATTATGTGAAGAGACTTAACAAGGCTGGTACAACAATTTTACTTACCACGCATTATCTTGAAGAGGCGCAGGAACTATGCGACCAGATCGCGATAATAAATCATGGCAAGGTTATCGCAAATGACAGTACAAAAAACCTGATACAGAAACTGGGTCAGAAAAATATCATTTTCAAATTCGATAAGAAAATTTCTGCGGTGCCAGAGAATTTGAAAGAGTTCGATATACAGATAATAGAAAATGGTGATGCGATAAAATTTAATCATAAAATAAATGATTCGCGGCTGGATGAAGTGATACAAAAACTGAAACAGAACGGCCTTGAGATATGCGACATCTCCTCGGTTGAGACTGACCTTGAGGATGTGTTCAGGAAACTGGTTGCAAAACAGTAAGTTATACCTGCATTTCCGGTTGTAAGCTAGTGTTAATTGTGCTATAAACTAACCTGAGAGAAACTAACTACGAGAGGGGTTTATGGGCGCTGAGCAGGAAATCATAGAGAGTTATAATAAGATTTGTAGTGGCGCTGGAGCTGCTGAAAGAAAAGAGATACTGGATCTTTTTAATAAATTTTATGATTATCAGTATATCAGAAACTTTAAAATAAGGCTTGGCCGCGCTGACATTTTGCCAAGTGATTTAAAAGATTCTTTCTCCGAACTTGAAAACAAGATACCGGACATGGCTTTTGAAACCGTCAGGAACATTCCGCAAAACACAGATCCAGAGTATATAAAACTTATATCAGGTATGGTCTCCAAAATTAATAAGTACAGTGATATATCTGATAAATTTTGTGGGTTGATCGCTGAATATTTTGAAGCACATCATGATGCAGATAATTCCGGGGAACTATGTGAAGCAATAATATTTTCCAGAACGCCGGATATAGCCAAAAGATGTTTTGGTATAATAATTAAGAATCCCGATGATTTTTTAGATGCTAACCCAGGTTTGTATGATGTTGTACAAAACAGGCTATATGTTGGTAATCTTGCCAAGGATATTACAACTGAACCATCTGTGATTGAAGGCTTTATGAAAGAAGCAGAGAATTTTGTAATAGCACTGGCAGAAAAAATAGGGAAAGGAACGGCGCTGGAAATCTATCAAAAAATAGATGCCTCACGCCAT
>CAYRJW010000033.1:2608-10417 GCA_964424715.1 uncultured Rickettsiales bacterium | reverse complement strand
TGACCACACATGATGAATTTAAAAATATTGATTCAGTAAAAAATTACCTAAAAACAGGAAAGAAACTGGCTCCAAAAGATAATATCTCTCGTATAGATGTTATAAAAAATACTAAATCTAATGCTAGATTTATCAAGGATGATTAATCCATCTTCGCCGCAAGTTTGTTCGCTACTTCTTCAGAATAGGTATGGTTGGAATATACGTTCTGGACATCATCCAGGTCTTCTAATCTTTCTATCAGATCTTCTACCGCTTCGGCTTTTTCGAGATCGAGTTCGATGAAATTCTTTGGTTTCCATGTGATGGTGGAATTTTCGGGATCGCCGAATTTATCGTTTAGGAATTTCTGGATGGCGGGAAAATTATCGGGTTCACAGGTTATTTCGTGGAATAATTCGGAGGATTCACAATTCTCGGCACCGGCTTCGATGGCGGCTTCCAGCATGGCATCATCAGAGGATTTCGCTTTCGGGAAGCGGATGAGCCCTACCCTGTCGAACATGAAATTCACGCTGCCGGTCTCGCCCATATTTCCGCCGAATTTGGTGAAGGTGGAGCGGACATCCGAAGCCGTGCGGTTGCGGTTATCGGAAAGGGTCTCGACTATCAAAGCGCAGCCGCCGGCGCCGTAGCCTTCATAGCGTATCTGCTCGTAATTCTCGCCGCCGTGGGGTTCGGTGGCTTTTTTTATCGCGCCCTCGATCTTCTCACGCGGGACAGAGGCCACGCGGGCATTGGTAACGGCAAGGCGCAGGCGCGGGTTGAAGGCGGGATCAGGCAGTCCGGTTTTAGCGGCGACGAGTATCTCGCGTATCAGTTTGGTGAAAAGCTTGGCTTTCTTCTTGTCCGCCGCGCCTTTTTTATGCTTTATATTTGCAAAATGGGAATGTCCTGCCATAATTATATTGTAAATTTTATTTCATTGATATGAATTCAAAATATCTTTTTTTTATAGTAATTCCAGCATTATTTATCGCGGTTTCCTGTGCGCGAGAAGCACCGAAGATAGAGGAGTTCCTTACTTTTTCATCGGAGAAGAAAGAAGTCGGGGGTAAAAATAAAGTTGAAAATATTGAAACCGCTGAAGTTGTTGAAGAGGTTGAAGAACCGGCAGCGCAAAAAATTGCAGGGGAGAGTTTTAATAAAAGATATAATATCGGCTACCTGACATTCGATGTTGCTGATCTTTATGCAGAGATGATACCGCTGGAAAAGAACGGTGATTATACAAGGTACAGATTCCGCTTCTATTCCAAGACCAATGGCTTCGTTGATTATGTTTTTGGCTGGATGAGCTATACAAGTTCGGTCATGCGCGTATATGATAATAAAGTTGTGCCGGAAATTTTCAAAAGCAAGGTCACACTCAAAAAGAAGACCCGTGAGATAGAGCTGGATTACGATAATTTAGGAAAAAATATCATCCTTGAGATAGTCACGCCACCTGACAACAGGTTCAAGCGCCCGGCCGTTTTGAAGGCCCTTAAATCGAATACTTTTGATCCGCTCTCTATTGTGATAGAGACCAGAAGGATAGTGATGAGCGCGGTCAGGAATAACAGGTTCGATGCGAATGGTTTATATAATTTCTCGTTACCTCTTTATGATGGAAGGAAACGCACTGCAGTAAATTTTGAACTGCGCAAGAAAAAAGTCAATGATATGTTCGTGCTGAAATTCACCATGGAGCCGGTAGCGGGATATACCAACAACGAACTCGCCGATATAAAGAAAGGTGAGCGCATTATAACGCTTTACATCGATCCGGAAAATTTCACGCCGGTATCCGCAGTAGGTAAATCGCCTATAGGCAGCGCAAGGGCAAAATGGCTGGAAGATTGCGGCGGCACACTGGAGAATTGCGTGAAGAAGAATACGAAGAAGAAGTAAGTATCCTGCCCTCCCCCTCTAGCTTACTTCCCAGCGAAGGCTGTGAATCATTAACCGGACTCCTGACCAATATTCTGGGATACAATGGACCCAGCCTTCGCTGGGAAGTATTGTTTTTTAGTTACTGAGCAGCAGCTTTGAAGCTTATTTCCACGCGGTTATTGGCGGGTTTTTCTTCGCCTTCAGCGTTGTCCACCAGATTATCGGTTTTACCGAAACCATAGGTACGGATGATCTCCTTGCTGATACCTTTAGAAATTAGATAATCCCGCACGGCATCGGCCCTCTTCTTAGAGGTTATCAGGCTGGTAGAAGAATCAAAGCTGCGGTCAGTGTGACCTTTTACGGAAACTATCTTCGGGGCACTCTTCTTTATCTGCTCAATGGTCTTATCAAGCTCAGCAATTGCCACTGGATTGAGTATTTCGGATTTAGTATCGAAATAGGCAACGAAAACAAGTTCCGCACTCTTATCGGATTGATCTATGATAAGGGCTCTTTCCTGAGGTTCCACGGGGGATTTCCTGACCACAGGCGCAGCAGCAGTTTTTGCGACCGGGGCGGTTTTTCCTGTAGCGGCGGTGGCAGTAACTTTACTTGTAGTGGTAACTTTAGCAGATGTTGCATCACCGGAAGTTTTGGTTGCGGTTTTTGTTACAACGGTTTTCTTTCCGGCAGTTTTTTTACCGGTCTTATTTTCAGCACCATCAACTAACTGTGCCTCAGCAGTTTCCGGAAGATCAGCAGTAGCCTTTACCCTTGGAGTGAGGCCAAAGAACCTTGTGAAACGGTTACCAGGGGGGTTTTCATCACTGGTGCTTCTGGAATATTCAAATTCTTTTTCCAGCGCCTCTTTCTTGTCATTTTCCTTATCATCAGTATCCAGTTTCAGGAACCTTGTGAAACGGTTGCCGGAAGATTCCTCTATGGCGATTCCGTTATATTTTTTATTCGCGGCAGTAAAAGTTTTGCCACGGAGGTCGGTTGGGATAGTGGCTATCTCGGTGTAGTTGGTCTGGAAATTCTTTTTGCAGTCGGTCTTGTTATGCGCTGAGCTTTTCTTCTGGGACTGCTGCAGCCAGCAATCATAGCTTACCAGTGCTTTTGCGGAATTCACCGGTTTTATCACCGGGGTGAAACCCACCAGCGCATCAATAAGATCAAGGCGGGCGGAGCTTAATTCCTCGAACTCGTTAGCATCCTTAACATTCCACTTGCCGGGTTTTTCCGGGAGGATATCGAAATCAGAGCGTTCAGCATCAAGGCCTTTGCGGCGGAAATAGCTGGCTTCGCTGTGGTTGTTATCTTTTTCAAGATCGTTGGCGAAGGCGATATATTCACGCTTTAAAAGATCATTGAAATGCTGTTTCTTGTCATCGAGCTTTTCTTCCCAGCTTATATCATGGGTGATGTAATCCTGATGTTCCAGCTCATAGAGGTATCTTTTCTGGGAAAGCCTTTTGGCCTCGTAGCCATATTGTGAATTAGGGCTGCTACATGATGCAAGCATCACTACAATAAATAAAGCGGAAATAATTCGCATAAGACTAGCTCCTTTCGTTTATCCAGGCCATTTGTATGGCTTCCAGTATCTTTTCGTTAGACTTGTTCGGATCGTCACTGAAAGTTTCTAGCCCGGTTACCCATTTATGTAAATCTGTAAATCGTAGGTTAAGGTTATCAGCCTCCGGGTATTTTTCTTCAAGCTCTATGGCTATATCATTTATATCTGTCCACTTCATTGCTTTTTACTTATTTTGGATTATCCTAGACTAATAACTTATATTTTTTTATGCAACTTGATTCAGACAAACTGGAAAAAATAATCGCTGCCGCACTGGAAGAAGATATCGGCAACGGCGATATAACATCCGAACTTACCATTGGCGATAACCAGCATCTATCGGCAGATTTTGTAGCACGCGAAAATTGCGTGGTGGCGGGGATACCGGTGCTGGAGCAGCTATTCTCACGCGAGGGGGGAAAGATCACATTTGAACCAAGATCACTTGAGGGTAAGGAAATAAAGAATGGCGATATCATCTTCAGTGTTTCGGGAAATGCGCGGGTTATACTGGCATTTGAAAGGGTTGCGCTGAACCTGCTGCAATATGCCTGCGGCATCGCCACCGTTACAAGAAAATTCGCCAATGAGGTAAAACATACCAAGGCAAAGATATTAGACACCAGAAAGACCACACCTAATTTACGCCTGCTTGCCAGATACGCAGTCTGGATAGGCGGTGGCAGAAATCACAGATTCTGCCTTGATGACGGGATATTGATAAAAGATAACCATATCGCGCTGGTTGGTGATATTGAAAAAATAATCTCAATGGCAAAGAGCGGCACACCAGAAGGGATGAAGGTGGAAGTTGAATGCGATAATTTAGAACAGGTAGAAAAAGCGATAGCAGCGGGGGCAGATATAATACTTCTGGATAATATGGATATTGAGATGCTTAAAAAAGCGGTTGCAATGAATAACGGTAAATGCCTGCTGGAAGCAAGCGGCGGAGTTAATTTAAAAACAGTGAAAGCAATAGCTGAAACGGGAGTGGACCGTATCTCGGTAGGCGCTATCACTCATTCTGCACCGGCAGTGGATATTGGGCTGGATATAAAATGAACGATTGCTGCGACATAGAACATAAAAAACCGGACTATTATTTTCTGGTATATGGATCTGTTTTTCTTATCGCATATTTAGGGTGGTTCCTGTTGCGGGATAATATTACTTCTCAGTCACTCTCAGATTTTTCAAGATCGATATTCGAGATAACCAATAAGGCATGGTGGGGCGTTGCGGCGGGGGTGTTCTTTGTCGGGGTACTTTCAAAGATACCGCAGAAAAAGATATTTGCGCTGATCGGAAGGCCGGGAAGTGTATCAGGGATATTCCGCGCAGTGCTGGTGGGGCTGCTGTTCGATATGTGCTCACACGGGATAATATTAGTGGCGATGCAGCTATATAGAAAAGGCGCAAGCTTCGGACAGGTGGCGGCATTCCTGCTTTCCAGCCCGTGGAATTCGATCTCACTGACGCTGATACTGGTTTCAATGATAGGGCTGAAATTCACGCTGTTATTTATTTTTCTTTCGGCGGTGGTTGGGATAATCACCGGTATATTGATCGACAGATTCTTTCCGCATCGCATCACCGAGATAATTCAGGATGAACCATCACAGGCTAAATGGTTCAGCGTTGCTGGTGTGAAGGAAATTCTGGTAAGCGGGATAAAGAATTCAAAACCGATAATCAAATGGCTGATATTCGGGATAATACTTACCGCACTTATTCGCACCTTCATCGATGCGGAACATTTTTCACGGCTGTTCGGGCCAACATTGCAGGGCTTAGGGCTAACATTGTTATTTGCAACGGTTATAGAAGTATGCTCGGAAGGATCCACCCCGATCGCCGCTGATATTCTGAACCGGGCGATGGCGGCCGGCAATTCCTTTGCGTTTTTGATGGCAGGTGTCGCAACGGATTATACCGAGATACTGGCCATAAGGCAGACCACGGGATCATGGAAGATGGCTTTGCTGATACCGCTTATTTCTTTACCGCAGATAATTCTTATTTCTGTGATACTTAACAACATGCGATAAACCCTCCCTTTTCTATCCTTATACTATTTTGATATTCTCGGCCATAAGCAGGATTGAGCTTTTATGCGGGATACGGCACTATAAGAGAGTAGAATAAGGAGAATTTTATGGCTCTGACAATACCGCCAGTAACACCGATAAGCACAGTAGCACCGGTGAATTCCGCAAGCACCCCGCCGGTATTTCCGCCAGTTCCGGGGCAGTCCGGCACAGGTGAATTCCTTGAGCAGAACCTGCTTAATAGCTTGACCAATACTGATAATAATATAGTGCCTCTGCCGGGAACCACCGATACCGGGGATTTTCTTGAACAGAATCTTGTCGGGGAATTAAATGCCAGAAATATGGCAGATAACACCGAAGCCGAGGAACTTATCAGCAATGTTAACCGCATGGATGGCACCGTATTCTTTAATTCGCGCAGGATGAACAGGATAAATAATTTACCTGATTTCGTTAATGATAACAGCCCTATAATCGAAGCCGATACAAGGCTACCGCTGGAATCAGTGGTGATATTACAGGAACCTGCCCCGGTGGCGCAGAATGCTTTTGTGCTTAATACAAAGTTCAGTAGTTCTATGGATATATATTCCTATATAATAGGCGCGCTTCAGGGCGGTGCCAATGGGGCCTCGCCCACCAGAGAGCTTGAAAATCGTACAGAATTTGAGGTATAATATTCTTATATTTCAATAACTTTGTAAGAGGCGGTTGATATTCCTTATATTTTACTTGAATAATATGTTTCGTTATATAACATATATTCATGGCAGAGGGGAAAAACAGAGGAATCCAAAGTCTTAGCGTTCTCATCATCGATGATGACAGAGATATCCTTGAACTCATGAAAGATATATTGAAGCGACTCGGCTTCAATAAGATACAGACATCCACCAATGCCGACAGGGCGCTGGAGATAGTTTCAGCCTCAGAGATAGACCTTGTTATATGTGACTGGCGGATGCCTGGCATGTCCGGCCTGGAATTCACACGGCATATACGCAACCTTGCCCTCTCGCGCAATACTTTCCTGAATATAATAATGCTCACCGGCAATGCTGAACTTAAAAATATCACCGAAGCGCGTGATGCAGGCGTTACCGAATATCTTATCAAACCGTTCACGGTAAAGGACTTCTGTAACAAGATATTCGAGGTGATAGAGAACCCGCGGGAATTCGTTATCTCCGATAGGTTCAAAGGCCCATCACGGCGCAGGAAAGAAGGCACGCCGCCTGATGGTATAGAAAAAAGAAGGCCAAGGAGTTAGGTCATGAACGAAAATACTGTAAAGATATTCGAACCGGATTTCTCCCTGAAACGCAAGCTAGGCGGGATAGATATAACCTTTATCCTGAACGAACAGGTGATACAGCGCGCCGAAAAGGCCATCGATTCATCCTCACGCAAGATATTCGGCCAGATATCCGCCGAGATACGCAAACTCCAGAAAAAGGTCGATAAACTTAAAAAATCCCGCGCCATATCACAGAGCGAGATGCAGGAACTCATAGATTCCGCCTTTTTTGTAAAATCCAAGGCCGGTTTCATTGAATATCAGCTTATCACCCTGCTTGCGATGTCACTTTACCTGTTCTGTGAAAAACGGCTGCGCGCCAAAAGCTTAAGTGAACAGGAAATAGAGATAATCTACTGGCATGTGGAATCCATAATAACGATATTCGACCACGAGGTAAAAGACCATACCAGCGATTTCGGCAAAGAATTGCAGGAAGAATTAAAGAAAATAAAGATAAAGTTCATCGGCTAGCACGCCCCCCACCTCATTCCCCTCTTGACAAAACCCAAAATTGTCAACATAAACAACCACCCATTGGCTCGGTAGCTCAGTGGTAGAGCAGGAGGATCATAATCTCTTGGTCGGGGGTTCAAATCCCTCCCGAGCCACCACCACCTAACATATTGATATAGAAGGATAATTTTATACTACACTAGTGTAGCCGTTTGCGCCTCTCGTGCAATATTTGATATTTTCCTATCAGCATCACGGCCCAGAAACTCGCCGATTTCCTAGACTACTTTTGAATTACATCATTTTATTTTTTGCCCCGACCTTGCCGAGAGCCTGATAGCCTGTTATGCGACAGCTATATCTACATTTTTTGTAATGTATTTTATCAGTATCGCCTGTAGCTCATGTGGATTGAAAGGTTTGCTTATGTAATCATCCATTCCAACAGCGATACACTTATCGCGATCACCTTTTAAGGCGTGAGCGGTCATTGCTATAATAGGCAAATGTGATAAACCCCTGCTCCGCTCAAGATCCCGGATACG
>CAYRJW010000033.1:0-2598 GCA_964424715.1 uncultured Rickettsiales bacterium | reverse complement strand
ATTTCAACATCCATTAATAAGAGCGAATATTTGCCAGAAGAAAATTTATCAAAAGCCTCTTTTCCATTATGCGCTACCTCATAACGATATCCAAAATTCTGAAGCATAATGGTTGCCACCAAAATATTAGGATCGTAATCCTCCACTAATAGAATAGGTAATTTTCCAGCATTCTCTTTCTTATCAAGATAGATGGTGTTTTCCTGATGGGATAATTTTGTGTTTTCGCTAGCTTCAACAGGAAGGCTTAAGTGTAGAACAAAAGTAGAACCAACGCCAACCTCACTGGTAACAGTTATAGATCCCCCCATCTGCTCTGCCAGAGATTTACATATTGCAAGGCCTAAACCTGTACCACCATATCTTCGTGTGATAGAGGGGTCTGCCTGCATAAACTTTCCAAATATATGTCTGATCTTGTCCCCGGGAATTCCAATTCCTGTATCGGTTACTGAAATGGTTATATCCTTCTTACCATCTCTGCCGCCGCCATTAGCAAGGAAAACAGATACACTGCCTTCATCGGTAAATTTAACAGCATTACCCACCAAGTTAAGTATTATCTGGCGGATGCGCCCGCTATCTCCAACAAATGTTTTATAAAGACCCGCTTCATAGCGCACATCAAGTTTTATCCCTTTTTCCTGCGCACGTACAGACATCACACTAATAACCCGTTCAAGCAGAGAGGTCATGTTGAAAGGAGCATGTTCCAACTCAACAGTTTCAGATTCTATCTTATCGATATCCAGCAGATCATTAATCAGCAACATTAATCCATCGGCACTGGCCTGTAATACACTGACACATTTTTTTTGTTTGTCGTCCAATTTAGTGGTCAGCAGAATATTGCTAAGGCCTATTATAGCATTCATTGGCGTTCTGATCTCATGACTCATATTGGCCAGAAATTCAGATTTCGCTTTATTAGCTTTTTCCGCAACAAGAGTAGCGATCTCAGCTGTTTCCCGGCCTCTATCCGCAATATTCTGTTTTGCATCGCTTTTAAATTTTATATCCTCAGCGATATTCACATTTGACTGTGCCAATTCTTCGGCCTTTGTTACATTCGACTGGGCTAATTCCTCAGCTATGTTCACATTGGATTGAGCCAAATTTTCAGCGATCACAATATTTGCCTGAGCTAATTCCTCAGCTATTGTTTCATTGGACTGAGCCAGATCATGCGCTACATGTTCCAGGCCAAGTGCACGTGCAATAGCCGCCTTATTAGTTCCACGTTGCACATAAAAAATCGCCAGCAGCAATCCACACGACACTATAGCCAGCGCATACATATAAACAACATCTGCCTGAGGATTGAACGAAAAACGCACAAAAATCAGCCCAATCATTATGAACATGCCATAATCTAATAGAATTTTTTTGCATGAAACCATTATTTTAAACCTAATTTGCGATGATATTATTGGCAAAAGTTAGTAGATCAACTAACCTTCCTACGTCCATATTCCCATTATAGATAGTGTTATTAATATATAATAAAAACCACATAGAAAAAATATATGGGGCTGCATAAAATGCAGTTTTGAATTTATTATCATCCGAAATCTAAATTGTTGAAGACAGGACTAGTTGGCCATAGCATTGCAGGAACTTCAACAATAATATTAGTAAATTGGCACAATTTTTATTAAGAAAAACGTTTGATATCAAAGAATTAGCCGGACTTCCTTCTGATAGTAAGTTATACTGGAATGGTTGCTCTTGGTCGGGAGTTCGGCCCCCCTTGCTCCACCACCACCCAAACAGATATTATCCGAACAAACCACCCGTACCAGTAGCCGTATTATAAAGAGCCACCACGCCAGTAGAAAAAACTTATCTACCAATTATAGGGGTTTTGATTATAGTGGCATTATGAATGATTTTTTACTCAGATGCGGGATGTTGCTGATGCTGTTGGCGGGGACGCTCGTGGTTACGGCGTTCTTTGTATTTGCAGCTTTTGCGCTGGTGCTGCTTTTACCGGGCCTGTTGCTTTACAGGGCAGGACTGCGAAATATATATAATGACATGAATGCCTCCGGGAATATCTATGATAATGACAATGTAAAAATGATAGATGTCTCCGCCAGTAAATCAGGTAATGAATTTATTGATAAAGGTAAGAAGCTGCTAAAATCAGGCATAAAAAAGATCAGAAACTTTTTGAATAAATATGCCGACTGATATAAAGATCCAGCAATATTATTAGATCATCCCTGAAAACTTTCGCAGGCTTTTAGAGTTGCTTTCATATCATCATCTGAAAGTGCATAACTTATGAACCAGCTTTCAAAGGCTGATGGCGGAAGGTATATGCCGTTATCCAGCATGTGGTGGAAGAATTTTTTGAAGGTCTCGTTATTGCCTTTTGCAGCGGTATCAAAATCAGTTACCGGATCAGCACAGAAATGAATGCTTATCATCGAACCAAGGTTGTTTATGGTATGAGGCATATTTTTTCCAGTGAATATTCTAGCCATTCCTTTTGCCAGGAACTCACTTTTTTTGGCGAGATCATCATATATAGCAGGGTTGGAATTTAACTCTGACAAGGTAGCAAGGCCAGCGGTCATGGCAAGGGGGTTGCCG
>CAYRJW010000032.1:0-15800 GCA_964424715.1 uncultured Rickettsiales bacterium | reverse complement strand
CCAACCCTTGCAGTTACTGCAAAAGCTGCTGAGCTTAAAGCAGCCGGCAAGGACATTATCGGCCTTGGTGCTGGCGAACCTGATTTTGATACGCCAATAAACATTAAGAACGCCGCTAAACTTGCCATTGATAAAGGCGAGACCAAATATACCGCTGTGGATGGCACTCCGGCACTTAAAAAAGCCATCGTAGAAAAATTCAAAAGAGAGAACGGCCTTGAATATACGCCTGCCAACATAACCGTCGGCACAGGTGGAAAACAGGTTATTTACAATGCGTTACTGGCAACCCTTAATCAGAACGATGAGGTGATAATCCCTGCTCCATACTGGGTATCATACCCGGATATCGTGGCGCTCGGCAACGGCACATCGGTTTTTGTTGAATGTACCGAAGCTAACGGCTTTAAAATGAAGGCCGAACAGCTTAAAAAAGCTATCACCCCGAAAACAAAATGGCTGATATTAAATTCCCCAAGCAACCCTACAGGTGCCGCCTATGATAAAAGCGAACTGAAAGCCATCGCCGAAGTTCTACTTGAAAACCCGCATGTTTATATTCTAAGCGATGATATTTACGAGCACGTTAATTACGATGGCTTCAAATTCTACACCATCGCCCAGGTCGAGCCAAAACTGAAAGACCGCACCCTCACCTGCAACGGCGTTTCCAAAGCCTATTCCATGACAGGCTGGCGTATCGGTTACGCTGCCGGCCCGGTAGAGCTTATAAAAGCCATGAGCGTTATTCAATCCCAAAGCACCTCAAACCCGTCCTCAATTTCACAAGCTGCCGCTGTTGAAGCACTGAACGGCGTTCAGGATTTCATCGCCCCAAACAATGAAATGTTCAAACGCCGCCGCGATCTTCTGGTGAACGGCCTGCGCGCTATCCCCGGCTTAACCTGCAACAACCCCGAAGGCGCCTTCTACGTATTCCCCGGCTGCAAAGCCCTCTACGGCAAAAAGACCGCCAACGGCAAAGTAATAACCAACGACAACGACTTCGCCGCCTACCTGCTGGAAGATTATTTAGTTGCAGTTGTTCCCGGTATTGCTTTCGGCGCAGAAGGATTCTTCAGGATATCCTACGCAACCAGCGATGAGATATTGAAACGCGCACTCGAAAGGATCGCTGAGGCTGTTAGTAAATTAAGCTAACCCCCCCCTACTGTCATTCTGGAAAATTGAATAATTAGCTCTTATGCTCCAGTTCCAGATATTTCTTGCTCTGCATCTCCACCAGCCTTGATACAGTCCTTCCGAACTCGAATGATTGCTCGCCCTGCGTATAAAGCTCTGCGGGCTGCACTTCAGCGGTTACTATCAGTTTGCATTTATGTTCGTATAACTGATCTATTAATTTTGTAAAACGGATGGCGAGATTATAATCATCCCGCTTTAACTTCGGAATACCGTTTATTAAAATAGTGCTGAACTGACGGGATATTTCCATGTAATCTTCCGAGCCCAGATTCGCATCACATAATTCCTTGAATGAGAAAAAGCCCACATCGCCGGAGGATTTCAGCGCGTGGATATGGCGGCCGCGCACCTCTATCGTTTTCGGCTTGGAAGAACCGCCGCCGGTTAGTTCCTGATATGCGCCTTCGATGAATGCGCTGGAACCGATACCAAGCGGGGTGTACCATGTCTGTTTCAGTTTTTCTATGTGCAGCAGGCGGTAATCTGTCGGGCTTTTCAGTTCAACGATATCCATTTCATTTTTGAACATCTCTATGAATGGCAGGAACCTGTCTCGTTGCAGGCCATCTTTGTAAAGTTCATCCGGGTGACGGTTAGAGGTTGCCACTATCACAATATCATTTTCCATCAGCGCCTCGAACAGGCGGCCGATTATCATGGCATCAGCGATATCATTTATCTGCATCTCGTCAAAACAGAGTAAAGCACCGCTGGCCGCGATCTCACCGGCCACGAACTTTATCACATCCGGATATTTATCCTCCAGCTTCCTGTCGTGCCACTCTTTTATTTTAGTGTGAACATCACTCATAAAAGCGTGGAAATGCGAGCGGGTGGTGGGTATCTCACTATCGATATTCTTCAGGAACATATCCATCAGCATAGATTTCCCGCGCCCTACCCCGCCATAAATATATAGCCCTTTGGGCTTACTGGCAGTTCCAAGCAGCCTTCTCAAAAGGCTCTTCCGGTTATCGTAATATTTCTGAAAACCCTGCGTCAGCCTTGCGAGCTTGAAAACAACGCTGGCCTGCGCCTTGTCGTCAGCAATTTTTTTGCTTGTGATAAGGGCTTGATAGTCTAATATGAGCGGCAAATTTTTGTCAGTTTTCATATGTTTATTGCAAAGACCAAACAGGAAATTATTAATTTCATCTCGCACGCCAAGAGTCAAGCCAAAATACCTTTGGTGGCGTTCGCACCCACTATGGGCGCGCTGCATCGTGGCCATTTATCGCTTATCGAACTCGGCAAACAGCATGCCGGATTTGTTATCAGCAGCATTTTCGTGAATCCAACCCAGTTCGGCCCGAACGAAGATTTCAGCAAATATCCCCGCACCGAGGAACAGGATATAAAATTGCTGGAAACTGTTAACTGTAACGGCGTTTTTCTACCTTCAGCAGATGAGATATATGGAAACGACACCACCAGCCCAGACATAAAAATAAACAAGTCAGACATTCTCTGCGGCAAATTCCGCCCCGGTCATTTCGCCGGTGTGGTGCAGGTGGTAGGCAAATTATTCGATATAGTAAAACCCGATATCGCCATATTCGGCGAAAAGGATTTTCAGCAATTATTCATCCTCAAAGAAAATTTTCCGAATATAAAGATTATCGGAGCACCTATAATCCGCGAGCCGGACGGCCTAGCCATGAGTTCCCGCAATAAATACCTTACTCCAGAACAGCGCCTTATAGCCGGCAAACTGAACGTAATATTAAAAAATGCGCTGGCTGAAATAAAAAATGGCAACGCCAATATCGAAAAAACTTTAGAAAAAGCCCAAAAAGATTTATTAGATAGTGGATTCTCAAAAATCGATTATATTGAGGCCAGAGAAGAAGATACGCTGGAACAAACCACTAAAGCGACTGATAAAACAAGGGTTTTCGCAGCCGCGTGGATAGACAAAACAAGATTAATTGATAATTTAAAATGACCGCACATAACTTTAAATCCAACTTTTTAACCACCCTGCAACAGCGCGGCTTCATTCAGGACTGCACTGATTTTGAGGGTCTGGATAATTATTTTTCCACCTGCGAAAAAAACAAAAAACCTGCCGTTGCCTATATCGGCTTCGACTGCACCGCAGCAAGCCTACACGCCGGCAGTTTGATGCAAATAATGATACTCCGCTGGCTCCAGAAATGCGGCCACAAACCCATCACCCTGCTCGGCGGCGGCACTACAAAAATAGGCGACCCAAGCGGGAAGGATGAAAGCCGCAAGATGCTTTCTGACAGGGATATTAAAAACAACATGAAGGGCATCAGGAAGGTTTTTGATAAATTCCTGAAGAATTACGATCTGGTTGATAACGATAAATGGCTTAGTAAACTTAACTTCTTATCTTACCTTCAGCAAGTCGGCAGGCTTTTTTCCGTTAACAGAATGATAACAATGGAAACCGCGAAACGCAGGCTGGAAGGGGGCAATGAACTTTCTCTGCTGGAGTTCAATTACATGATCTTCCAGGCTTATGATTTCATAGAACTGAACAAAAGATATGGCTGCAGACTTCAGATCGGCGGCAGTGACCAGTGGGGCAATATTACCTGCGGAACAGACCTGTTCCAGAAGATGAAGCCTGAGAACCACCGCAAAAACTTCATTGAAGAAAAAAAGAAAGAATACTCAGCTCTTTGGAAGTCTGATGAAAAAGAATTTCATAAAAAAGTAAAAGAAGAATATTCGCTTTTATATGATATTTTTGGCCTGACAACACCGCTACTCACAACTTCCTCCGGCGCAAAAATGGGCAAAACCGCTGATGGCGCAATATGGCTTGATGCCGAATTACTAAAACCAAACGACTACTGGCAATACTGGCGCAATACGGAAGATAAGGATGTCGGCAGATTTTTAAAACTATTCACCGAACTTTCGCTTGAAGATATTGAAAGAGTAATGGCCGGTAATATCAACGAGGCCAAAAAAGTTTTAGCCAATGAAGTTACCAAACTACTCCACGGCGAAGCAGCCGCAAAGGCCGCTGAGGAAACCGCACGCAAGGTTTTTGAACAGGGTGGTGTTGGCGATGACCTCCCTGAATTAAAACTGGAAAAAGGGATAATTAAAACCGGCATCCCTATCGCCCAGTTATTCAAAGATGCCGGACTGGTCGAAAGTAACGGCGAGGCAAAAAAACTGATACAGGGCGGCGGCGTGCGCATAAATGATGAAAAAATATCTGACATTGGTTTAATAGTTAATTCCTCACACCTGAAAGAAGGCATCATAAAACTTTCTGCCGGCAAGAAGAAGCACGCATTGATAAAGGTAAAATAAAAATGCGCATAACCGCCGGAACATTAAAGAACAGAGAGGTCTTTTCCTTCAAGGACAAAGAAGGCTCCCTGCGCCCTACATCCAGCAAAACGCGGCAGGCAGTGTTCAACCTGCTTTCACATTCAAAATTCCTGCATGAGATAGATTTCCTTACCGAGGAAAACCCAAGCCTTATCCGGGATAGGGTCATCGCCGATATATATTGCGGCACCGGCATAGTCGGTTTTGAGGCCTATTCGCGCGGCGCAAAAACGCTTATATTCGTCGATAAGAACGGCCAGACCTTAGACATGGTAAAAAAATCCGCCCAGAAACTCGGCGCATATGAAAACTGCCTGTTCGTCCGCTCCAGCGCTGTTCAGCTTCCCTCACCACGCATCAAGGCCGATGTGATATTCATCGACCCCCCATATAACAAGGACCTCATCGTTCCCACTCTGCAATCGCTTGCGGCAAATATGTGGGCCCGCGATGGCGGCGTAGTGATCTGCGAACACAGCATAAAAGAAAGATTCACCCCCTTCGCCCCATACACCCTGCTTGACCAGCGGGAGTATAATAATAGTTTTATCACCATTCTGAAGGTAACTTACTAACCCCCCATTGAATTTTTATTTTCCCGCCCTAGATTTGTGGCATGGGATTCAAACCGGACAAATTCACTTATAATTTTCAGGAAGCCGTAGAGGCCGCCGGAGCGTTTGCTGTTAAGAACAAGAACCAGCAACTTACCGACCTCCACATTCTGAAGGAATTGCTCGCGCCGGAGAAAGATGGCGTAAACCGCAAGATCATGGAGATGAATAATATCTCCCCCGATAATTTCCTTAACAAAGTGAATGCTGCACTTGCAAGGCTGCCACAGGTCTCCGGCAGCGCCGAGGGGCAGTTATATATGGACCCAAAACTCGGCAAGCTGCTTGATCTCACCCATGATCTGGCGGTCAAGAATAAAGACGAATTCGGCACCTCCGAACGGTTCCTTGAGGCTATATTTGAAGATGGATCTAACGAAAGTTACAAAATATTAACTGAAGCAGGCTTGACAAAAGATAAGGTCAGGAATGCAATAAAAACTATAAGAAAAGGAAAAAAGGCGGATTCTATGTCAGCAGAAAATAACTATCAGGCCTTGGAAAAATACGCGGTGGACCTAACCGCAAAAGCCCGCGAGGGCAAGCTGGATCCCGTCATCGGGCGCGATGAGGAGATACGCCGCACCATGCAGGTGCTTTCCCGCCGCACAAAAAATAACCCGGTACTTATCGGCGAACCCGGCGTTGGCAAAACTGCGATAGTAGAAGGCCTCGCCAACCGCATGATAGCGGGCGATGTACCGGAGAATCTGAAAGATAAAAGACTAATGGTGCTAGATCTTGGCGCGCTTATAGCCGGGGCAAAATTCCGCGGCGAATTCGAGGAACGCCTGAAATCCGTATTAAAAGAAATAATAGACGATGCCGGGCAGACCATAATGTTCATTGATGAAATTCACAATCTGGTAGGCGCAGGCAAGGCTGAAGGCTCAATGGATGCCTCCAACCTGTTAAAACCCGCCCTTGCCCGCGGCGAACTGCACTGCATCGGCGCAACCACGCTCGATGAATACCGCAAGAACATCGAAAAAGATGCCGCCCTCGCCCGCCGCTTCCAGCCGGTATTTGTAGGTGAGCCAAGCGTTGAGGATACCATTTCCATCCTCCGCGGCCTGAAAGAAAAATACGAAGTTCACCACGGCGTAAAAATAAAAGATGAAGCCCTTGTTGCCGCTGCAACCCTTTCAAACCGCTATATCTCTGACCGCTTCCTCCCGGATAAGGCCATTGATCTTATCGATGAAGCAGGCAGCAAACTGCGCATGCAGGTAGATAGCAAACCAGAAAAGATAGACGAACTGGACAGAAAGATAATCCAGCTAAAAATAGAAAAAGAAGCGCTGAAGAAAGAAGGCGATACGGTTTCTAAAGACAGGTTGAAAAAAATTGAAGAAGAACTCAAAAAACTTGAAGCCACCACCGGCGAACTTACCAAAGCGTGGGAAAAGGAAAAATCCAAACTCACCGAGGTAAAAACGCTAAAAACAAAACTTGAACAATCCAACACCGACTTACAGATCGCGCAACGCGAAGGCAACCTTGCCAAGGCCGGCGAACTTACCTATGGCGTTATCCCCGGCCTGAGAAAGCGCCTTGAGGAACTGGAAAATAACAAAGATTTCCAATTCATTTCCGAAGCGGTGAATGAAGATGACATCGCCGCCGTGGTAGCAAAATGGACCGGTATCCCTACCGAAAAACTCATGGAGGCCGAGAAGAATAAGATACTCCACATGGAAGATAACCTACGCAAAAAGGTCATCGGGCAGGATGAGGCTATCCAAGCCGTTTCCGATGCGCTACGCCGTAGTAAAGCCGGTTTACAGGATCATCGCCGCCCGCTGGCATCATTCCTGTTCCTTGGGCCTACAGGTGTCGGCAAAACAGAACTTACCAAAGCACTCAGTATTTTCATGTTCGATAATGAGGATGCGATGGTCCGCATCGACATGAGCGAATATATGGAAAAACATTCCGTATCCCGCCTGATAGGCGCGCCTCCCGGCTATGTCGGTTATGAGGAAGGTGGCACGCTCACCGAAGCCGTCCGCCGCCGCCCATATCGCGTTATATTGTTCGATGAAGTGGAAAAGGCCCACCCGGATGTTTTTAACATTTTATTACAGGTGCTGGATGATGGCCGCTTAACTGATTCACAGGGCCGCACTGTTGATTTTTCCAACACCATAATAATATTAACTTCAAATCTCGGTTCTGAATATATCGCCGGCCTTGCCGAGGAAGATGATATAGAGATAGCCCGCCCGAAAGTAATGGATGCCGTAAGAAAGGCCTTCCGCCCGGAATTCCTGAACCGTATCGATGAGATATTACTGTTCAACAAACTAAAACGCTCTGACATGGCAGGAATAGTGGATATTCAGGTCGCCGACCTGCAACGGATACTCAGCGGCAAGAACATCACCCTGAATCTTTCCGACACCGCCCGCAACTGGCTTGCCGAAAAAGGCTACGATGCCGTATATGGCGCCCGCCCACTTCGCCGCGTTATCCAGAAAGAACTGCAGAACAAACTCGCCACCACCCTACTTGAGAACAAGATAAAAGACGGCGATATAGTAAGCGTCGAGATCGATGGCGAGGAGATAGAACTTAAGAAAATTAAACGTAATTAATATTTATTTAATTACATTTAATACAACCACTACTATAATTACTGTACAACAATCAACCAAGGGAACTATATGAAAAAATTATTTCTGGCCTCTGCATTACTTATATTAAGCGCTTCTGCTGCATCTTTTGCTGAACATGGCGGCGAAAAAAAGCACGGGCATCACGGCCGCATGATGAACAAAGTCGATACGGACCATGATGGCGTAATAACCCGCGCTGAATCCTCTGCTGCCAATGAAAGAATGTTCAACAAGCTTGATGGCGACAAAGATGGTAAAATAACAAAAGAAGAAAGAAAGACCTTCCGCGATGCAAGGAAAGCCGAATATAAAGCCCGTCGCGCCGAAGCTCTTGCCAAGTACGATGCCGATAAAGACGGCGAACTTTCAGATGCCGAAAAAGCTAACCTAAAAAAAGACCGCAAAGCAGAATACGAAGCTAAAAAAGCGACCGCTCCCGCTGAAGCAAAATAGTTTCTGATTGAAACTCACGGGCGGTGATGTTATAACCCCGCCCGTGAAAAGATACCTACTTACATTCCTGACCTTAACATTCCTGCTGAACGCCGTTTTGTCAGGCTTTTCGGCTACCACCAATTCCCACAATAAAAATAATTTCAGTGAATTATCCAAACTGCTTGGTGATAAGGTCTTTATCTGTACCGGTAACAACAGCAAAAAATTCTATGTAAGCACTTTTGAAAGGCTTGATCAGGAACAAAAACAAAAACTCAAAAAACATATAGATATCGCCAGTTCTGCCCCTGCTTCCGATTCGCAATATATAAATAATACTCACTCCTTTTACATAACCGCCCTGCACAAAGGCGCGATAACCCCTTATCCCACCGCCCTTAAGTTTGAGGGCTTAAGCTCCTTCCACAAATCCTCCCGCGCACCGCCTCTGCACTCCTGATAATCGGCAGTATCTAAGCTGAACATCCCTCCCATGATGCGTCATCCCAGCGAAAGCGGGGATCTATTAACCCATTGAAGCGCTTTAGATTCCAGCTTTCGCTGGAATGACGCAGAATGTGATGACGAGGAAAAAAGAGAACTGAGATACTCCCGAATGGTCGACCACCAATATTTTCTAACAAATAATATTCAATTCACGGAGTTCACAATGAAGAAACTTATATTAACCACCCTACTCACTTCCCTTTACTCAACATCCGCCCACGCTCATGGAGAATCGCATTACCGACCGAAGATAAACGGCTTTGGCGCACATGGTGATATCAACCTGATAAACGCCGCCAATTATGATTCCGATGCGCGTTCCAGCGAGTTCAACGATATCAGCACCCATTCTCACACCGATATCTATTATAATTTTAACGATGCCACCTCCCTAAATGCCGCCGTGCAACTCACTCACGAGCATGCCCACAGCCACGGTAATAATGATCCGGCAGACAACACTACCTTCCAGCATCACGGCATCCGCCTTAAGGAGTTTTTCCTCGAACATAAATTCGGCAAAGCCAATATCTACGCCGGAAAGATAGCGCCGATGGTTGCTTTTGATTATCATGATTACCCGCTGGTATGGGCCCACGAAGCCGCCGAGGAATATGCGGTAGAGGAAAAACTCGGCTTCGGTTTCGGCTATAAAATAACCGATAACCAGACCATAAATATCAGCACCTTCTTCGCCGATACCATGTTAAGCGATAGCGCGCTTTACAGCGTCAGTAATAATATCGATGAGGATGATCGCGGCGCAGGCAATACTGAGGCCTTCAACAATTTCGCCATAAATTACCGCATCAACCTCCCGCAGCTAGGCAATACATTGCTGAATTTCGGTTATGCATTACAGAAACAAGGCGCGATAGCAGAATCCGACGAAAATATATTAACCACCGGCCTGAAAAAGAATTTCTCCTTCACCAAACAAGTAAATATGGATGTCATCGCCGAATATGCCAGCGATATAAACGCCGATGGCCGCGCAGGCCGCCGGATATTCTATTACAATCTCGGCACCCGCCTGAATTACGATAAAGCATTTCTGGCAACCAACATAACTGATAAGGATTCCAACGAAGCCCACCCGCGTACCAAATATTATAATTTCGCCGTAGGCTATGAAGTGATGAAAGATGTTGAAGCCAGCGTAGGCTGGAAAGCGGAAGATGCCAAGGCCGAACGCACGGAATCAGTTATGCTGATGCTAAGCTATAAATTTGATATCTGCCCGTGTGATTAATAACTATACTGCCCTCGCCCTTTCTAAAGGGAGAGGGATGCGAAGTCTTAGCGAATGTAATGAGCTTAGACGAAGCTGGGTGAGGGATTACATGAGATATATGACCTCACCACAACCCTCACCCCTCCCTATCCCTGAAGCTCAGGGATAGGGTAAAAATCAAGCCTTAACCAATTTTGTATATTCTTCCATCAGCATCTTGGTGGTCTCACCAACGGTGAATTTGAAATTGCCGTATTTGCCCTCAATGGAACCGATAGGCGTTATCTCCGCAGCTGTGCCGGTCAGGAACGCTTCCTGTGCAGTGGCAAGTTCCTCAACGCCAAAGTGGCGCTCAACAACTTTTATTCCGAGTGATTTAGCTAACGCGATAACAGTCTGGCGCGTTATACCATTCAGGAAACAATCAGCTATCGGCGTATGTAACTCACCATTCACCAGCATGAAGAAATTGGCCCCCGTAGCCTCGGCAACGTAATTACGATAATCAAGCATCAGCGCATCGTCATAGCCTTCGGCAACGCATTTGTTCTTGGTCAGCGTGCATATCATATAAAGACCTGCCGCCTTGGAGCTGGTTGGCGCAGTTTCCGGACTTGGGCGTTTCCAATCAGAGAATGTCAGGCGCAGGCCCTTTTCTATCGCTTCCTTCGAGAAATATTTCGGCCAGCTCCATGCGGCAACGGCAACATGTATCTTTGATTTATCGGCGAGAACGGCCATTTGCTCCGAACCTCTCCACGCCAGCGGACGGATATAACCATCCACAACGCCACGCGCTTTACAGGCTTCCATGCAGGCATTGTTCAGCTCTTCAACCGTATAAGTAACTTTCATGCCCAGCGCTTCGGCTGATTTTATCAGGCGCTCGCTATGCTCCTTCAGCTTGAATGGTTTACCGTTATATATCCGAACCCCTTCAAACACGCATGACCCATAATGCAGGCCGTGGTTCAGCACATGTATCTTTGCATCGTTCCATTCAACCATCTCGCCATCGAACCATATTTTCCCATCACGGTTATCGAAGGGCTGCCCGAAATCTACTGATGTTGCTGTATTTGTCATTTTATTCCTCTGATAGTCACTTTTAATTTAAATTTTTATAAATGCTGATATAAACAATTATTCAGTAAAATCAATGTATTTGAGATCATGAATAATATTTTAATAGTTGATGATGACCGCAAGATAAGGGATTTGCTGCAAGCCTACCTGAAAAATCAGGGTCTTGAGGCCGACACTGCCGAGAATGCCGGCATCGCCCGCGAAATGCTTGCCGCACGCAATTACTCGCTGGTGATCGCCGATGTAATGATGCCCGGCGAGACCGGCATAGAATTCACCAAAAAATTAAAAGCGGAAAAAGATATCCCCGTTTTAATGCTCACCGCCAAAGGCGAGATAAGCGACCGCATCGAAGGCCTTGAATCCGGCGCCGATGATTATCTGCAAAAACCCTTCGAGCCGAAGGAATTATATCTACGTGTTACCAAGCTCATCAGCCGTTTTGGCTCCCCTGCCACCGGCAAAAAAATAGTAAGATTCGGCGAATTTGAATTCAACCTTGAAAATTATATTTTAACAAAGAACCAAGAGCGCATACCCCTAAGCTCCAGCGAAGCCGACCTTCTGGCCCTGTTCTGCAATAATATAAATATCTCCATAGACCGGTTCGAACTTGCCAACAAATTCCACGGCATCTCCGAACGCTCCGTAGATGTCCAGGTAACCCGCCTCCGCAAAAAAATAGAGTCCGACCCCAAAGCCCCAAGATTCATCCAGACCTCACGCGGTAAGGGATATGTGTTTAGGATTTAATTGAAATACAACTCACCCCACATGTCTCCCCGCACTTGTTGCGGGGTCCAGTCGCAAGTCTTGTTTATAGGTAAATATTAAAATTATATATATGCCTAACCACTGGACCCCGGAATAAATCCGGGGAAACAGTTATTTTATTTAAATAAAAAATAAAACAAAAAGCGGCAGCGTCTAATTTTTTTAAGGCCGCCCTTAAAAAAATTTGCCCATATTACATACTTAAAACCAAAGGTTTTAAGTACCTCGCATAAAAAAAAGGGCCCGGAAATCTCCGTGCCCTTTCTCGAATCAGTTTTAACAACTAATAAACTATCTGTTAACAGATTGTTTAAGTTGTTTGCCTGGACGGAATTTAGGTTGTTTAGACGCTTTGATTTTGATAGGAGCGCCAGTACGAGGATTACGGCCAGTAGTAGCTTTTCTGTTAGCAACATAGAAAGTACCGAAACCAACTAGACGTACTTCTTTGCCACCTTTTAGAGATGCTTGGATTGAATTGATCACTGCATCAATGTAACGAGTTGCATCAGCTTTTGTGCCTTTTGTTGCTTTCGCTACGTTTTCGATAAGTTGAGTTTTATTCACAGTTATTCTCCTTATTATGTTTAAGTGAAAACAAGCATCTTAAGAGATCAGACCGTTAGAACCAAGCCCCTAAGCGCATTGTAGACATACTAAATATCCATTTAAATGCAAACGCAAGAGAAAAATGAAAAATCTTTTACTTTTTTTTCTTGCCTTTTCATTTCATTTGAACATCGCAGAAACCAGTTGCACTCTCAATTCTAGTGGTTTATAAGCTAACTACTTGAATTAAAATATTTTTTGAATATGAAGATTTTACTGGTTGAAGGCCGCTTCTACGAGGACCTCTCCGAAGAACTGGCCAGCGGTGCCATCGCCGAGATCAATAAAGCCGGCATGGAATATGAAAGATTATTCGTTCCGGGCGCTCTCGAAATTCCGGCCGCAATAAATTTTGCTAATGCAAGCGGTGCCTATTCAGGCTATGTTGCACTCGGTTGCGTTATCCGTGGTGAGACCTATCATTTCGAAATAGTATCGAACGAAAGTTCCCGCGGAATAAATGACCTCGCCATAAATAAAAATATAGCGATAGGCAACGGAATACTAACCGTAGAGAACGAAGAACAAGCCTGGGAACGCGCCTCCACAACCAAGGGAAACAAAGGTGGGTCGGCGGCCAAGGCGTGTATTGAATTGATCAATATTAAAACAAAATTTACGAGTTAACAAAAAGGAATAAAGTGCCAAAAACAAATCCGAAATCCGCCGCAAGACTTTCAGCTTCGCAAAGTTATTACAGCATGCTCATCGATAAACAGCAGACCAAAGATTCTGCAATGAATGCTGCTTTTGAACTTTTGCAGAAAGAAAGTGTAAAGATAAAAAGAAAATTCTCCGAAGAACTTCTTGATTTTTGCATTAGGGAAAAACCTGCTATCGAGACGACCATCAAAAAATATTTAGGCGCTGACAAAACCATCGAAAAAATAAACCCCCTGCTTTTGGCCATTCTCAGCATTGCCATAGCCGAACTGACAATGGATACCAAGACCGATCGCCCGATATTGATAAATGAATATTTAAAGATAACCTCCGAATTCTTCGGCTCGCAGGAAACCGGGTTTGTGAATGCGGTACTGGATAAATTTATTAAAGATAACACTGACACCAGCACTATCAGCTAAATTATGCAATACTGGATAACACCCACAAGATTCAATAGATTCAGCAAATACGCACTACCGGCGTTTTCCATATTGTGCGTAATATCTTTTTTCATAGGAATATATTTCGCACTATACGCCTCCCCCGCGGATTACCAGCAAGGTGAAGCGGTGCGTATAATGTATGTCCATGTTCCGTCAGCGTGGCTTTCTATGGCTATATATATAAGTATATCCGTTTCCGCCGCATCATTCCTTATCTGGAAAAACCCGCTATCGGGAATTTTTGTAAGGTCGCTTATCCCTATCGGCGCTACATTCTCGCTGATATGCCTTATCACTGGCGCCATTTGGGCGCGTCCTATCTGGGGTGTTTACTGGGCCTGGGATGCACGGCTTACTTCCATGCTGATATTATTTTTCATCTATATCGGCCTCTATATACTATATAATGCTTTCGAGGATGAGGAAAAAGCCGCCCGTGCCACCAGCGTGCTTGCGCTTGTCGGGCTTGTTAACTTACCCGTCATCCGCTTCTCCGTAAAATGGTGGAACACCCTGCACCAGCCCGCAAGCGTAATGCGGCTTGATACTCCCGCTATCGCCAGCTCCATACTAACCCCGCTTCTGCTGATGTTCGCGTTCTTTATCTTCCTGTTCCTTTCACTCTTCATAACCTCGGCCAGAACCGAGATATTAAGACGTAAAAACCGCAGAATTCTATTGCAGGCGAATTCATAATCTAATAATCTGCTGGTCGATTTATCAATTAAAGGGGGCTATGCTCTATATGAAAAACTTTTCCGTAATTTCAATTGTTGCCATAACATTACTAACATCATCCTGCTCATGGCTATTCGGCAAGGATAAGAACGAGCTACAGCCTAAGCTCGGTGGCGCGCAAAGAACCCCGGTGAACCAGAATTACGCCCAACCGCAAATGCTGGATACGAACCAACAACCACAAGCCCCACAACCTCCACAGGCGGAAGTTTTCGTTAACCAGAACCCCGCTCCCGGTATAGCAATGCCGCAAAATGCCGCACCGGATTTCATGAATGTCCAGCAGCAGCCACCACAAATGCCGGTTCCGCAGCCAGCACCACAAATGCAAGCGGCACCGCAGATGCCAGCGCCAATGCCTACCACCATGAACATGATGGCACCGCAACCTGTGCCCGCTCCTGTCGCTCCACAGATGATCCCGGCACCACAACAACCTGTTATTCCGGGTGAGCAACTGGCTATCGTTACAATATCAAAAACTATAAACCTCCCGGCATCATTACAGCCAGCCTATAACAACCCGCTGAACTATGAACAACCTATCGCCATGATCCAGCCGGCCATTCAGCCTGTGCAGCCTGTCATGATACCGCAGCCACCACAACCAACAATGTTACAGCCGGTAAACGCCCCTACCCAGCCGGTGGAACAGATGCAGATATACACCCAACCTTCCGGCCAGCCGATGAGGTAAGCTCATGACCGAAAAACTTTATCCATTACTAAAGGCCGACAGAAAGCCCCTGATAGATAAAGCAACTTACGAGTCATGGTATAAACATTCCATCGAGAACCCTGATGAATTCTGGGCTGAACAAGCCAGCAAAGAAATTTCATGGATAAAGAAATGGGATAAGGTAAGCGATTATTCCTTTGATAAAAATAACCTCCACATAAAATGGTTCAGCGGCGCAAAGCTTAATGTATGCTATAACTGTGTCGACAGACACCTGCCGGAAAGGGCGAATCAAACAGCTATAATCTGGGAAGGCGACAACCCCGAAGATTCCCGCCACATCACCTACACCGAACTAAAGAACGAGGTCTGCAAATTCGCCAACATCCTTAAAAACATGGGCGTTAAAAAAGGTGATGTCGTCACCATCTACATGCCCATGATACTCGAGGCCACCTATGCAATGCTCGCCTGCGCCCGTATTGGCGCTGTCCACAGCGTAGTATTCGGCGGCTTCTCCTCCGAGGCTCTGAAAGGCCGCATCGAAGATGGCAAATCCAGATTCGTGATAACTGCCAATGAAGGTGTCCGCGGCGGCAAGAAAGTTCCTCTGAAAGCCAGTGTTGATGAAGCGATAAAAGAACTCTCCAACATAAAAGTTCTGGTAGTGAAAAGAACCGGCAACGATGTTGCGTGGCATGAAAATAATTTCTGGTATCACGAGGAATACGCCAAAGCCTCCCCGGACTGCGAATGCGAGGAAATGGATGCTGAGGATGCGCTTTTCATTCTCTACACCTCCGGCTCCACCGGCAGGCCAAAGGGGCTTATGCACACAAGCGGCGGCTATATATTATACTGCGCCCTCACCCA
>CAYRJW010000031.1:9596-15976 GCA_964424715.1 uncultured Rickettsiales bacterium | reverse complement strand
AGCAGTTAAAGGCCATCACCGCTATAAAAAAAGCTTTCGACCCTAACAATATATTAAATCCGGGAATTGGCATTCCACCCAGAGAGCTGATAAAAAATATCTCCCTAACAGAGCTGAAATAGCCTTTCGGTTGACATATCAGGCTGTTTATATAAGATTCCTGCAAATTTACAGGAAACTTCATGACACATATATTCCACCGTCACCTAAAAACGAACTACCCGACCGCAGTGGGCGGCGATGGGCCTTATATCATAGATTCAAGCGGTAAGCGCTACCTCGATGCATCGTGCGGGGCGGCGGTTTCGTGCCTTGGGCATTCCAATCAGGAAGTGCGCGATGAGATTACCCGTCAGGTCAATCAAATTGCTTATGCGCATACAAGTTTTTTTACCACCGAGGCACAGGAAAAACTTGCTGATTTTCTGGTTTCCAAAGCGCCGAAAGGGCTTGATAGAGTGTATCTGGTAAGCGGCGGTTCGGAAGCGATGGAAGCGGCCATTAAAATGGCGGTACAATATTATCAGGAGATCGGCCGTAAAACAAAAAGCAAGGTCATCGCCCGCTGGCAGAGTTATCATGGTAATACGCTTGGCGCTCTTTCCGCTGGTGGCAATAAACTCCGCCGGGCGCAATTCGCAAGCCTGCTTATCGAAATGTCGCATATAGATCCGTGCTATGATTATCGCTACAGGAACGAAGGCGAAAGCGAGGAACAATTCGGCCTGCGCATGGCCAACCAGCTTGAGACCAAGATACTTGAACTAGGCGCTGATAATGTTGCGGCATTCGTTGCTGAACCAGTGGTTGGCGCAACGCTTGGCTGCGTAACTGCTGCAAAAGGCTATTTCAAACGTATTCGCGAGATATGCGATAAATATGATGTGCTATTGATACTTGATGAAGTGATGTGCGGAATGGGCCGCACCGGAACATTATTCTCCTGCGAGGAAGAAGGCATAAGCGGCGATCTTATCGCCGTCGCAAAAGGCTTAGGTGCCGGTTACCAGCCAATAGGCGCGGTGATGGTACACGGAAAAATTCATGATGCGATACGCGATGGTAGCGGTTTCTTCCAGCATGGTCACACATATCTTGGCCATGCAGTTGCATGTGCATCATCACTGAAAGTGCAAGAGATAATCCAGCGCGATGGTCTTCTTAAAAATGTTAAAGTAATGGGTGATAAATTGATAAAAGCCCTGAGAGCAGAGTTTGCAGGGCATGAATTCGTTGGCGATATCCGTGGTCGTGGTCATTTCATCGGTATGGAGTTCGTTTCCAACAAAGCTACAAAAGCAGCCTTCGACCCATCACAGAAAATAAACGCAAAACTTAAATCCGCCGCGCAGAATAACGGCCTGTGCGTATATGGAATGGGCGGCACGATCGATGGAAAGACCGGTGACCACGTTATGTTTGCACCACCATTTATCATAAATGAAACTCATATTGCAGAGATAGTGGATAAATTCAAAGCCTCCATGAACCAGGTTTTTGCCGATATAAAAAAGGCGGCATAGCATGCACAGACCATTGATAATGATCGCCCCGAACGGTGCCAGAAAAACAAAAAGCGATCTTGCGCAGATACCGCTATCGCCGGAGGAACTGGCGCGGGAGGCTAGCCTTTCCGCCGCTGCCGGGGCAAGCATTATCCATCTGCATGTGCGTAGCGAGAATGAAGGACACACACTGGATGTTGAAACCTACAAAAAAGCTATCGCCGCTATAAAAGCGAAAGTGGGCGATAAAATAATAATTCAGGCTACCACCGAAGCCTGCGATATTTACAAACCGGAAGAACAGATAGAAATGGTGCGCGCATTAATGCCGGAAGCAGTTTCCTGTGCTATCCGTGAATTAGTGCCAACTCCGGCGCATGAGGATTCCGCAAAGAAATTCTTTTGGTGGCTGGCTGAAAATAAGATATGGCCGCAATATATAATCTATAGCCCCGCTGAACTGGAATATTTTGCCGACCTGAAAAAACGCGGAATAATCCCGTCTGCGCATGATTTTGTACTTTTTGTCCTCGGCAAAAAACAACGCGTAGCCACCGCCGATAATTACGCCCAGCCGCAAGATCTGCTCCCATTCGTCGAAACCCTCAAAAAGACCGGTTTAAAATTACTGTGGGCCGTCTGCGCCTTCGGCGGCAACGAGAATGCCTGCATGCAGGAAGCCTTCAAACATGGCGGTAACGCAAGGGTAGGCTTCGAGAACAACCATTTAGATGAAAATAACGAAGTGGTCGAAAGCAACGCCGACCTTGTAGCCCAACTGGTAAAGACCAGCGGCGCAAAGCCCCTTACAGCGGCGGAGGTCAGGAAGCTGATAAGGTAAAAACCACTTAATTATTGCAATATACACTTAAATAAACTAAATCACCCAGACACCACACCAATGGCCGGTTAGCAAAGTGGTAATGCGCGGGACTGCAAATCCCGCATACGGGAGTTCGATTCTCCCACCGGCCTCCAGCCTTCGCCTTGATAAGTTTTACTTGAAACGAATCTAGAAGAAGGCTGCCACGCCGTAGTTCGGCGAGAACATAGGCGGGCTACGGCTCGGTAGGCCATTTGATATTATGCTCCCGAATATTATAAAATTCACCTCCCGCGATGATATTACAACCCTCATAAAACCTGGCAGCATGGTCGCCGAACTCGGTGTTGCGGAAGGAAAATTCTCCGAAAAACTATTACGCAAATCAAAACTTTCTCATCTTTACAGTATCGATATGTACGAAGGCGACAGAGGCCATGATGAAGCCCAATATCAGCATGCAGCCGCCTTACTTGCACCTTACTCCGGGCGCAGCACCATAATAAAAAAACGCTTTGATGAAGCAGCAAAAGATTTTCCCGATGAATATTTTGATCTTATCTATATTGATGGCTACGCCCATACCGGGCAGGAGGAGGGGAGAACGCTTTATGACTGGTTCCCGAAGGTAAAGAAAGGCGGCATCATCTCCGGCGATGATTACAGCGAAAAATGGCCGAAAGTTATAGAGCAGGTGGATAGATTTATTGCGGCCAACAAACTGGAACTTCATGTTATAAAAGACTGGAGCGGCCATCATTCATGGCTGGCGGTTAAGCCTTCTTAATTCCCTCTCCCCTTGCGGTAGAGGGCTAGGGTGAGGTGTTCGTAACGAATTCCCCCTCACCAAGATTCTCTAAGCTCATTAAATTCGCTAAGATAATCTATCCTCTCCCGCATGGGGAGAGGGAAAGTGGGTACACCATAATGGGAAGGTTTTTTATACAATAGTTGACTAGTTCCCAAGAATTACTTAACCTGAAAATTCATAAACAAAAATTAGACACATGAAAAAAATACTCATATTAAAAGGCGATGGTATCGGCCCGGAGGTTTGTTCTGAGGCGGTGAAGATACTTGAATATATAAATTCAAAAAAGAAAAGATTTGAAATTTCATATGCCGATATTGGCGGTATAGCTATTGATAATCATGGTGAACCATTCCCGAAAGCCACTGAAGATGCCGCAAAAGCCGCAGATGCGATATTGCTCGGTGCGGTCGGCGGGCCTAAGTGGGATGGTCTCAAATCAGCGAAGAAGCCGGAGAAGGGGCTGCTTGCAATTCGCAAATCACTTGAGTTATTTGCAAATCTGCGCCCGGCGATAGTGTTTCCGGAACTGGCTGATGCCTCAACTTTGAAAAAAGAAATAGTTTCCGGTCTTGATATAATGATAGTCCGCGAGCTTACCGGCGGTATCTATTTCGGTTTCCCGCAGGGAATGAAGAAATTATGGAATGGTGAACGCAAGGCATGGAACACTGAGGTTTACAGAACGCATGAGGTTATAAGAATTGCAAAAGTGGCCTTTGAGCTTGCCAAAAAACGCCGCAACAAAGTTTGCTCGGTTGATAAGGCGAATGTTCTGGTGGCTTCCGAATTATGGCGTCAGGAAGTTATCCGCGAGCATCACCACGATCACAACATGTGCGTGGAGCTTTCTCATATGTATGTTGATAACGCCGCGATGCAGCTTGTTCGTAACCCGAAACAGTTCGATGTGGTAGTTACCAACAATATCTTCGGCGATATACTTTCCGACATTGCCGCGCAGTTAACCGGCAGCCTTGGTATGTTGCCATCGGCCTCACTGGGTGAGAATAACGGCAAAAAATGCAGCGCGCTTTATGAGCCTATCCACGGTTCAGCGCCGGATATTGCTGGCAAAAATATCGCAAACCCTATCGCAACGGTGCTTTCTTTGGCGATGATGTTCAAATACTCTTTTGATATGCCGGCTGAATCTGATAAGCTTGAAAAAGCGGTAAAAGCCGTTCTTGCAAGCGGAAAACGCACGGCCGATATTATGCAGGAAGGCTGCACCAAACTTGGAACCAACGAGATGGGCGATGCGATACTGGCAGAATATAAAAAATTATAGAAGTAATTTCCGGTCTCTTCTTTTTATCGTGCTTTGCTGCACGGTAACCGCATGCATCGATGATATCCCAAAACGTCTGAAACAAGGCGAGAACCTAGCGCGCGATAGATATTACGGCTTCCGCTCCGATAAATGGAGTGAGGTGGAAGCTTCGTACCTTGCCGGAAAGGCCGCCTGCTGCGGTAACGATAAACTGAACGATGATGATGTTCGCGCGCTTAACCTTTATTGCAAATCCGCCAAATACGGCCATAAGGCCAGCATGGTGGAAATAGGCCAGATATATATGCATAACCCGCAAAGCATCTCCGGCCCGGGAACGCCTATCCCTTACGACAGAACGCTGGCATACACTTATTTCAGCAAAGCCGCCGAGAACGGCTATGATTACGCCGCTTCGATGAAAAATGACCTTGGTAAAAAACTTTCCAAGGAAGAACTAACCCGCGCGACCGCGCTGGAAGCTGAATTCCCTGAGATAGCGTGTCAATATACCAGATAAGGTTCTTAAATTACTCTTGAAATTCTTTTCATTACCAATATATTTCGCCGCATATGGCATTGATCGTACAAAAATTCGGCGGGACTTCAGTTGGCAATATCGAGCGCATCAAGAATGTTGCGCAGAAGGTCAAAAAAGAAATAACCGCGGGTAATAAAGTTGTGGTGGTGGTTTCCGCGATGAGTGGTGAGACCAACCGTTTGGTAGGCTTCTGCGAAGGTGTTTCCAACCTTGTATCGCCTGAATCGCTACGTGAGTATGATGCGGTGGTATCTTCCGGTGAGTATGTAACCGCAGGCCTTGTGGCGCTGGAGCTGCAATCTATCGGCATCCCGGCGAAATCAATGTCCGGCTGGCAGCTGCCTATCATAACCGAAACAGATCATTCCAAGGCGCGCATAGAATCAATTGAAACTGCACGCATCCTTAACGAATTAAAAACAAAAGTTATCGTTGTTCCCGGCTTTCAGGGCGTAACTTCCGAAGCTGACCCGCTGGACAGAAGCGTTACAACGCTTGGCCGGGGCGGTTCCGATACCTCAGCGGTTGCCATAGCGGCAGCGCTTGGTGCTGACAGATGCGATATATTCACCGATGTCGATGGCGTATACACCTCCGACCCGCGCATAGTACCAAAAGCCCGCAAACTGCGCAAAATAGGCTATGAAGAGGTGTTAGAAATGGCATCGCTAGGCGCGAAAGTATTGCACTCCCGCTGCGTGGAACTTGCAATGAAATATAAGGTCAGAACTCAGGTTCTTTCCTCGTTTGAAGATGTAGAAGGAACCCAACTAGTAGAAGAGGAGGAAGTCGTGGAAAGAAGATTGATAACAGGCGTAACCTATAGCCGTAATGATGCTCAGGTAACTTTGATAGGCGTTGAGAACACTCCCGGCGTTGCCGCAAAGATATTCGGCCCGCTGGCAGATGCCGGCGTGAATGTCGATATGATCGTGCAGAACGTATCCAAAGAGGATAAAAAAGCCGATGTGACCTTCACGGTCGCAAAAACCGACATTACCCGCGCCGAGGAAGCCCTAAAAAAATCCGGCCTGAAATACGATGAATTCTACAAGAACACCGCAGTAGTAAAAGTTTCCGTGATAGGCGTGGGAATGCGCTCCCACGCCGGCATCGCCCAAAAGATGTTCGAAACACTCGCCCTAAAAGGCATAAACATCCACGTTATCGCAACCTCCGAGATCAAGATATCTGTACTGATAGATGAGGAATATCTGGAACTGGCAATGCGCTCCCTGCACACCGTGTACGGGCTGGATGCGGACGATCAGAAAGCGTAGTAAATTGTTGTTTTAAGCGGTTTTTTGGTATATCCTGTTACCAGTGATACAAAAATTATGGGGAAAAATGACCGATAATAATTACTCTACAAAAGAAAATCTTAAAAAGCTTAGAAGTGCTGCAGGTCAGGTTGTTGAATGGCAAAC
>CAYRJW010000031.1:4823-9513 GCA_964424715.1 uncultured Rickettsiales bacterium | reverse complement strand
GGAAATATTCTATGAAAAAGCTTTTGACTGTTTTGGCAGTGATAATTTACGCAAGGAAATATCGAAATCATCTGAAACCCCATTTTCAGATCATTGCAACAGATTAAGAGAGTTTAAAGAGTTAAAAGCCGGCTATACGCCAGAAGAAGCAGAGGCTAGTAAATTTATAAACGAAACAGATAATTTTCTAAAGGCTATACAGGGTAGAAACAAAGAGCGCGCAATAAAATAACTCTCTATAATCGAAAATTATTAGTTTAGTTATCCAGCCTGTAAACCAGAAATTTCAAATAATTAGTTTCTGCCAGCATTGGGTGTACCGGGTGGTCTTTATCTGCGCCGGACTTACGGAGCAGTTCAAATTTCCTGCCATATTTCTTTAAGGCATTCTCGATGGTTTTCTGGAAGGCTTCCGGGCGGGCGAAGTAGGAGCAGGAGGAGATAGCGAATATTCCGTTATCTGCAACCAGTGCCAGGCATTTGCGGGTGAGTTTCTCATAGCCTTTCAGGCCGGCTTCGATGTCTTTTTTGTTCTTGATGAAAGCGGGCGGGTCGGCATTCACTATATCAAATTTTTTATTCTGTTGTTTGTATTCATCGAGTAACTCGAAGGCTTCAGCTTTTGTGAATTTTATTTTATCCTTTATTGAGCTGGCTGCTTTTTCCGCAAGGCTTAAGCCAAGCTCCGACCTATCGGCAAGTTCCACAGAAGTTGCACCTTCTTTCGCGCATAATAATCCAAACCCTCCGGAATGGGTGTAAATATCCAGCGCATTCTTTCCCTTTGCCAGTGAGGCCAGATATTTCCGGTTATCGCGCTGATCATAGAACCAGCCGGTCTTCTGGCCGTTTATTATATCGGCGTAATAGGTGAAATTATTTTCTATCACCGGAATTATTTCAGGGATATCGCCATATATAACGCCAGAGTTTATTTTTAGGCCCTCGCGGATACGGTGTTTGGAACTGCCATCGAGGTAAACGCCTTTTAAATTTACCAGTTCCAGTAGGGCAGGGAGCCAGTGTTCCTGCAGGAGTTCCATTCCCGCAGAATTCACCTGTGCTACGCCATATTCACCATATATATCTATTATAAGTCCCGGCAGGCCATCACTTTCGCCATATACGGCGCGGAAATAATACCGCTCTTCGTCATCGCGAGCGAAGCGTGGCGATTCAGTCGTTCCAATATCACCTTTTCTGGATTGCCGCGTCGGCGATGCCTCCTCGCAATGACGGATATGGGGAAAATATTTTTTTCTGCGTTCGATTGCTTTTGAAATTTTTTCTTTAAAAAACTCCTTATCTACTTTTTGTTTTGTATCAAAACTTAATATTCGTGCAGAAATATTGGTCTTTGGATTAAAATATCCCAAGGCGATCTTCTTACCTTTTTCATCGGATATCCCGCATAACTCGCCTGGTTCGGCTATTTCAAGGGAGGAATTATTATTGACTATATCGTCCTTATATATCCACGGAAAACCGGATCTTATAAGTTTTTCGGATTTTTTTGAGATCAGTATATCCGGCATTATAAGTTACTTTCTATTATCTCAACTTCGCTTTTGGCATTTTCATATATATCTATCGCCGCCTGTTTTTCGGCTTGTGTGAGAACTGTATTTTCGTTCTTCTTGCACAGATCACCAAGGTCATTGAACCCCAGATTATAGGCCGCACCCTTTAATTCATGGTTCACATCATGCCATATCTTTTCGCTATCCGGGCCGGGATTATCAACGGAGCCCTGCAATTTGAATATGCAGCGCCCACATGATTCAATGAACATTTTTATCAGCATTTTCTTCATATCGGTATCGTCACCGACTATCTCTTCTATGCGTGATATGTTAACCTGCATTTTCATAAGTTTGTTAACTCATACAAAGCCACTGCCGCCGCAACCGAGGCGTTCAGGCTTTCAACACTGCTGTTGATATTTATCTTCGCCAGCTCATCGCAGCGTTCAATTATACTATCACTCAGGCCCTTGCCTTCGGAACCTATCACCAGAATTATCTTCTCCGCTCCGGCAACCTCGCTGATGGTCTTTTGAGCCGAGCCATCCAGCCCTATTACCTTAAAGCCATATTCTTTCAGCTTCTCCAGATTTATCCACAGGCTGCTCACTCTTAAATATGGTATAACTTCAACACTGCCCGCAGAAATCTTTGCGATAGTTGCATTTTCCGGAGGTGAGTTCTTTTCCTGTGTTAGAACCGCTGCCGCTCCGAACGCCGCCGCCGCGCGCATTATCGCGCCGATATTATGCGGATCGGTTATTTTATCGAGCGCCACGATAAGTTTTGCATCAAAAAGTGATTCCATATCCACTTCTTCCAGCGGGAACACTTCCGCCGCAATGCCCTGGTGAGTAATGATATCGCGGCTGAAGATAATCTTATCTATCTTATCGGCCAGCACTATTTCCACATTTAATTTCTTGATCTCTTCGGGAGAGAATTTTTCCGTCAGCGTGTTAAAACTATTCTGGGTGCAGATCACTCTTTTTATTTTGCGTGCCTTATTCTGTAGGGCCATAAGCACCGGGTGCTTGCCATAAAGCCAGTAAGCTGCGTGAGGATTATTGTTACGATTTTGCATAATTTTCGTTTTATAGCAGAGTTGTATAGAAAATACACTTGGAATATGATATAGTGATATGAAGTTTAGTACCAATATTCAGGTTGGACTTTATATATCCTTTTGTTATTTTAATTCTTTATCTCAAAACGAACCGGATTATTATGAAACATAGCAAAATATTTATATATCTTCTAGCCACTGTTTTGTTACTCACCACAGGCAGCGCGCAGGCCGGTTATAGCAAGAATTACCTTAAAAACTACATATCCCCGAATAAATACGCCTCTTTAGTGGTGGATGCCGGTTCCGGCACAATAATCCATCAGGAGAACGCCGATCTGCACCGTTATCCGGCATCGCTTACTAAATTAATGACGCTTTACCTTACCTTTGAATCGCTGAAGCAAGGTAAGTTTAGTATGAACGATACTGTAACCGTATCGCGCCACGCTGCATCACAGCCGCGCACCAACATCGCCCTGCGTCCTTTTGAGAAGGTGACCATTAAAAACCTGGTGCAAAGCCTTGTTGTGGTTTCAGCCAATGATTCCGCAGTTGTACTCGCCGAAAAAATAGGCAGGAGCGAAGGTAATTTCGCCCGCATCATGACCCAGCGCGCCCACCAGCTTGGCATGAAGGAAACCAATTTCGTCAACGCCTCCGGCCTGTTCAACCCGAAGCAGATAACCACCGCGAAAGATATGGCAAAACTCATGATGGCCATGAAGCGCGATTTTCCTCAATATTACGGTATGCTTTCACAAAAGCAGTTCTCCTATAAAGGCGCTAATTACAGCAGCCACACTGATCTGATGAGAAACTACAAAGGCGCTAAAGCCGCCAAAACCGGCTATGTCCGCGCCTCCGGCTTCAACGTGGTAGTAGGTGCCGAAAAGAACAACAAGAACCTCATCGCCGTAGTAATGGGCGGAATAACCGCAAGATCCCGCGATAAACTAACCGCCAACCTGTTAGATCAGGGCTTCAGCGGGCCTAGGAAGTTTGCGGCTAATACTAGGTAGTGTCTGAAGGATTTAATTCAGTCTATCTTGCAAGGTCCGTCTTCGCTAATATCCTTGATTTTTCACGCTTAACACATTATATTTAAGGCGTTTTTTGCCGTTAACACTTAATTAACCTTTTTGTGTTATAATGTTGTGGGGAATATTGAGAACATGACAGAACATATAAAACAATTAGTAGTCGGTATTAAGTCTTATGTAAAAGGCCTTAATCCTAATGTCTTGGTCGACTATCAGCACGAGCGAATGGATAGAATATTTGAGAACCTGGACAACGATATCATATCAGGTTTTATCGTAATGCCTACCAGAACCGGTAAATTATTCATGTATGCTCAACTCATTAAAGGCGCACTTGAACACAAAGATAATAATCTGGATACCCTTGGAAATAAACCTATTGTAGTTATTTTACCTAAAAGACTTTCAGTAAATAGTATAGCGAAGGACTTGACTAGCGGAGTTATTGGCATCCCACAGGAAAGAGTTGGCAGATATCATAGCCTTATCGATAAAGATCAGAAAGAAAAGGCGTTGAAAAAGGATGTGCTGGTTACCACGAATTCATCATTCATGAACCTGACCAGAAAGGGTATTCTATCTCCGGAAAATTGTTTAATGCTTATACCGGATGAAGTACATCGCTGCGCCGGTCCTAGGATGAAACTGGTAATAGCTCCTTATCTGGATAACACTCTTAACCTTAGCTGGACAGCCTCAGAGAGGTTCGCTTCAGGCCACACCATATCACAATTGCTTTACAAAGGTGCAAAGCCTCTTGCTGAGATGGGCTACGTGGAGGCGGTGAACAGGAACGGGATCGCTCCGATAAAGAACATCCTGATAAAAACAGATATAGCCTTGGGTGAGATAGAAGTTACGGCTGGCGATTTCAACCAGAAAGCCTTGGAAAATGCGATGCTTAAAAAAGGGTTTCTGAGGGACTATGCCTTCCTGCAGCTAATGAAGCATTATGTTGATGAGGAAACTGGTGTAAGATTCGCCGACCAGAAAGGATTTATTTTCGCGGCCGGTATAACGCATGCAAAAAGACTAGAGCGCATGGCCAAGCAGATGTT
>CAYRJW010000031.1:0-4813 GCA_964424715.1 uncultured Rickettsiales bacterium | reverse complement strand
GAGAATGAGGTGATCTGTATACATAGCGCCCTTGGAAATGATATTCTGGAGCAACGGATGCAGGATATAGAGACGCTGCGTCCAAAACTTATCATCAGTGTTGATATGGCCTTGGAAAGTATAACCATGCCTGAATATTCAGTAGCGCTTATGGTTCGCCCCACAATGTCGCCAATAGTAGAGATACAGGGCCCTGGCAGGGTCATTGGCCTTGACCGTAAGAATGATAGAAAAATTGCATTCATTGTTAATGCCGTTGATGAAGACCTGCCGAATGCGCTTATGTATGGTAACGTAGTAGGGGGCTTTCATATATTTCCAGAAGGTGAAAAGAGAAAGGATTTTATCATAAATGATACTCCTAAAAAAATATCCAAAACTCTTGCTGAGGTGGTTCCTGCGCATTCTCACCATATTGCGATCACTGGCGGTACGGTTGAGAATCCTGAGAGTTACAATATGGACATCACTATAGAATTAGGTGGTACCTTCACTCAGAAAAAAAATATGTTCTCATATATGCAGAATGTAGAGATCCACAGTACCGGAAGAGATATCGCCGCGTTCTGGGAAGAGTGGCATATAAAAGTTCAGGGCGTGAACATAAAGCAGGAAGGTTTGCCAGAAGGGTGGGTGGTAGGCAGATCAGGAGTCACAAAAGAATTGGGCTGGAATCTTGAAATAGAGAAAGCATTCAATAACATCCTGAAAGATATTCAGGATGTTAAGGAGCCAACATTTGATGGCCAACCGATATCTGTAGCAATGGTAAATGCAAAGAGAAAGAATACGCTGGCATTTTCGCCTGAGGCCATAGGACTGTTCGCAAAGCATTTTAACATAAACCTTGACCATAAAAGAATTGATAAGATTCCCGCTCACTGGATCGTAGGTGATAAGGCATTCAGTGATATGGTCGGTGACAAGGCGTTATATCATAGCCTGAAGAACATGTTGATAGAGGGTAATCCCGCGAAAGTACAACATTATGAGATTAGCAATCCTATGTGCCTAGTAAGGGGAAAGAAGCACCCTGAGTTGGCGCTTTCGCCAGAGGCCCTGGAAGAGATAATGCAGATAACTCAGGTGGCGCGTTATCAATCACAGAATCTTCACCCGGAAGATAATCAGCCTCTTAATGTAGAAGATGCGATGAGATCTATCGGTGTAAACATTCTATTTCCGGAAGCAAAAAAAGCATTAGATACGATCCGTATAGATTTTATCAAAATGTATGAAGGATCTGGTATTGCCGGCCCTAAAACGCAATATATGATATTGCCTGATCCCAGCAGTGTAAGGGGCGCGCTTGACCTAAAGGTGACGGTTGAAGATAAAAACCCCCAGGAATTACTGATCTTTCCGGAATCACTGCCAATACTTAAAAAATATATCCAGGATAACATCAAAAATTATGATCCCGTTGTTTCTGCTAAGGAAATAAAGGAAGAAAGGCTTACCGGTGATATAGACTTTTTCCTTGATCACCTTGCGAGTTTATACGACGATTGTTCGCCTGATAAACATAAGCGTGATTCCTGGGACGATGTATTTGGCAAATTCCATGCCAGTATAATGTCTGCATTAGTGAATAGAAGCATCGGCTCCCGCGAACTTTATGCCAAAGATATTGTTTTTACTGACACATTCCTGGTAAATGATAAAAAGGGAAAGCCGCAATTATCTATAGGTCCTGAGGATTATAAAAAAATTGCGAACTCCTTTGGTGGTTTTGAATTATGGCATTATCAGGATTACAGTTTTAAGGATCTTGAATTTTGGACTGATAAAGATAGTGCTATAGGGTTCAAGGAGCTGGAAGCAAAGCTTGGAAAAACTATGGCCACATCTCCCGAATATAAGGATGTAAAAAAATTAATAATCGAGGAGTTTAATAATAAAAGATATACCGTTCTGGAGGGGCAGACAGAGCATTTGCATATATGGTCTATAATAAATAACTCAGGTAAAAGGATGACGGATGATTTTTATTTTTCTGATATCAAGGCGATAAGATCTTACCTGGAGGAGAAAATAGGTAAAAGAAAGCATGATGGTAATATGTGGAGTAATACTACGAAGGATAACTTCAGGAATAACCCCAATCCTAATTTTATAAGCTGACCCCGAAACTTGAAGCGGCCCTTTTCTAGATTTTATATATACCTACATTACACAATTATTATGTGGGATTGTCTCACCTGTGAGCCTCCCCCTCATTTTACACATATAAGTAATTGATTTAGCTAGAAGTGGTGGAGGGAGAATCCTCTTACTAACTGTTTTCTGCTGTTCGCCATTAATCTTTTTTAGCTAAAATTACTCTTGATTTTCAATGGATAATAGATATTCTTATTCGCAAGTGGTCGCTGATAGTTTTCTTGGTTCAGCTTTTATTTTGTGGGTAGATTTGTGGGTAGGATATATGGCAAGGCAAATTAATAAGCTATCAGCTCTAAGTGTAACTAAAGCAAAAATGGCAAGATTATATCCTGATGGAGGTAACTTATATTTACAGGTTACTGATACCGGCGCGAAGTCATGGCTATTTCGTTATATGATAAATGGTAAGGCCAGAACTATGGGGTTAGGTTCAGCCAATGCCTTATCCTTAACTGATGCAAGGGAAAGAGCCGCTGATTGTCGCAAGCTATTATCATTAAATATTGACCCTATAGATGCAAGAAGGGCAGATAATATGAAAACAAGGCTTGCGGCGGCACGATCAATGACCTTTAAACAATGCGGTGAAGCATATATTGAAGCGCATCAAACTGGCTGGCGTAATGCAAAACACCTTTATCAATGGAATCAGAGCCTTTCAAGTTATGCGTATCCTATTATTGGAAAATTACCTGTTCAGGATATAGATGTTGCAATGGTCATGAAGGTTTTAGAGCCAATATGGAGTAAGAAAACGGAAACTGCCAATCGCTTGCGCGGTCGAATCGAATCTATCTTAGATTGGGCAAATGTAAGGGAATATAGGCAGGGAGAAAATCCAGCTCGTTGGCGTGGCCGACTACAGAACCTATTACCAAAACCCTCTAAAGTGCAAAAGGTTGAGCATCATCCGGCACTGCCTTATGATGATATGGGTGATTTTATGGTGGCTCTGAGAGGGCAACATGGTACAGCGGCACAGGCACTAGAGCTATTGATATTGACGGCATCACGCACCAGTGAGGTATTAAATGCAGAGTGGAAAGAATTTAACCTTAAAGACAGAACATGGACAGTTCCCGCTCACCGTATAAAAACCAGCAAAGAACACAGAGTTCCTTTGTCAGAAGCTGCTTTTCGTATTTTGAAAGAAATGGAAAAATATAAAGAAAATGAGTTCGTGTTTAACGGTCTGAAGGGAAATAAGCCATTATCTAATGTGGCGATGCTGGCATTGCTCAAGCGGATGAAATATACAGATATAACTGTTCACGGGTTCCGCAGTTCTTTTCGAGATTGGGTTGCAGAGCAAACGAGCTATCCTCGCGAAGTGGCAGAGGCGGCATTAAGCCATGCCTTAGAAAACAAAGCAGAGGCCGCTTATCAACGCGGCGATCTGTTTAAGAAACGACAGCAGCTAATGGAAGCTTGGTCGCGGTATTGCTATCAGCCAAAAGTTAAAGCAACAGTTACAAAGATTAGAGGCTAGATGGAATCTAAACCTGGCTATTTCACCGATGAGGATAAGAATAGAGCGATCAAGATTGCCGAGAAATGGCTATCAAATACAGATGCTGAAAGCAGAAAACTAATTTCTGATATGGTTAAAGCTCTTTTTGCGAAATGGAAAAATGATTTCGGAAAACAATACACTCGCAGCCCACTAGAATTACTCTACAATGAAGGCTGCAACGAAAATCACTTGGAATATATAAAAAAACATGAGGCGTGGGAATGCGCTCCGCTTTGGGCAAACAATCCAATAGAATTGCTTATATTTATATGGGTTAGTGACTATGAAAAATTTAGTCCGAGCCTATTTTTTAATATGTTAGCAGAAACAATTATTATTTGCGGACAACATAATAAACCTGAGTGGTTTTCTGCAATGGCCAGAAGAGCTTTATGGTTATCAGAAATTCAGAATGAAATTTTTGAGCCTCATGCAAAAACGGCAGCTCTAAGACGTAAAAATGCCAATATTTTAAAAAGAGCTAAGCGTGATGAGCGAGATAATAAAGTTTATTCAGCGTATCAAGAACTATGTGTTAATGGAAAACCAAAATCCCTGCAAAGCCGCATTTGCAGTAAAACAGGGTTCTCAAAAGACCGAGTTCACAGAGCAATAAAAAGCCTGAAAAAAGAAAAAAGAATCGCGTAGCCTAGTAGCGCGAATGTGTACAATATATTTCTAATAAAACCCCCACTAATAATCAGCTGTGTGAACATCATTGTTCACTAAAATTGTGGAGGATAAATGCAAGCACAGAATAACAGACTAAAGCCTATAACAGTTACCATCAATATAGGTTCTGAGGTTAGCGGATTGGGCAGAACTAAGTTATATGAACTTATTAACAGCGGTAAAATAAAAACAATCAAAGTAGGTAAGCGAAGGCTAATTGTTTACAGCTCTCTAGAAGCTCTAGCTGAGGTGTAGAATGCAAAATATAGAATCAATTGCCAAAAGCCTCGGCGGTAGCAAAGCTAAACGAAGTGGCAACGGATGGCAAACTTGCTGTCCTGCCCACGATGATAAAACTCCAAGCCTGAGTATCTGGGTTGATAACAATGGAAAGCTGGCCGTCAAGTGTTATTCTGGATGCAGATACAAAGATATTATCACGGCAATAAAAAACTTGGGCTATAC
>CAYRJW010000030.1:6720-16801 GCA_964424715.1 uncultured Rickettsiales bacterium | reverse complement strand
ATATCTGAACGGCGAGAACCCGCAAAATGCACGGCTGACCTTATATTCCCGCTTCACCCGCTATCGCGGCGAAAAATCCATGAAAGCCACCGAAAGATACAGCAATATAGCAAAGGATTTCGGCCTCTCACCAGCGCAGATGGCACTTGCCTTCGTCAACTCCCGCCGCTTCCTGACCAGCACCATAATCGGCGCCACCACTATGGCACAGTTGAAGGAAAATATCTTCAGCATCAACATAGAATTATCAAACGAATTGCTCGAAGAAATAGAAAAAGTCCATTTAGATATCCCGAACCCCTGCCCGTGATAAAAAAACAGAATATCAGCTATCAACTACCAACTACCAACCACCAACTATATTTTTCCCTTTCCAAAAACCGCAGGAACCCGTAAAATATTATTATGAAAGTTTACCAGATAAAAAACTTTATCGTCATTGGGATATTCCTGAGTATCATTGGCTCGTTCCTGCTGTTCTGCTCGCTTACAGCCAGTATGGGCATGTATTCCGGGTTTGATAAGACCGGGGTTATCATTAAAAAATACGGCATTGTAAAATCGACGGTATATTTCGGCAAATTTTACGGCAAGCTTTTCACCTACTATGTCGATTACGGCTCCTCGCTCGATGCCCCTACCAAATCCCGCTTCAAGAAAGTGCTTATAATCCCGCCTTCTATCAGCATGCTGATATTCTCGATATTCCTGTTCCTGTTCCGCGCCCCTCTTATGGATTTCCGGCCATTCTCCGCCAAGGAAACATTGCACGGCGATGCCAAATGGGCCGGTGAACGCGAGATAATAAAAGCCGGCCTCCGCAAGAAAACAGGCCTGCTGCTCGGCCAGAACGGCCGCGGATTCCTCATTGCCGATGGCTTCCAGCACATATTACTTTTCGCGCCTACTGGTTCCGGTAAAGGTGTGGGGTTCGTTATACCTAACCTGCTTTTCTGGAATGAAAGCTGTATCTGCCACGATATCAAACTGGAGAACTTTGAACTCACTTCCGGCTACCGCCAGAAGAAAATGAAACAGAAGGTATATCTCTGGAACGCCGCCAGCCCAAGCGGCACCACCCATTGCTATAACCCTCTTGACTGGGTCGCCAAGGAACTTGGACAGCAGGTGGATGACATTCAAAAAATTGCGAACCTCCTTTTACCGGAGCAGGAATTCTGGAACAACGAGGCCCGCTCATTATTCGTAGGCGTTGCGCTTTATTTATTATCAGTCCCTGAAAAACCAACCTCGTTCGGTGAGGTTGTAAGAACCCTTAAATCTGATGACGTAGTATATAACCTTGCCGTTGTGCTCGATACGCTCGGCAAACAGATACACCCGGTGGCCTACATGAACATCGCCGCCTTCCTGCAAAAGGCGGACAAGGAACGCTCCGGCGTTACATCAACGCTTAACTCCGGCCTCGAATTATGGTCGAACCCACTGATCGATAAAGCCACCGCCAGCTCCGATTTTGATTTCAATACTTTCAAGAAAGAGAAGGTAACTGTTTATGTCGGCTTAACTCCTGATAACATCGATCGCTTAAAACCGCTGATGCAGATATTCTACCAGCAGGCCGCGCAGATACTTACCAAACACACCCCACGCAAAGATGAACCTTACGGCGTGATGATGATGATGGATGAGTTCCCTACCCTCGGCGAAATGCTGCTGTTCAAGCAGGGTATCGCCTATTTCCGTGGTTATAAAGTGCGCCTGTTCCTCATAATTCAGGATATAGAACAGCTGAAAGATATTTACGAAGAAGCCGGCATGAACTCTTTCCTTGCCAACGCCACTTACCGTATAACTTTCGCCGCCAACACCTTTAACACCGCCGAGATGATATCCAAACTGGTCGGCAATAAAACGGTTAAACAGATATCCCGCAACGCCCCGGTATTCCTTGATCTTAACCCAGCCTCCCGTTCCAAGCACATCTCTGAAACGCAACGTGCCTTGCTGCTTCCGCAGGAAGTTATCAACCTAGATCGCAGCCAGCAAATAATATTAGTGGAATCCTCCCCTCCGATAAAGACCCGCAAGATAGTTTACTACAAAGATTCCTTCTTCACGAAGAGACTAATGGAACAAGCCACCGTACCGGTACAGGAACTCTACGACCCAAGAAATACAAGCGGCAGAAAGAAAGACAAAGATGAAGACAAAACAAAAGAAGATGCCGCCAAAAAGAAAAAAGAAGACGCGGATGAAGATGATGATGATTGATACTATCTCCCCGCACTTGTTGCGGGGCCTAGTTGTGACACATTACGCTGGCCTATCCTTTAAAAGTCTGGATCCTGAATAAATTTTTTCTGAAAAATTTTTCAGGATGACAGGAATCTAAGCAACAAGTTGCTAAGATTGCTGTCACTTACTAAACTTCTCCCCTTCCTTAACCCCATATAGATTCTCCTGATGGATGAAGCCATCAACCTTTTCGGTCTTTACTTCGCAGAAGAAGCCGTCGCAATTATCCACCGTCAGTAGCGTGCCTTTATTTGCTATCGCCACTACTTTGGATTTATCGTTATTTTCCTCGAATATCTTTTTGCGGTCAGCCTTTACCAGCCCGGTGCGGGTGCCTTTTACCATCGCCTTATGTATCCAGCCTTCATCCTGGGTTACATCTCTTATCTTGCGCCAGTCCTCATATTCGGCGATTATTTCCACCGGCATATCCTCTTTCACTATAACCCATTTTATCGGATAGCGCACGCCGGGACCGGTTCTTATATTCGCCTCGTTGGAGCGTAGCGATACAAACCGCGGTATAGGCAATTTCGCTTCCTCATCCGCCTTTGAAAATGCGGGAGCTGATAAGGAAAATAAAAGAAATATGATAAGATATTTTTTCATTTCCTATAGACCGGTATTTATTTTGTGCCTCAGGAATTCCTTTGTAACTTCAGGGGTTATGTCCTGATCCTTATCGAAAGCATCAAGTGCCTTCTGCCACTGGAAGCGTGCTTCGCGCTTGCGACCTACCTTCCAGTAGGAATCACCCAGATGGTCATTTATAACAGTGCTGTAAGCCATGCCGTTTATTGCCTGCTCCAGAAATGGTATGGCCTCTTTGTAATAACCAAGCTTGTAAAGCGCCCAGCCATAACTATCAAGTATATGCGGCGCGCCGCCACTTCTTATCACGGCAGCTTCCAGCATGGCGCGGGCCTGTTTTATGTTCTTGTTGCGCACCAGCCAGCTATAGGCAAGGTAATTGAGCGATTCCGGATTCTGCGGGAATAACGCCACCGACTTTTTCAGGTTGGCCTCTGAATTAACCCAGTCATCCAGCTTTTCGTATGAGATACCGAGATTGAAATATAAATTCCAGTGCTCAGGGGTTTCCTTAACTATCTTTTCCTTGGCCTTCTCGAAATATTTTATCGCCTCTTCATATTTACCTTCCGCCATCCTGATAGTGCCCATCCCGAACAGCGACTGATATTCAAAACCTTTCAGCGATTCAAGCTTTTTCAGATGCTCCAGCGCCTCCCTGTTCTGCCCGAGCTTATATTCCGCCAATGCTATACTAAGCAGTGTATCGCCGTAATTCTGCGAAGATTCTGGCACTTCGTGGTATATCTCTATCGCTTCTGCAAGCTTCCCCATGGATTCATAGGTAATGGCGAGCATACGCTTGAACTTATATGAATTAGGGTCGAGATAGCGGGCGAAACGGAAATATACCACCGCTTCCTCAAGATTCTGGCCCTGTAGTGAATATTGCCCTATCTCAAAAAATACATCAGATAAGAATTTTTTGGATTTTTCCTGCAAAGTATAATTCTTGCCATCTATCAATACTTGCTTGTTATTGGCGATATCATTTATCAGGGCCCGGTTATATGAAAATACCGAAAGCATATATTCAGAGGTTATCCCATCTATCACCCGGAATGCATTACGGTAATCCTCGTTCACCACGTAGCTCCACGCCACCACCATCGGCATCACCACGCCTTCAAGATGCGTTTTTTTATCGTTACCGGAATTTATTATCGGCTCCAGCAGGACAGGCACTTCTTTTGTCCCGCTATCGTTAAACTCGCTTATTGCCACCAGCAGATACGCCACCGCATTGCGCTTTTCCGGTTTCACCTTATTCTTTTTATCTATCTCAACTTCCCGCTTCGCGTGTTCTATTGCCCTTTCATACTCGCCATTGAACAGGTGCAGGACATACAACCTTTTTATTATCTCGGCATTCTCAGGGTCTTTCAGTAAGGCCTTTTCGAAATATTTTATTGCATCTTTGGTATTGCCGCTCTGCTGGGCCACTGTTCCCGCCAGATAATCGCTCACCATAGAACGCTCCGGCTCTTTCTCAGGTTTACCTATTCCTATTTCCGCCAGTAATGGAATGGACTGGTGATATTTCCGCAGTACAAGACTGCCGCAGATCAGCAGCAAAAGAAGGATGGAAAGATAAATTAATTTGCGCATTTGGTTCTTTTATATGATTCGATAGCGAAATGAATATATATCATATGTGTAATAAAATAAACTAAAGAAGCGTAAGAAAATAATCCTCCACCAAGTGATACAGATATAATTTCCAGAAATGCTACCGGGGTTGCGGTAAAGGCCGCTATACGAAAACATTGCCGCAGGTCAAAAATAGTTCTGTTACATAACATCGCCATCATCATCCCGGCCACAAAACTGAACCCAAACGCCGAAAATGCATATTTCAGGAAGAACCACATCGCGGAAAATATGGTTATCAGGAATGTCGGCGTTCTGGATACCTGATCAAGATCATCTACAAACTGCGCTGTATCAAATTTACTCCTGCCGCCGGCGGTGATTTTAAAATACTGGTTCAGGCTTTTATATATCTCATTGGCCATGATCACCGCCACCGCGGAACTTTCCGAGAATTTCAGCCGCAGCGCCTCCGGGCTTATTATCACTATCTTATTATAGTGGCTCAAATCATCTATCTTCCTCTCCACATCCAGCACTGCGAGAACTTCTCCGGTCATCGCAACTATATTCCGGTTCTCCGCCGCCTCTATCTTGAATTCCCCGTTCTCATAATATACCGGCGGTATCTGTTTCTTTATATTCTCAAGACTCTCCGCCGAACCGACCGGGAATATCCCCGCAATAAGATACCTCACCTCCATAGCCACCGGAACCGCCAGCAACACCGCCAGCAGCAAAATATACCTCAACCCCAGCACCCTGCTACTGCCAATAAGCCCCACATAAAACCCGCGCGAGAACAGCGAAAGATATAATGCGCTTATGTAAAATTTTAATTCTTTCATTGTTTATGACCAAGCATTTTCCGCGCCTTCTCCAGATCTTCCTGCGTATCCACCCCAAGCGGAACTATATCTGTTTTCACCACGCCTATCGTCATTCCGTTCTCCAGAGCGCGGAGTTGTTCGAGCCTTTCGCGTTTTTCGCCTTCGCTTTGGGGGAGGGCTACAAACTTTTCGAGGGCGGCGCGTTTGTAAACATATAGGCCTATGTGGTGGTAATATTTGCCGTCCTGTGCGGGGGTTGGGGTGCGGGTGAAGTTGAAGGCGCGGCCGGTGGTCGGGGTGGTCCAGCCTATTACGGCCTTTACTACATTCGGGTTGGTCTTTTCGGCTTCCTCGGTTATCTCGGCGGCGGCAGTGGTGATGTCATATTCACCTTCCTTTATCAGGTCTATGGCGGCTTTTATCACTTTCGGCTCGATGGTCGGTAGATCACCCTGAATATTAACTATTATATCAACATTTTGATTATGAAGCATTTTTTGCAGAGCCTCATGTATCCTGTCGGTTCCGGATGGTAATTCCGGATCGGTCAGAATGGCTTTGCCGCCAGCCTTTTCTACCACTTCCACTATCTCTTTTTCGGCCGCCGCCACAATGATATCAGATATCCCTGCCTCAATGGCCCTTCTTACCACCTGGATAATCATCGGAACGCCCGAAATATCGGCCAGAGGTTTGTTGGGAAGCCTTGTGGAACCCATGCGTGCGGGTATGAGGGTTACGATTTTCATCAGAAAGTTTAAGTTTAGGGTTGCAAATTAAGTTCTTATTATGTATACGGTCACTTCCATATTAAAATCAAGAAGTTTAAGGTAGAAAAAATGAAAGAAGGAATACACCCTGATTACCACGAGATCACAGTTAAATTAACTGATGGCTCTGAATTCAACACATACTCCACATGGGGCAAGAAAGGCTCTGTGCTTCAGCTGGATATCGATACCAAGACCCACAATGCATGGGTTGGCGGCAAAACCAAAGTTAACGATCGCGCCGGTAACATCTCCAAATTCAACAATAAATTCTCAGGCTTCAACCTGGCTTCCATCTCTGATAAAGTCGGCTCTTCCGTTGAAAAGCCTAAAGCTAAAAAAGATGACAAGAAAGGCGATAAAGGCGGAAATAAAGCTGCCGCTAAACCTGAAGAAAAGAAAGAAGAGAAAAAAGACTAGTAGCTACTTCCCTTTTCATCTTATTGATATTAAAATCCCGGTCAGAGTACCGGGATTTTTTATTTGTGCGATATGAAAAAAATTAAAATATATACAGATGGCGCATGCTCCGGCAACCCTGGCCCCGGCGGATGGGGCGCAGTACTTGTTTATGGCGCTCACGAGAAAGATATCTCCGGCCACGAGGATGATACCACCAATAACCGCATGGAAATGAAAGCCGCCATCGAAGCTCTCAAAAGCCTGAAAGAACCATGCGATGTTGAACTTTATACCGACAGCAAATATGTAAAGGATGGTATCACCGAATGGGTGAATACCTGGCTTACCAACGACTGGCGCACCGCTAACAAAAAGCCGGTGAAGAACGCCGATCTCTGGCAGGAGCTTGTACACGAGACCGGCAGGCACATGGTACGCTGGCATTGGGTAAAAGGCCATGATGGCCATATTGAGAACGAACGTGCCGACAAACTTGCCACCCGCGCAATTAAAAAACCCCAATAAAAGCTTGCTAAATATATTTATACAAATATAAGGAAACCTATAACCTAAACAGGATATTAAATGGCTGTAGAAAGAACTCTTTCAATACTGAAACCGGATGCTACCAAAAGGAACCTTACCGGTAAGATAGTTGCAAAATTCGAGGAAAGCGGCCTCCGCGTGATCGCTTCCAAACGTATGTACCTTAGCCGCAGAGAAGCCCGCCTTTTCTACAAAGTGCATGAAGAAAGACCTTTCTTCGATGAGCTGGTTGAGTTCATGGTGAGCGAACCTATCCTTGTACAGGTACTTGAAGGCGAGAACGCAGTTCTTAAGAACCGCGAAGTAATGGGCGCAACTGACCCTGCAAAAGCCGCAGCCGGCACAGTACGCAAAGAATTCGCACTCAGCATCGGTGAAAATTCCGTTCACGGTTCCGATTCTAAAGAGAACGCAGAAAGAGAAATAAAATTCTTCTTCAGCGACATCGAAATAGTAGGCTAAGTTTGGCAAAATGCTTTTAGAAACTAAAGATGAAATCCGAAAGATCTTTAGAGAAAAAAGAGCAAAACTATCCGACCGCCAGCGAAAATCCAAAGACCGCGACATCGTAAAGAATTTTTACGCTAACATCAGCGTTAAGCCGCGCTCGGTAATTGCCGGTTACATCCCTTTCAACTCCGAGGTTGATATCTCACTATTGCTGGAAATGTACGCCGAGGATGGCCATATCATATGCCTGCCCTGTGTTGATGAGAAAAACTCCCCGATGGTCTTCCGTAAATATCCGCGTGGCACAAAGCTTATAAAGAATACCCTTGTACAAACTCTCGAACCGCCTGAGAATTTTGAGACGGTGACACCAAATGTAATAATAACCCCCCTCGTCGCCTTCGATTCCGCCGGCACAAGGCTCGGAATGGGCGCCGGCTACTATGACCGTACCTTCGATTCATTAAGCGGTTATAACGATTTTATCGCCGTAGGCGTCGCCTACTCTACCCAGCAAACCCCCTATATCCGCCCCGATGCGCATGATTTCAAGCTGGATGCAGTGGTTACGGAAGAAAAAGTGTTGGTTTTTTAGATTAATTATATATAATCAAATCCATAAGGTAGCTGGCGGGGGTTTCTCTTCTAACTCAAACAACAAAAATACATTTATACTAATTATTAATTAATCCTAATGGGGTAGCGATGACTGTAAATGATAGACCATATCCAGAATTGAATAGAAATAGTATTAAAGAAGTAAGACGCGCTTTAGATACAATTTACTGGATAGATCCGGAATATTGGAAAGCCAATAAAAGTCTCAGACTGGAAAAACTTCCGTATGTATCGGAACATTTTAGTTCTTTAGGAAAACAAGCAGAAGTTTATTTTTTGAGAACAGATGAACTTGATATAAGGTCCTATAAAGGCAATGGTGCAGCGACGGTTATATTAGAAGCCATGGGAGAAGGCCATCGACATAACCAGAGTGTAAAAGCAAATATAAAAGAAGGAGAACTGATCAAAAAGATCAAAATAATAGCAGATAGCGAAGGCAACCATGCGCAAGGTGTGGCAAAAGCCGTGGCAGCGTGGAATAAATTTATAAAAATATCAAGGTTTCTTAAGGCATTTGGTATTAATTTTGAGCCTTCCATCACTGCCAATATATTTATGTCAGGTAATGCTGACCAAACTAAAGTAGACAAGACAAAAGAACTAGGCGGAGATAATGCCATTGTAACAATAGCAGAAGGAAAAGCCTATGATGTGGCAAGGATAGGTGCCAAAAAAGAATTCATAAGGCTGACCGAAGAAGCAGTTGAACCAGATACTAAAGTTGTTTATGTACCACCTTTTAACCACCCAAATACAGCGAAAGGCGCTGGTACGCTTGGTATTGATATAGATGAGAAACTTGGCACCTCAGCTGACCTGGTAGTGTGTGGTCTTGGCGGTGGCGGATTGACCTCCGGCCTCCTGAGATATTACGAAAACACCGGAACAAAACTTATAACGGTAGGAACATCCCTGCATCCCGCTGTGATAGCTGGACTTATAAATAATGGTGAAGAGATAAATCTTAGGAACACTGACAGAGAATTAAGTAAAATTCACGTTGGCGGCGCAACCATAATAAGAGGTGGTGATATAACACTGAAAATCCTAAAAGATGCAGAAATAAGGATTGAAACCGCCCACCCCGAACAACTTGCATGGCTTCTGAATGAATACATAGAGAAAGAACTGGGATATAAATCATTCGCGGAATATAGAGCAGCAAGAGAAAGTGGAGCAGAAACCAGAAAAACTCCTGAACTTGCAGGGTTGCAAAGCTTGGCTTATCTCAGAAATAACCCAGAGGTTTTGGATGGAAAACAAAATGTTGTGAGCATAATAAGTGGCGGTAATATTAGCCTTGAAGGTTCTGAAGTTGATATAAATGAGTCTTTAAATATTAAAGGTCACAAAAAATATCCATCACATTTGCCAACCGCATTTTATGACCCTAAAGATCTGGTTGGTTCTTTAAAAAGCCTTATAAATATTGTCGATGACAGAAATGAACTTGATAATATAGAAAAAAATTGGGTCCTTAAAGATGATACGTTCTATGAGAAAAATAGCTCAAACAAAAAAGTTAAGCTGACAAAAGGAGACCTTCAGAACACCTTATTTATTCTGACCGGAAAAGTGATCGAAAGAATAGGTTCTGAGGTAAGACTTGTTAGAGATCAGGCCCATCAAAAAAACATGCTTAAAGGGCTGATCAATGACTGGGCCGGAGAAGGACGATTTAATGAAGAGGAAAAAGAGCAGCTTCTTGATAAACTAAAACCTCAAATTAACAGGAAAAAGGATGTCGCTTAAAAGAGTTCTTTAACTATAAGGATCCTTTATCCCAAATTTATTCTTTAGGATCTTCACCTCGATCTCTTCCATTCTTTGCGCCTGCCTTTTCTTCTCATGGTCGAAACCGAGCAGGTGTAATGTTGAATGTATCACCAGATGGGCCAGATGGTCGTTCAGCTTCTTCGCTTGCTCTGCGGCCTCTTCGGCGCATTTTTCGTATGATATTATTATTTCGCCGAGTACATTGGTAAATGGGTTCTTCTCCATCAGTTCGCCGTCTTTATATTT
>CAYRJW010000030.1:4398-6710 GCA_964424715.1 uncultured Rickettsiales bacterium | reverse complement strand
ACGTTGGTAGGGTAATCTTTCTTGCGGTAAACCTTGTTCAGGCTTTGTACGGTGTGGTTATCAGCTATCACCACGGAAACTTCCTTGTCTGAAAGTTCCTTGGAAAGTTTAAGGTGTTTTACAGTTGCCTCAACTGCGGTTTCGACAAGCTTACTGAGCGTTTGGCGATTCTTCGATGACAAGGTCACCGCTTGTTGTTGCGGGCGTTGTGCTGACCGAGCCTGGGACGGTTTGGACTTCGCTAACTGGTATTGTATCTCTATTAACATTATTTGCTGCCTGACCTTTTATCCTTACATAACTTACAACCTTCGTAACTCCGGGAACTTCGCTTGCTATTCCGGTTACTGCATCCAGTTCCTGCTTGCTCTGGGCTATACCCATTAAGTACACAACACCATCCATTGTTTCAATAGAATAGTTCACCGATCTTATATCCTTGGCGAATAATATCCGCGATTCTATCTGGGTGGATATCCATGAATCAGATGCGTATTGTTTTGCCGAAAAACCTTTGCCGCTTTCTATCTTAAGCTGGTTTATCACCGCTTTAACGCCGTTCACCTGAGATACAAGTGTATAGGCCCTTATCTTCGCCGCCTGCGTTGGCACGCTGCCGGTAAGCAGAACGCGGCCTTCAACCGAATCCTCGTTAACATGCTTGAATGTTTCCCTATCTTCCTGCGCAACTAACTTCGTGTTTATCCGCGCTTCAATGGTGGCATCATCTATCGTCTGGCCGACAGACCTGTCCTGCGATGCCGTATAACCAAGTGCCCCTGCCCCGCCCAGCACCACAGCTGGAACGCAGGCAGTTTGTGATATGACCAATAGTGAGGATAATAATAATATTTTAATATCTGATCTCATTGAAAACCTTCCCAGGAATTTTTAATATGTTCCAGCGATAATGCTGAATTAAAGATTATCAGGTCGAACCTGAAATTCAAGCCTGAATATTTTTTGTTCTTCTGCACGAATATCTTTGCCGCATCGAATATACGCTTTTGCTGGTTGGTCGTCAGCACTTCCTTATGAGATATATTGCGGCGGGCCTTTACCTCAATGAATATCAGGTTTGCGCCTTTGCTGGCCACAATATCTATCTCGCCGAATTTCGTTTTATAACGCCAGCCAAGTATGCGGTGAAAAGTGAGGAACAGGTATATGATAGTGATAAGCTCTGCGAATATACCGAAACCGTAAGAATCTTTTTTCTGGTTGCCTGACATAAAAGCCAGAATAATTAATCGCGCGGGATTATTTTCTTGATCTCTTTCTCGACGATGTCGCGGACGACAACCTCAAGGTTCTTATCAAGCCATTCTTTGAGCATTGGCTTTACCATCTCTATAACAACATCTTCAAGCGTGGTAGCAGAGCGGAAAGCGGGAGAATCAATATCAGGGCGAGGAATATTGTTAAGCAGATTCTGGATCGCCTTGCTGGACTTGTTCGCTATATCGTCCGACAAAATATTCGTCTTTGTTTCCGTCATATTTGTTTCCACCTGATTTGAGATTATATTTTGAGAAATCTCTTCAGGGAACTCTTTTTTCACTTCGATGGGCTGTTCCGGCACATTTTCTACCGGCGCTTGTGCCAGATTTGCATTCGGAGCTTCCGCGACCGGCTCTGCTACTGCTACCGTTACCGGCTCTTCTGCCTGCGGTGCAACTGGTTCCGGCTGCGGTTCAACCACTACTGCTTCAGCCGCCAGCGGCGCTTCTGCAGGTTTATCATCCGGATGGCCTTCTTCCTTATATTGTTTTTCAAGGGCTGAATCGATTTCTTTCAGTATATCTACGAAATTATCTTCATCGGTCTTTGGTGCGGCTTCGCCTTCTGTGGCTGCAGCAGGCTCGGCGGCGGCGGCATCATTCTCAACTATTTCGGTAAGCTCCATCGGCTCATCGTCGTCCATGGCTATTTCTGCGGCTTCAGGCTTTTCATCCTCAATGGTCACTTTTTCCTTGCCGGAGACAACATTTTTTATCTTGCCGAGAATGCTTTTTACATTTTCGTTCTCGGTATTATCTTTCTCTTTTGTCTTTGCCATAATGTGAAGATTTAAATTTTATATTTTCTATATTATAAACCTATTAACTTAAATCTAGTATTTTTATAATGTATTTTCGGATCATACCCTACAACTGATAACCCAAGCTGTTCTGAATTTAATTCACCTAGCACCTGCTTAAGGCTGTATATCGCAAGCACGGCATCTTTTATTGCCCTTGCGTGCGAAGTTTCCGCCGCGAATTTTTCCTGCTCGGCATCCAGCGTATCAAGAACTGTCCGCGCACCCTCCT
>CAYRJW010000030.1:0-4388 GCA_964424715.1 uncultured Rickettsiales bacterium | reverse complement strand
TCACGCACTCCGTGAAGCGCTATCTCCGATGCCATCAGGCTCGATTTTGTTGCATCTATATTAGCGCGAGTGGTAAGTATCCTCTGCCATGCCTGTATCACATCGCCCCTGACCGAATTCATCATATCCATATACAGGTTTTTAGACTGGTTGCGCACATCACGCGCGGCACGGGTCTTGGACCATGTTATGCCCTGATCGTATATAGGAACGGTAAGCGTTAGACCAATATCTTCCGATTCCCTTTCCACTGCGCCTGCGAAGGTACTGCTTTTTGATTCCGAGATCGAACCGGTAAGATCAAGCTGCGGCAGAAGCCGGGATGCTTGCGCGTTTATATAATAATCATTGCCCTTATAAGTATTCATCAGGCGGTTAAGTTCAGGGTTCTTTGCCATACCAAGTTCCAGCGCCGCTTCCAGCGTTGCAGGTATCTCCGGCAATTTTGAAGGCATCGGCAGTTTTTCAGCGGCATCGGAACCGAATATCTTTCTGAAGTTCGCTTTGGCATTTATAAAATCACCTTCCGCGATGACCTTGCTGGATGTAGCATTGGCAAGGCGCGCCTGGCTCTGTGCAACATCGGTTCTGGTAGTATCGCCGACATCGAACCGTTCCTGCGCAGATCGCATCTGTTCGTTCAGGACATTCTCGTTATTCTCGGCAAGTTTTAAAACTTTCTGCGTATATATATAATCAACATAGATATTTATCGCCTCGAAAAGAAATTTCTGCTCGGCATCCTGTAGCTGGTTCTGTGCCGCTCGCACCTTTGCTTCTGCGGATTTCACCCCAAAATAACTGCCGCCACTGTCAAAAATCGACTGGCTAAGATTAAGCGACTTGCTGTGAGGATACATCTTATTCTTCACACCACCATTAAAACTGCTTTTTTCGTAGTTGTTGGTAACAACATAATCTATCTCCGGCAGATGTTCGGCATATACCTGATTAAGCTGCTCATCGGCGGCCCTTACGGCATCGCGAGCGGAATTTATTCCCGGATTATTCTCATAGGCCTCGGAAAGGAATTGTTCCATAGTGGCCTGCTCCTGCACTGCCGCACCGAATTGTTTTTTGAATTCCGCTTCAGCGAAAATCTTTTCCTGATTCAATGCCTGCGGACTCAGCACTGCATCCGGCGGAGTAAGTGCCGGCAATACATCAACCGGCTCAGCGACATTATTATTTACCTGCGGCGGCATCACTACCTGATTCTGCAGCGACCTAGGAATATTAGGATTCACCTGCTGAACTTCCTGCGCATTCAGCGAAAGCGGGAATATTGTTGCAAGAAGCGCAAATTTTACAAAATTATTTTTCGTCATTATCATGTTCAGGAAATTTTATGTTTCTACTTTGTACCGGCGAGGGCTTCCAGTATGCCCTGCCTTACTGCAACGCCCATCTCGACCTGTTCCAGTATCAGGCTTTTGCTCATGTCATCGGCGATGTCGGAATCTATCTCTACACCGCGATTCATTGGGCCGGGATGCATTATATAGGCTTTCGGGTCGGCCTTTTCCAGCTTTTTCTTATCAAGGCCGAAGCGCTCGAAATATTCCTGCTCATCCTTCACATAAACTTTTTCCATGCGCTCTTTCTGCAGTCGCAGCATCATAATTATATCAGAACCTGCTATCGCATCCTCCAGCCTGTCGAACACCTGAACACCTGAGTTTATAATGTCTTCCGGCAATAAGGACTGCGGCGCCACAACTTTTATTTTTACACCAAGCTTGGTAAGAAGTTCGATGTTAGACCTTGCCACACGGCTATGTTTTATATCACCTGATATTGTAACCGTTTTACCCTTGAACCCGCCCAGCCTTCTTTTTATGGTGAGCGCATCCAGCAGCGCCTGTGTCGGGTGTGAAGTGCTGCCGGTTCCCGCATTTATTATCGAGCATGAAACTTTTTCCGCCATTATACGGGCCGCATCATCATCCTTATGGCGTATCACGATGAAATCCGGGTGCATCGCGTTCAGCGTAAGCGCCGTATCCAGCAGCGTTTCACCCTTACTTATCGATGATGTCGCCACATCCATATTGATAACATGAGCACCAAGCCGCTTACCCGCCATCTCGAAGGATGTGCGCGTCCGCGTTGAATTCTCAAAGAAAAGATTGATAAGCTCCCTGCCCTTCAGCAGGTCGCATGATTTATTGGTGCTTCTGTTGCGCTCCACATATTTTTCGGAGATATCCAGTATATATTCTATATCCGCCTGAGAGAGGGATCTTATATCGACAAGATGCTTGTGACTGAACCTATAGTTTGCTGACATACATTATTTTTGAAGCCATTATATATGCAAACAAACCGACGGGGCAAGGGAAATTAAGTCACCAACCCAAGAAAAGCCCAAGATGATGGCCTTATTGCAAGCCTAGTAACCGCGTTGCGGCTGTTGTTGCTGTTGCGGAGGATAATAGCCATAACCGCCATAAGCCTGACCGGCTTGCGGGGTCTGGTATTGCTGCTGTTGCTGCATCACGTTCTGGATATTGCGCTGAACTTCAACCTCAGGGCCGCCTTCAGCGGTCGTCGGGTCGCAGCGTTTAATGTCATAGATGCGGTTCAGGTACTGAATGCGCGCATCAGCGGCCTGTATGGCCTCATCAGCGCTCATGAATGTATCGATATAACCAAGCGGCATCACGATGGATTTGATTCCAAGCCTTTTCTTATCGAACGCCATTTTCTTATATTGATCGGCCTCGTTTATCTCCAATTGAATATCGGCACATGAAAGATTCTTATCGCCGCGCTTAAGCGGTTCCGGCCTTGCCGACTGCTCACCGCACGATGAAAGAAGCACTAAAGTAACTGATATCGTAAATAATTTTCTGAACATTTTATCCCTGTGTTAATTGGTTCTTATGGTTTCATTCTATATTCTAGTCCTAAGAAATTCAACTGAAATCCGGATGCGGGCAGCTTATAGCTTCCTAGCCCTCTCCACCAGCATCACTGGTATGCCATCTACTATCGGGAACGCCAGCCCGGCCTTTTCCGAGATAAGCTCGTTATTCAGCTCATCATATTCAAGCGGGGTTTTAGTGAGCGGACAAGCCAGAACCTGCAAAAGCTCAGGCGGGAGTTTGTGGTGTTTCATAGGTCAGGTTATAGGTTACAGGTGAGAGGTTACAGGTTTTTTTACTACCTGTCACCTGTAACTGTTAATTAATTCCCTCGCCCCTTGAGGGAGAGGGTTGCAAAGTCTTAGTGAGCGTAGCGAACTTAGACGAAGCTGGGTGAGGGGTAACCGCCCCACCCTCACCAAGATATCGTAAGTTCATTTCATTCACTAACGATATCTGTCCTCTCCCCTCAAGGGAGAGGACAGATATAGGAAGATCAAACACCCATTATCTTTCCGAACTCTTCAGAGTATTTAACCGGGTTGAACTCGATTATCTTATATGTAGCAACCTTATTCACCATGAAAGGGTCGGCATCCATTATGTTCGCAAGCCTTTCGCGCGTTACAACATCGCCATCATTATCAACCCCGCGCGCCAGTATCACCCCACCCGTCCGCGGATGCTGCGGCCCGGAAGCGATAAATATACCGGCTTTATAAGAGTTATCCAGATACGCCCGATGCGCGATAAGCCAAACATCCAGTTCAGCGATAGGTGCGGTGTAGTGCAGTTCGATTATGTATATTGATTGGGTCATGTTTTTATCCTTTATTTATTGTATTTGAAGGCTGGACTATAATATCTTTCTCCGCAAGCATCCTCGAGAGTTCCCTTACTGCCATTGGCACAGACTGGTGAGATTTTACATTTGTATTCCCCATAAAACACTCCGCCTCTATACCTCTAAACTCCTTGAGATTCACACTTATTCCCAGGGTTTTTATTTCAGCCCCTGAGGCCAGAAGTGAGATAAGGAATTTATCTCCGTTCAAGGGAATATAATCATCTTTCAGATTATATAATCCATTAGCAAGCTCCCTATCGAGGAATAATATAAGATTCTCTTTTGGTTTTTTACCAAAGGTAAGCTTTATATTTTTATAATTCTCATTTTCCTGATGATATTCTTCTGCAAACTCTTTCTGAAGATCAAATATATCTTTTCTTTCCCTGTCGCCTTTTTGAAAATTTATATCATTTACATCAACTCCGATATGCTTCAATAACCCTCTGGTGATACATGGATACGCCGTTATGCTCCCAAACCCCATCTCATTAAGCGCCTGAGAAAATAACTCCCTTACCGCATGTGAATCATCAATTATTATCGCTTCATAATTATTGTTTGACATAGATCTCGCTCCCCATCTCCTTGAATTTCACACTCATCTCATCCATGGATTTCTGCGCCTCCGCCTCGGTCGCTTCCTTATCAACCGATATTACTGAGCCGGTGTT
>CAYRJW010000029.1:0-17127 GCA_964424715.1 uncultured Rickettsiales bacterium | reverse complement strand
ACATCAAATGTTGCGCCTATTGTTCCGCCTAACGCTGCATCGGTAGTGAAGTTAACTGTGCCGTTGCCATCCGCCGCCAAACTATCAATAGTGCCGGTGAATGTGCCACCTAGATTAAGTGTACCACCCGACGCGATCGTCGTGTTCTGCGCCGTCATTCCGCCTGCGCCGACCGTTAATGTACCGGCACCGAGAACTATATCATCCGTAACTGCTAATGCACCTGCACCGGTGGTCATCGAACCACTGCCAATGGTCAGGTCATCGGAAATTGTTATCGCCGCAGAGCTTGTTAATACAGCTGTGCCGCTTAATGTCAGATCAGCAGTTTTAATTATATTGGAACCACCGGTTATCGTTGCACCGCTTGATATATTTACTTCACCAAGTGCGCTGCCAGAACCTATCGTGCCGCCGAGTGAGTTTGTTGCTGTGAGGTTCAATATACCAGGGCCAAGTATGTCACCGGTACCGGTCATCGAGCCGGTTCCTATCGTTAATACGGAAGCGGAACCGACCAGCGCTATGTGACTGCTGGCCTTGATACTGTTATTATTAGTTGCAAGGTTAAAGGTATATCCATCATAAATTGTTACGGAATCAATAGCGGAAGTTGCGCCGATATTACCATTGGAAACAACATTAGTATTCACAAGTATCTGGCCTGTGCCATCGATCGTGCCGTTCACAGTACCGCCAGTAGCAAATGTCATGGTTTGGCTGGCATGGCCCATTGTGATATTACCATTGATGACACCGCTGCTCTGCACATTAATGCTGGAGGCCGAGTTACTACCTATATCGATATTACCGGTAAGTGTTGAAGAACTACGCACCCTGAGATCAGCCTCACCTGCACCAGCCGTTACATTACCCACGAGAGCACCTGAAGCAATGACATCAATAAAGCTACCCGCAGACATAGTGACAGCACTGGTCAAGGTAGCGCCAGATACAGTAAGATCTGAATCACCAACCGTTGTTGTTGTTGCAGAAACATTACTATTAAACCCTACTGTAATTCCTCCATCAGCTATCGTTACCGCTGCGACCTTGTTGGTTCCGCCTATTACGCCGCCGATGGTCTGCGTTGCGGTGAAATTCACCGTGCCTTCGGTGGCGTTCAAGCCATCTATCGTGCCGGTGTATGCGCCGCCGAGATTTAATATACCGCCATCTATTGTGGTGTTCTGCGCGGCCATTCCACCCGCTCCAACCGTTAATGTACCGGAGCCAAGAACTATATCATCGGTTACGGTAAGTTTACCGGCACCAAGTGTCATTGAGCCAGTGCCGATGGTGAGGTCGTCAGTAATGGTCAGCGCCCCAGAACTCGTCATCACGGCTGTGCCGGATAATGTAAGGTCATCAGTTTTTATTGTATTAGCACCGCCGGTGAGGGTTGCACCGCTGGATACAGTGACCGTTCCAAGCCTGCCGGTGGCACCGATAGTGCCGCCTAGGGAATTGCTTTCAGTGAAGTTCAATGTGCCATCGCCTGCAGCATTACCATATACATCACCAACATTGAACGTGCCTGTACCGACATTAACCACTGTTCCACTTGACAGGCGGAAATTACCTGTGATGGCAAAGAAATTATCATTGGTCGCAAGGTCAAGGGTACCACTGCTTATTCTGCCGCCGGACAATGCAAAACCGGAACCTATATCAGCATCAGAGTTAAAGCTGCCATCAAGCACCAGGAAGCCTTGTCCTGCAGAGGCACCATCGATCTTACCCGTTAAACCGGTACCGCCAGCAAAAGTTATGGTCTGGCTGGCATGGCCCAGTGTAACATCACCGATAATGGAACTTGTTCCAGAAAGACTAATAACGGAGGTTGAGTTAGTACCAAGATTGATATTACCAGTGATCTTTGAAGTACTGCGACTATCAATAACCGCCCTACCGGCACCGGCGGTTATATTGCCTACTACAAAGGAATCTCCATTACTTAAGGTAAGATTAGATCCCGCTGCCATTGTTATAGCGCTAGTTATTGTGCCGTGATTTATATAAACCACACCGCTTGTACCGCCACCAATGGTTAATGCGGTGGCGTTAATAGTAGTATTTGTTGTTACGCTCGCGCCATCAGCTACTGTTATAGATGCCAGCTTATTGGTGACGCCTATGTTGCTGTTTACTGTCTGGGTAGCGGTGAAATTCAATGTACCTTCCACGCCATCAAGGCCATCTATAGACCCGCCGAAACCACCGGAGCCAATATTTATTGTACCACCATCAAGTGTTATTTTATCTGTTACGGTAAGTTTGCCTGCGCCGGTAGTAAATGTTCCAGTACCTATTGCGAGGTCATCCGTAACTGTTATCACCGCAGCGCCAGCGTTAAATGTTGAAGTACCGGCAAGCGTCATATCCGTAGTGCCGATGGTTTTATTTCCTGCGTTGGTAACATCCGTGCCAGTGGTCAGATTCACCTCGGCCAGTTTGAATGTACCACCGATAGTGCTTCCAAGCGCCTGATCACCGGTGAAGTTAAGAATACCCTCCACTGCATTTAGGCCATCTATCGTGCTATTGGCCGTTTCCGAGGTAAGGCCGCCGGAGCCGATCGATATCGTACCGCCATCCAGTGTTATACCATTTCTTACCATTAGCGCACCAGAACCGGCTGTAAATGTACCAGTGCCTATGGCCAGGCCAGAATGTGACGACACCGCGCCGTTGCCAGCGTTAAAGGTTGCGGTGCCAGTGAGTGTCAAATCTAGAACATTAACATTATAATTACCGGCATTGGTTATATCTGTGCCAGTGGTAAGTGTTGTGTTATTTACTGAAAAAGTGGTACCGATATTGCCGCCAAGCGCCGCATCTGCAGTGAAATTCACTACCCCAGAATAAGTACCAATACCATCAATAGTGCCGGAATACGAACCGCCAAGGTTTAGGATACTGCTTGAAAGTATCGTATTCTGCGCCGTCATACCCCCCGAGCCTATTGTTAATGTACCGAAACCAACATTTATATCATCCGTTACGTTAAGCGCACCTGCGCCGGTGGTCATCGAACCGGTGCCGATGGTGAGATCATCTGTAACCGTTATCACCGCTGCGCCGGCGTTGAATGTTGCTGTGCCTGCAAGTGTCAGGTCTGAAGTGTTTATTGTTTTGTTGCCGGCATTCGTGACATCTGTTCCGGTAGTAAGCGCCACGGTCGCGACATCGAATGTAGCACCGATATTACCGCCAAGGGCGGCATCTGCGGTGAAGTTAATTGTACCGTTGCCATCTGCGGCAAGGCTGTCAAAAGTTCCGGTGAATGCACCACCAAGATTTACCGTAGCGCCAGAGGCAAGAGTTGTGCTGTTCATGGTCATTCCGCCGGAAGCAATACTTACAGTACCACCTGCGCCAATGGCTACAGTATCAGCCTGGAATGTCACGGCACCAGTTGAGTTAGTAGCCACTGATATAATAGAACCGCCTGCACCGATGGTTATATCATCGGTTACAAACAACCCGCTACCATAACCAGAACCGATATTTATTGTACCGGAACCGAGTACCAGATCATCCCCAACATTAATACCGCCAGTATCACTGCCAGATGTTGTTGTCAATGTACCTGAACCGATGGTAAGATCATCGGAGATATAAACCCCATAAGCATTACCTGTTCTTGTGAATGAACCGGAGCCGTTAAGATTCAGGTCTGACATTGACCATCCACTACCAGCTGTGTCCGTTATTGTGACGCCATTAGCAACATTAACAGTTCCTACAGCTCCGCTGTTTCCAACCTGAGCATTGGCAACATTGTTAGTTCCATTGAAATTTACTATACTGTCACTTCCAGGATTAAGGTCCCGTATACCGGAAGCAAGGTTGATAAGACCGGTACCAAAGGTTATCGTTTGAGTTCCTGCATTGTTGAACAGTAGTTGACCTGCAGTTATATCATCATTGTTGGTAGCAAGGTCTAGGGAGGAGTTATTAGCTGCTAGCCAGATGCTACCAAGCTGTGCATTGGAACCTATATCCCCATTAGTGACAAAAGTTCCGGTAAGATTTATCCGGCCAGCTCCCGCAGAACTGCCATCAATCTTACCGTTTATAGAGGCAGTGCCGGAAATTATAGTGCTGCCATTGCTAGCGGAAAGTTTTAGATCACCGGTGATAGAGCTTGTGCCGCTCATGCTAAGTACAGAACTGGTGCTGGTGCCAAGATCAACATTACCAGCCACTGAAGAGCTGCCGCTCATGTTCAATGTAACAGCGCCGGTGCCGGCGGTTATTTTACCTGTAACAGTGCCGGCAGTTAAACCGATAGTACCCGTATTTGTACCAGTGATGTTTATCGCCGTTCCCGATGCGCCAACATTGATAGTACCCGAGTTATTCACATTCAGCACCGAGCCGCCATTTCCATCAGTAAGGCCGATGCCGATAGTGCCGGAATCATTTGTGCCGGTGATAGAGCCGGCGTTCGTAATTGTTGCCGTCTGGTTGCCATTGGTGCCATCTATAACGATGACATCACCGCCGGTTCCCACATTGGTTATTTTTCCCGCAGCATTATTGGTTATGGTAAATGTATCCGCAGCACCGCCTACAAATATAGTAGCAAGGCCGGAGGTTACCGCATCGCCGCTTATAAGCCCGGTATTAGTAAACGTACCTATCGTAGCTGCGCCGCTGACATCTATCGTATTAAATTCCCCCGTGTTACGGATACCATCATTTACGGTATCGGTAGGAGTGTTGGTTATTATTATACCTGTTTTTCCGTTCGCAGTTATCGCGCTTGCGCCAGTAACGAACAGATCGCCTGCACCGGTAACTTCTATTGTATCGCCATTATCCGCGAATGTCTGGGTGGCGGGTTCATCACCGGTTACACTGACCGTTGTCGCTGATGCGCCGACAGAAAAAGAAATGACCGACAACGCCGCTGCAGATCTCAATAATAAGTTACTGCTGAATTTATTTTTTGTCTTAGGGGCTATCACATTATTCTTAGAAGGCCGTTTACTTAGTTTTTCCTGTTTTGTATAGCTCTGCCCTTCCCCAAAAACCTCACAACCTCCTGCGTTCTTTACCATCTTCAGAATATTACCATCTCGTTTTGATACAGATTTCATGCTCTTATCATTTTTGTAAATAGCAGATAAACTTTCTTTTTACCCTGACTATTATGTAATAACACATTTGCGGATAATCAATAGATTAATTAATATTTGCTTAGAATAACAATATTTACATTATGTTATGATAAAAAATCCATAGTTAATTATGTATCGTACAAAATTAATATTATCTTTCAGATATCGGCAACTTCATTAATTGAGTAATGGCGAAGAAGCAGAAAATGTTTGTTCTCAAGCGGAGGTTTAGGAATTACTGTTGCCCGTGATAATTATTTTTCAACCCCTGCTGATGTACGAAGATGGCTGGGAGAGCAGGTTAATTCTTCTGCGGTTGATATAAATCAAGATGCCGGAATCTTATATAACACAGGACTTCACATTGCATTTTTATATCTTTCAGCCCTTATTAAGTAAAAGTTAATAAGTATCACGATGACCACTGAATTGCAGCGCTCACTTAACCTTCCACAACTGATTTTTTATGGCGTTGGCACAATAATTGGGGCGAGCATCTATCCGTGATAGGGGTTACCGCTGGAGAAGCAGGTAATGGCCTATGGATAAGTTTTGCATTCGCGGCAATTGCCGCAATGATAACAGCACTTAACAAAAACATATTGCCTGTAAGGCTCTTGCTAATTCCCTGTTACATATTTTAGAAAATATGTCTGTATCACCTGCATTCCTGGCCGTTACAACAGACTAGCTTTACTAAAAAACCTTAAACTCCCTGATATTTTAAAATTTTTCCTGTATTTTTCCCTGATAGCAGAGAAAATGCTGATGGCCAGTAGCTTAATAAGTTACATCCACCACCATCCTACGCTTTCAGCTTCGGGTGGCACAGCCACTTGATTTCAGCTATATGACCTTTTCAGGTTGCGGTCTGTGTTCGTTAAGAAGGGCCACAAAAGGCTTTTTGACCGCAGTAGATTCTGATGAGTTATATTTTATGTCATTAACATTGAATCTCTTTTTATCTTCATTCAGCGACATTTTAAACCGGTCTATAGAGCCATTCTCGTAGTAAGACATTGCAACAGAAGCTTCCCTGCTCGGCTCTTTTACCAGCTTACTATAACCTTCAAATGAATTTATCGCCTTAAAGCCTTTATGGTCATTCTCATTGGCCATTTTTTCTAGACTTGCCACATCAATACCTATCTTGGCAATGCTATTACCTAAACCGGCCCGCAAAGCGGCCTTTACTGTTTCAGGGCCTAATTTGCCATCCTCTTTTATATTCTTTCCGTTCTTTGCAATTTCAGCAATATCCTTAGGGGAAAGTTTTTTGTTAATGATCTCCTGCAATGCCCTTACATCCTCGGAAACAACATAATCATGATGTTTGGATATGTTCTCCGGGGTAATGGCTTTTTCAAGCGCAGGGGTGGCCGGTTTAATATTTTTATTATTGGAAGATTTTGCATCAACAACGCTATTACTATCGATCCCGGCAACGCTTTCACCGATAAGCGTACTTAGGCCCTTGCCATCATCCCTGTATAAAGCCACTGCCCCATCTGCCAGAAGATAAGCACCTGCGACCCAGCCAACAGGATTCCAGAAATTCGTCGCAAGTAACGAAGCAGCCACCACACCGCCTGCAGCGACCGTGGTTATCGTGGTGGAGGTGACACCGGAAACCAGCGCCTTATCCTTCTCCTCTTTGGTTGCGGCGTTATCATAGTCCTTATAGGCACCGTAGCCCTGAAGAACCGCAGCCAGAGGTGTAAGCACCCTTGCACCTATTATCTTGGCGGCACCGGCAAATTTTGAAAGGCCGGAAACCTTGCTTGCAACATTGACAACATCATCAGCTGAATTTGCAACTACATTACCTGCATTGGCCGCTATCTCGGTTGCTTCTGCGGTTGCCGCAGCGGTTTTTGCTGTAACATTGGTTGCAGTGCTCGTGGCCTCAGAAGCTTTTGTTACAACATTTACCGTACTGCCGGTGGCCTCTGAGGCCACATTAATTACATCATCCGATACCCTTCCCGCATTGCTGATAACATCATCAAGATTGGCTATCTTCGGGCTGAGCGTCCTCCAGGTCTTGTCACCTATCCAGTTATAACCGAACTTTACACCCTGCACGCTGTAATTCATCAGCCTGTCTGCGACCACATATTCTTTATAATCCTCTGCCGCCTGTGCATATTCACCATCCCTAATATCTCCGGCAACTTCATATAAACCTATGAACCTTGCACCACTGACAAATCTTGAACCGGTCTTGTTCCATATCCTTTTGCCAAGGCCGGTGCCGACCTTATTATCCACCCACTTAACTGATTTACCGGCGATACTTTCATTCGCCACCCAGTTATAGGCCTTTGATGCAGTGTTACTGACCTTTGCCGCAGCCCTGCCGAATTTATGTTCCTCGGATAATATTTTCCCGGTAAGTTTCTCGGTCTTATCAATGACCTTTTTGGCAAGGCCTGTACCAACTTTACTATCTACCCACTTTACCGACTTCCCTGCCCAGCTTTCATTTGCCACCCAGCTTGCCGCGCTGGAGGCTTTTGAAGCGGTCTTTCCAATAAAACTTTTTTCAGGGACTATATCCTTGCCGATATTCAAAAGATCATCCGTAAAACTTTTCGCCTCATTACCAAAGCCTCTGGTCTTGTCGAAAATATTTTTACTTTTATCGGTAAGAAGCGTTGCGCCTTTAGGCACATACTTCTCTTCAAGCTTAAACAGCCTTTCATCAACTGTTTTAAAAATATTATTGAACTGGTTATTACCAAGATTTACCCTGTGGTTAAAAACATTTTCCGTTGTCCAGCCTACCGCCTTATTTATCCCACGGCCGGAAGCCTGCACCATCCGGAACTTCATCAGGGTTTCCATTCTGTCACGAATGTTCGGGTCGAACGGGTCGACATTTATTTCGTTATAATTTGAAAAATTATTTGTGAGGCTGGTAGAGCTGTAATTATTATAAAAACCGTTATTATAACCAGTGTTATAGCCGGAGGAATAGCCTCCGTTATTGTAACCATATCCATTATCGCCATACGGCATATAAAAACCTCTTTATAATATAACCATATTATAACATAAAAAGATTAAGAAACTGTTAACAAACTGGGCTTTTTATACAATTATTTGCTAATAATGGCGCCTAGCTTAAGGTAATTGCCTCAATTATCTTTTTATCGTTATTATCGTATTTAGAAGGCGTTTCCAGAGGTTTTTTGGAACCGCTACCAACATTTACCCCACCGGCAGAAGGAACTGAAAGCCCCAGATCTACTGATATAGTATTGGCAAGCTGTGCTATCTGCTTATGATCCACCGTTCCGCCTGCGGAAATAACCGCTTTCTCAAGCTCAACCAAAGCTTTGATAACATCAGCTTCAGATTTGAATACCGCCGCGAGTTTCTGTTTTTCAGTGACATCAAGCTCCGAACCTTTCAGCGCAGATTTAAGCTCTTTCGCCTCCTCGGTAAGCACTACCGATGCTCCGGTAGGAGAAGGAGCGCTGACAGTTTTTGTCTTAGGAGCTGCATTCTGATTCTGGTCAGCATCTTTATCTTTTCTTTTGAAAAGACCACCACCAAGCCCTTTAAGACCACCACCACCTATCATTTCCGTAACCGCACCGAAGAACAGCATCAGATCACCGGAAAGCGCCAGCCCAAGCAGGCCCTTCAAAAGCTTATCCCCACCGAATATAGCTTCAAGACTGGTCTGCACATTTTTCAGCTTTGCTTCTTTCTCATCTTCGGTAAGATCGGTGCGGGCGTTTATTTTTTTCCTGAAAGCGCCGAAGAACAGGTCGACTCTATCGCCTGAGGAACCCTGAACTATATTTACAGCTTCTTCTGCCTGCACATATGATCTGGACTGCAGCCCGGAGCTATTGATATCCTGCTCACGATATATTCTGGATTTAGGAACGGAATCGAACCCGCCAGTAGTACCATCAGGGTAAAGTACCGTTACTTTGTATGTGCCATCGCCATTATCAAGCCTTGAAGTAACCTTAGTGGTCAATTCACCTTCATACACCTTACCATTTTTATTATCCTGATCATTTAAATAATAATCATCCTTGAAACCGTTAGAGGTTTTGAAATCTTTTATCTTGACCTTATTTTCATATTTCTTGAAAATATCGGTGGTCATGTGCTGCTCGACCAGATCTATTAGTCTCTGTTCTTTTTCAGCTTCAGTTTTCAGCTCATTACCCTTAGCATCTTTCACTATTATATCTGCTCTCAGGTTGCCATCTTTATCTTTATATTTATCAAGAAGGGTACTTTTATTCTTTCTGATCATATCAAGAACGGTCAAAGCCTCTTTATCCATATCGCTCAGGTGGGTTTCATCACTTGAAACAAGATCTATCTGATACTCAGCATTGATCCTTGCCAGCCTTGACCTCATTTTAGCCTGGTAAGTTGAATTACCTGCAAGCTGTATCTGGTCTGCCTGTTTTAAATATTCAGTTCTCGTAACATTGATAAAATCATCAGATGATTTTGCAAAGATACCCAATAACTGCCCTAAGGACTGTATCTTAACGCCTTCAAGCTGCCCCGCCGCAGTTAATGCCCCTGATAATGTCTGGTATCTTGAACTATATCTTTGCGCATCAGCCTGCTCTTGGGCGCTTCCTATAGCACCAAGTTTATTTTGTACCGCAGAATCAAAAGTAGACTGCGCCTGCGCCATTGAGCTTAAGTAACTCTTATAGTTCTGATCTGCCTGAACTTTCGTTTGCTGCTCGGTCTGATATGCAGTAACATCAGCCTGTATAGCAGTCGATGTGACCTGCGCACCGGTGATTACCTTGCCGCCGAATGATTCTCCAAGCTTTTTAGGCACATATGCACCAACAGTAGCCGGGGCCTGATTACCGGCATCATATTTTTTATCGGGCGCTTTATCGGATGTTTTATTATTCTTTTCTTTTTCCTTTTTCTCTTTTTCCTTCTGATCTGCTTCTGCCTGCGTTCCTCCAACAGATTTTTTGTTACCTTTAGGACCATCATTTCCTGACAAACTGTTTTTCTGACCTAGCTCAAGTGAATCCCTATCGTCAAGTTCACCTAGCAGGAATTTTTTATCTTTGAATATAGACATAATATCTCTCCTTTTATTTCGCCCTTTCAGGTGTTGAATTATCTGTTAATCTTTCTACAAAATTCCTGTCCTCAGGGAACCTGTATGTTCTTTCTTTATCACTTATCTTAGGCTTTGTCAGCCACAGATTGATCCTTACTTCCTGCGCCGACTCTAACACTATCTGGGTTCCGGCAGGTTTAGAGTTTGCAGACAGAACGGTAAAATCACCCGGCTTTTTCTCCTGATAAAATACCTGATCACCCGCTTCCATATTCAGCTTTGAATCCACCGTAGGGACCACCATTTTTCCGTTCAGTACAACAGTATCACCTGCCTTAACTATATTATCCCAATGTTCAGTAATAGAATCGATTTGCATTACCTTAGGTTTAGTTTTTATAAAATTCTCTATCTTGTTTTTGTTAGTATCTATTTCCTTAATATCAGATTTAACATGCTCATAACCAGCATATGCACCTGCGAAGCCGACAACTGCACCTACAGCTCTACCGACCATCCTTGAAACCGTACTGCCATGCAATGCACCAAATATTTTTTTACCTACCGGAGTTATGACGGCGGCACCGGCAACACCAAAGATATAAGGCGCAGCAGGCGGGAAGAAATGAATTATCGTTCCGCCTATAGCAACCGGAAGCACCAGTTTTAAAGTGAACTTTATAAATTTAGCGCTATATTTTGTAGCCCCGGCTCTTACATTCCATTTGTTATCATCAAGTTTTTCATCTGCCCTGACAATAGCTTTATTCAACCTGTGGATCATGTTTCCTACAAGACTTGTTTTAGAAGGGGTACTTATACTTGACTCACTAAGCGCTTTTCTCCCCCGTGCCATAAACCCACCTTTCATTTCGCTAATACCCTGAAGAGTTGACCTGTATGCATCTATAGCTTCCTGCCTGACAGGCTCATTGTAGAACTTTTTGGTCCTTTTTTCTGCTATGGTAGTTTTCGATATTTCATCAGCAATATCATCTATACCACCATGGGATATTTTTTTATCAAGCAAAGATGATTGCAGATTTCCCGTTTTCTCGGCATCAAGCTTACTATTTTCCTTGAATTCCTTATGTATTTTTTTTATTTTATCAAAATATTCACGTTGTTTTCCTCTTGTTTTTTCATCTTCTGAAAATTCCGGCAAAGGAGGAAGATCTTTTAATATTTCATAATAAAGCTTGTCGGACTCTTTTCTGGAACCTTTTATCCTTGGCCTGTGAGCAGTAGGTAATAACAGTATGTCCGGAACCTTATCATAAGCCTTATATCCGTTTGTAACAAGAAACTCATCCCTGCTGGTGGTAAGGCCTTTTATCTCTATGATAGAAAAGAACTGCTCCATTAAAGATTTAGGATTATCACCGGTTTTCAGAGGAGCAAATACATTTATGATAGATTTTGCAAAATGCTCATTCCAGAATGAGAATGTATGCTGCATATCATGCGTAAAAACCTCGCTTCCAGTTTCACTTATAGCTGTATCTTTAGCTCTCCAATCCCTTGTGTTACCATTCTCTTCATTTTTATAAGCAGAAGAACGCAAACCTGAAACCAGATCTTTACCACCGGCATCGCCATCCCATCTGTTAGCCACAGCAGGGTGAAGATCTGCTCTCAGCTTTATCATAAGATGCAGGAATTCCCTGTTACTTTCAAGCAGCCCCCAGCCCCTGAGGTCAGATTCGCTTACAGCCCTTGTCTTAGCTGCCTGTAACACACCGTCTACCAACATTGATTTATTGATGCTGGCCAGGGATTTATCAATATCCCCCTCATATTTTATGCCATAATTAACATCAAAGAAGTCTCTGGCATTCCAGTCAAAGAACCTGTCTTTTGTGACAAGGGAACTGGCATTTGTAGGCTGTGCAGTTCTTTGTATATCTATAGTTTCATCATCCCTGTACGCTTTCAAAAGATTCAGAGAAACCTCTTCAAACATTTCTCTCATAAGCAGGGTTCTGAACTGCAGTATATTCCCCACTACGGAACCAACACCAGAATGCAATGAATTTGCGCCAAGGCCAAGATATTCATTCCAGCCACCCTGTCTTTGCGTCATGAAATATGCTGCCATTTTTTTCTGGTCAACAGATAGGCCCTCATATTGTTCGGCAAGCCCCTTCCAGTTATAGTTCGCCATCCTGAATTTATCAGCAGCGGTCTGTGACATAGGCTCGAAGAAATCTATAACAGTAGCCATATCATTAAAGAACTCGGCCGTTTTTCCGCTTATTAATTTTGTTTTTGCAAGAAAGTGTAGCAATGCATTTTGCGCCTGGGCATAAGTTTGCATTTCAGAAATGGCAGCTCTGGCCATTCTTATGTTACCGCGGTTATTCCTGTATGATTCAACAAAACCTATTTCTTCCTGGTGAGGAGTAAACCTCTGCAATTCGCTTGCGTTAAACCGATCTTCCTTACCTTTTATTTCATTATTATAAAAATCAACTTTATCCTCTATTGATTTTGCGATACTGAAAGTATTCTGCGCGCTTATCATTTGCGTCTGAAGTTTTTTTACTTCTTCATCGGTAAGCTCTACACCATCTTCTTTTGCTTTTTTTCTGATCTTGTCAGCCGTTTCCTTGGAAAACCTTTCCAGTTCTTCAGGGGTCTGAACATTAACATAAGCTTCTTTAGTGAATTGCGATAAGGTTGCCAGCCTTTTCATGGTATTGTTTACGAGCGCTTCATCCATTGCAGCAAGAATGGTCTGCCCGTCACCGGCAACATTCAGTATCTCACTGACGGAATTACCCATCGTGGAAGTCACTGTTTCCCTGAAAAGATTAGCAAATGCAGTTACACCAAAAGCCATAAATACTTCCTGATATTATTTTCTATACTTAACCTATTATATCACAAAATGGTTAATAAATGGTTAACAAAACTAAATTTCTTATAAAATTGTATTAAAAATTTCTCTTATATTTCAATGGATAGTATGATTGACATCCATAAATTTGGAAAATATATCCGGGGGTTAGTTCTGCTCGCTTACCCATTTATCACTCAAAACCCCACTTAAAAGCTTTTCAAATTCAGGTGGCGGGGCCTCACCGACACCCTGAAGATAGACAACCCCATAATCTTCCGGATTGAATTTTTCACCGGCCTCAATGACCTTAGACATCGCCGCATAATTTTTTTCAGTGATGAAAAGATAGAGAAAGTTTTTATTGCCCTGGTCATCACCTATTGTAAGAAGCTCCAGCCTTTCTCCCTTCTCTAGCTTTATCTTTTCTATCATCGATTTTATATGCGGAGAGTTCATAAATAAAAAACTACCTGCTGAAAGCACCAAAACCTGATGCCTGCCTGATCTTATCAAGTCGCTGTTCTGCGAAACTTGGGTTGAGCGCCATATGCAAGGACACCGCGCCAGCGGTTATTCCTTTGAATGTAAACCAGTCAGAGAAATTAGATACGCCATCAAAGATATCTCCAAGTCTGCTTCCTATGTAACCTAACTTTAAAAGGCCTGATACCTGTTCACCCGCTATGCCAAGCCTTGCATTGAACTCAGCTCTTTTTACTCTTCCAAAACATCTCACCCCGTCTTTTAAGTTTAGAAATCCTTTTTTAGCTTCCGGAGCTCCCTCGGTTTGTTTTGGCTTTCCCTGATTACTGATCTCTTCATACATTGCATTGATCTGATCGAACGCAGCCTTAGATGCATCATTTGTTTTAGAATTATTTTCATTTATCATTTTCCATTCTCCCTATATTAAATAATTTTTTACTTCCATCATTATACCATAAAAAGGTTAAAAAAGTATTAACAAACCTTTAAATAATATAAAATTTTATTCATTTCTGATATACAGTTGAATTATAACATATTTTTCTATAATCAAAAAGCAAAAAATATCAGCATCTCAAATATTCCCTATGTTGGTTATTTATGGGGCAGAATTATTACGAGTTCATTACAAAATACCAGGAATTTATTACTCTGCATTTTACCGTAAAATATCATCTAAAAAGAAACCCCCTATTCACGGGTGAGTAAATAGAGGGTTGTTTGTGCCGGGGGCGGCCGTTACTGGCCGCTGCCGGAATTATAGTGAGCAGGAACCGGTTGCGTTTGCAAGGTCAACATCATCGCCTAGGAAGCTGTTACCGAAGCTTGTGCTGCAATCGCGTTGCTGCTGGTTACCGCCGCCTGCCGCAGGTTCAATGTTGGCAAATCCATTGCCACCGGCCGCCGGAGCTATTGAGCTGAAAGAGTTACCGTTCAGGTCAACACTAAAATCGTTAAGCGTATTGAAGATAGACACTTCCGCTGAATTCAGGCCAGGAGTATCAAGCGCCATACCGATATAGGAATCATGGTGATAGTAAACATCGCTATCGAACACATTAAGCAGCAGGTCATCAGGAACTATCACAGGGGCAAGACCCAGGATGCTGAAACTTGCAGAAGCGAATACGATGTTATAGTTAGAACCGGCATTCAGGCTGCCCTGGTTGATGGCATAGTCACCAGCAGTTTCACCAGGATCACGAAGTAATGAACCAACCAGAACAGAGCCAGCCGTATCGCTTAGTTTAAAGCCGGAAGCTGTGTAAGTAAGAGCCGGATCAACATCACCTAAGAACTTGGTAGCATCCGCAGCAAGTATGGAAAGATCAGCCGGGGATATGCTTAAGTTCGAAGTAGTGTATGTGATGTTATAGTTGGAACCAGCAGTCAAGCTGCCTTGGGTGATGGCATAGTTACCAACATTCTCACCAGCAACACGGACCAGATTTCCGGTAACCGCATCAGAACCGATCAGGCCGCTTGCGGTATAGGTAAAGATAGGATCAGCATCACCATATATCTTAGAGCCAGGTGTAGCTGTAACGGTTATACCTTTTGCAGTGATAACAAGGTTGTTACCAGTATAAGCCACCGTATAGTTGGCACCGGCATTTATACTACCTTGGTTAATAGCATAGGTACCAGCATTCTCACCAGCAGCACGGTTCAGTGAACCAGTTACAACAGAACCGTTGTCACCATTCTTGAAGCCGGAAGCTGAGTAGGTAAGAGCAGGATCGATATCGCCATAAACTTTAGTTCCAGCGGCAGCAAGTACAGATAATACAGCAGGAGATATGCTTAAGTTTGAAGGAGTGTATGTGATGCTATAGTTGGAACCAGCAGTCAAGCTGCCTTGGGTGATGGCATAGTTACCAACATTCTCACCAGCAACACGGACCAGATTTCCAGTAACCGCATCCGAGCCTACAAGGCCGCTTGCAGTGTAAGCGAAGATAGGATCAGCATCGCCGTAGATCTTAGAGCCAGGTGTAGCTGTAACAGTTATACCTTTTGCAGTGATGGAAAGGTTATTACCAGTATAAGCTATTGTATAGTTAGAACCTGCAGAAACGCTATTCTGGTTGATGGCATAAGTACCAACATTCTCACCAGCGTTACGGCCAAGTGAACCAGTTAGAACAGAGCTGTTATCACCGTTCTTGAAGCCGGAAGCTGTGTAGGTAAGAGCAGGATCAACATCGCCATAAACTTTAGTTCCACCAGCAGCCAGTACAGATAATACAGCAGGAGATATGCTTAAGTTAGCAGGAGCGTATGTGATGCTATAGTTAGAACCGGCAGTCACGCTGCCTTGGTTGATCGCATAGCTACCAACATTTTCGCCAGCAACACGAACCAGAGAGCCGGAAACTGTGTCAGAACCAACTAAACCACTTGCGGTGTAAGTGAAGATAGGATCAGTATCACCATAAGTTTTAGATTTAGCGGTAGCAGAAACTGTTAAGCCTTTTGCACTGATGCTCAGGTTATTGCCGGTGTAAGCGATATCATAGTTACCACCTGCAGCAATAGTGTTCTGGTTGATGGCATAGGTACCAACATTCTCACCAGCAGCACGGTTCAGTGAACCTGTTACAACAGAGCTATTATCACCATTCTTGAAGCCGAAAACTGAATAGGTCAGCGCCGGATCAGAGTTGCCATAGATCTTGGATTGAGCCGTAGCAAGGATGGATAATATAGCTTTACTTATGCTGAAGTTAGCAGGAGTGTATGCGATATTATAGTTAGAACCAGCATTCAGGCTGCCCTGACCGATCGTGTAGTTACCAACATTCTCACCAGCAGCGCGAGCCAGAGAGCCAGTTAGAATAGAAGAAGATGTCTCACCAAATTTAAAGCCGGAAGCTGTGTAAGATAATGCCGGATCAACATCACCATAAACTTTGGTTCCAGCGGCAGCTATAACGCCAAGGGTCGCTTTGTTGATGGTAAGGTTAGCAGGAACATATGTAAGTGTATAAGTTGCATTGCCACCTGTTATGTTAAGGCTGCCCTGATCGATCTGGTAAGTACCAGCATTTTCACCGGACATGCGGGCTAAAGCGCCAGTGAATGAATCACCGGATGCTATTGTGCCTGTGTAAGTATAAGTGAATAACGGATCAGAATCACCATAGGTTTTGGAGAATGCATCTGCGGTTATTATAATGATATTACCGGAAGGAGTTACCAGGAATATGGTACCTTCAGGAGCATCATCCACATTATGCCAGACGCGGTTTTCTCTTGCTGTTGCAGTGCTTGCACCGACGAATACGGCATCTTTCGCATCACCATCCATAACGCTGTTAACAAGTTCAATGGCCTTTGTATAGCCTGCACCGAATACGGTGTTATTGAAATCCATATCACCGCCGCCGAAACTATCAGTGGCACCGCCGCCGGAAACATTTCTGAATACCCAGCCGACAGGAGCGCTGCTGTTCAGGGTCGTATCGGTAACATCAAATTCTGCAAGTGATGTTACATTCTGGATAAGGATAGTACCGTTGGTCTCAGAACCAAGGAAGGTAACATTATCAAGAGTTACATCAAGAGGGTGGCTAGGGCCTATTGGGCCACCAGTAACT
>CAYRJW010000028.1:6504-17495 GCA_964424715.1 uncultured Rickettsiales bacterium | reverse complement strand
ATGCCAGAATCTTTTTTACTCTTTTTTATCACCATCTTAACTTCCTAAATATGGAGTATCCATTAAATATATTATGTAACAATCCTGCGCCTGACTATCGAGATTATATGTAGCGGTCAGATAAAACTGGGCGTCTAACATATCAATATTAAGACAGGTGCCCGTGCCAACAGCCAGCTCTGCGCTATTGTCTGAAAAAAGATTACATAGCATTGGATTATTATCATCTATTTTTGCATCGATACTTAGTGCGATCTCCGGGGTTATAAAGCCACCTCTTGCGCTTGTGCCGCTCCAGACGCGACCAAGTGTTACTGCATCAGAGTTGCCATAGAAACGACCATCAGCATTTTCGATCATATAGCGATCAAACATATAATTGGTATTGGCATAAGGGCCAACCGGAGCATCGGTAATTTCATCTGCGAGATATTCACCATCAATAAAACCCGCCTGCCCAAGCTGACGCCACGCGCATAAACCTTCAAACTGAGGACTATCGATTATACTATCTCCATCTATAGGCCTTGTGCCTCCGAACAGGCATTTTTCAGAATCACTTCCGGCCAGAACCCTGTCCGGATAGTCGCCAGGCGCATAGCCGAATTTTTCCTTAAATTTATGATAAGCATCTGAATGTTTCTGCAACGCGGTAATTACCGAATTCCTTTTATTTATGTCCGAAAGATTGCGCGCTTCATAGATACCGCCAATTATAAGGCCGATTATTATCATAACTATCATCAGCTCCATAAAGCTAAAGCCTCTGGATATTTTATTCTTTATCATAAATTAGGCCTTAGATTCAAAAAATATCTGAGCATACAAAATCTATTGCCAGGCTCGGCAGCATCGCAGGTATATGTAACAACACCTTCAGCCTCAGTACCGCTATCAAGCTTTCTCTCAATATCACTGGCATCTGATTCCGGAACTACATTCAGGGTAAGAGAGCCACCACCAACATCCGCTCTACCAACAAGGATAAAATTAATATTTGTATCAGCCCCAGTATCAATATCTATCAGGCTGACCATATCATAGGCCGACCCGGGATAAGAACTGGCAGGAAGATTACCACCCGGCACAATAGGATCAAAATCCGGACCATTGTTAGTGCCCGTGTAGACCCCCTTTATAAATCCAGCCAACGCTAAATGCTGCCACGCCAGATATGATTCATCAAAATCCACCGTTACGCCCTGTTCGTTTATTATGCTGTTACCAGTACCATTATTGGTAGTGGGCCAGTATGTAGTGGCATCGGAAAGGTCTCCGGCTATACCTTCATATTTTTCACTGAACTGATCATAAGCGACCTGATATGACCTCAGGTCCGAGATGACCTTATTTATATTGGCTGCGCCTATCATCTCCCGGCCCATTATTATCCCCGTCATAAGAAGCCCTATGATGGTGATAACTATGGCCATTTCTACCATTGAAAAGCCTTTTTCAGAGAATTTTTTCATCAGGATCATTGGTTGTAATAACTCCATTATAGCAAATATTAAGGGCAAATGGAACCGGAATAAGTCTACTCGTCAGAATCAAGTAGATCGCCGTTATCGGGGGTTTTATCCTCATCAGATTCATCAGTTTCAGGGGCGGGGATAATTTCCTCCTCCTCATCGTCGGAAATAGCGGTTTCTTCATCTTCGTTAACTACCGGCTTATCATCGGCATTTTTGGAGATGACATCGCACTCGTTATGGAATATATCGGCTAGAATACCTTCCTCCAGTTCAGAAGATTGCGGTATATTAGTGAGATCTGTCTGGTATTTTTTCATCCTGAGCGACAGGAATTTGCGGGATTCCCCGGAATATTTGCATATCACCTTTTCGCCATCAACGGTGGATTGTTCGGTAACGCAATCTCCGGCTTCGTTCAGGCCGGATATTTTATTATGTATCTTATCCGAAGGACGGTCCGAAAGGGAAGTATCGCATTCGAACGGGGTACAGTTATAAAGATTATCTCCCATGAGCTTACAGGAATTTTCTTTTTCTATTACTGCCGATATTTTATTATCTGATGCCTGCGCTGCAACAGTAAAAATTGAAACAAAAAAAGAAGCCAGTAAAAAAAACTTTCTCATAGATTATAGTCCATTTCAGTAATATATATACATTTGTTGCAGGAAATTTTGCAAAGGAGCAAGATAAAAATTGAGTGAGATAGTGGTTCTATCTCCGAGATTTTTACCGCCGCTGATTTGCAAAATTTGCTACAACCCGCAGGGCAACTGGATAAATTTGATTTATGGCGGCGTAAAGATTTTACTTAAATAGAACCACTATTCTCGTAAAATCTTACTTGCCCTAGATCAAATTTATCCAGTTGCAAATGTATATATATTACTGAAATGGACTATCAATTGCATAGAGGGAATATTCAAAATAAAATGACCCATAAACATTTATCTATATGGATTTTCAAGAAAGTAAAGAACTAGGTAAGGAAACCAGGCAGGTAAATTGCCTTGGCCTCACGGTATCGGTATTTTTTGCCCTGCTTTCCTTCTTCATAGTACTTAATGTAATTGCCACTTCCAACAAGGACAAGGCCGAAAAACTTACAAATTCAATAAAAAGCGAATTTAAGAATAAAGACCTTAAACAGGAGCTTAACCTGTTTGGCAATGAAGGTTTCGGGCGTGAAAGCGGCAAATATGAACAATCTTTCCGTCAGGTACTGAATGGATTTATGGGGCCGATACAGGGCAGCATGGACTTTCAGTACTCAGAAAACCCGAGCAACTATATAATAAAAATAAACAATACCAGCGTTTTCGGTTCGGATGATCAGGAAATCCGCTCTCCCGCAGCAAATTTCATCAATTACCTGAATAAATATATCGGTAATATCAAAAAACATGCGGATGCCTCAGTAAAGCTGGTTATCCCCTACGACCCTGAAAACAAAAAAGATATACAAATTGCAAAAGAAAAAATTAAGAACCTGCATGATACGCTGGACAGGAATATAGCAAAAAGCATCAGCTTCTCGATAATTCCTATAGAGATAAAAAGCAGTTACGACAAAGATAAGCTTAAGAACACCTACTTATATTTCAGCAGAAATGAATTTTGATGATCTAAATAACCTGCACGAAGAAAAGCCTGTACGAGACACAGGCAGCGCGTGGCTGATAAGCCTTACCGACCTTGTATCGCTGATACTGGCTTTTTTTGTGATGATGTATGCCTCTCGCGATATCTCGCAGGAAAAATATAACGAGATAAAAGACTCATTCACGAAATATATGAGCGCAGAGGTGCCGGAGAAGATATATAAACTGATAGAAAAACCGGAGAACAAAGTAATATCCACCAAAAAATCCGCTGATATCAGCTACCTTGAGAACATCATGGTAAGCAATCTGTCCAGCTATAAGGATATAAGTATCCGCAGTAATGAATCCAAAAATAAATTATGGATAACGATAGAAAAGGATTTTTCTACCACAAACGATCTTGAAGGTAAGATCAACGATGAAATTACCGCAATTTCTCAGAGCATAAATCCTGTCAGCAACCAGATACAGGTGATAACTGAGGCAAGAAGTATAGATGAATCATTCGCTATAAGCGAACTGGTCGGAAGAAAACTGGAGGAATTCGGATACGAAAGGAACCTTCAGATAACCCTGCCGGATAAAATAATTACGGAAAACATTGAAAATACCGAAAATAAGGTGAGAATAATATTATTGATAAATTCATATGAAAATATTTTCTAAGATCCTTATAATAGTTTCCGTTCTGATGAGCGTTGCTTTGCTGCGGACCGCTACCAGCGCCCAATCTATAGCCCCGGTTGAGGCCCAGATAGTAAAATTCAATGATTATTACAGGTTCAGCTTCAAAGGCAGCGAGTATCTCCCCTTCGATATAATAGTAGATGGCGATGATCTGGTGATAGATTTTGAAAAAGAGAACAACCTTGATCTAAGCAAATATATTTATAACAACAGCATAATAAAATCCTTCGGCTCCAGCGGTGATGGAAAATCATATATAATCAAAATAAGCTCTGCGGCGGCAGGAGCCAAGAAATTCATAGCAGATGATAATATCACCGGGTTCGATCTCTATGTTTCCGATAAGAAGGTCGAGAAAAAAATAGTGATGATGTCCCCTCCTCCTGAACAGCAGGCAGAAGAGGCTACTAACATAACTACTGAAGAAGTCGCTGCACCTGAAGAGGCTGCGGCCGATACAGATCTGGCATCAAATGCCGTTACACCGAATCTCAGCCAATACGCAACAAGCCAGATAATCACCTTCCCAAGAGATTTTATAGGACCTCCAAGAGCTGAACAGCTACTAAAAAACAAAGATAGTTTCGTTGGCCCGCTTGCTTATGACCCGGCGATATATTCTATATACGAAGTTATGAAGATAGCCTCTAAAGGTGCTATAATCCCGGAAATATCCGTTGATGAGGATGGTTTCATACTTAGTTTCTCCCTCACTGACGTAGATAATGTAAGCGCTGCTGCCCTTGCCCGCGAGGACAAAATAAATATCCTGTTCAATTCATCCAATTCTATTCAGTTGGATGAGATGCTTGAAAACCCATTCATAAAATCGGTCCGCAATGTTCCTGATGATAAATACAGGATAGTGGAACTGACCCTCAACAGCAAGAAACTCAAAAAAGACAATTATGGCAAGGCCTTCTATAAAGATAAATTTGCATGGGTGCTTCAACTTTACAAACAAGAGGAAGGTGAAAATAAGTTCGATATAACCCCGATAAACCTTGTAGCGGAAAATAACTACGGCGAAAAAAGGATAGTCGCCAGCACCAGTGATGTTGTGGGCCCTGCCATCATAAACGATGAAAAGACCGGACAGCAGATAAAGGCCTTCATGGTAAAGGACAGCGGCACCGGCGTCACCCTGCCGCGGGAATATGTCGATGTTAAATTCCTGCCATCGCTTCAGGGTATCTTCCTTACAGAAAAATCAGATTTCCTTGCCTATGACCCCACCGATAAAAAACTATTCATTACAAAACTTTCTAACCTCCAGATATCCGATGACATAATCGCCTCTGATCTTGGCGAGTCCACGGCCACACTACTTGCCGCGGCCAAGATAAAAGGCATCTACCCGGAAGATTCCATATTCCCTTTCCCGTTCGCCCTTCACCCGGAAAGCAGGGTTAAGAAAGATACCAAGGAAAAGAATACTACCGAGACCGCAGAAAAAGAGGAAGGTGCGGAGGAAGGTGCCCATAAAACCACCGACCACGGCGAAAAAGCCGCCGAGGCAGGCGAAGAAGGTCAAGTGCTTGATTTTGATGCCGAGAAGAATGCCGAAGAGGCCGAACTGGAGCAGAACATAATCGAAGATGCCCCGGAAGACGAACTCACAAAAAAAGATATGAGCGTTACCGCAGTAGCATTTACCCAAAGAATAATCTCCGCCCCAAAAGAAAGCCAGTCTGACATAAAGGTTGAGATGGCGGAAATGTATTTTAGTAAAGGTTTTTACGCCGAGGCACTAGGCGTATTACAGGATATAAAAATAACCGACCCCGCCTATAAGGATATATTCAAGGTTAATGTAAACATCGCCCTCTGCCAGTATTTCACCGAGAAATATTCCGAAGCTTTCGATAGCTTTTCTGATGCCATCCCTTCGGCTGATAAGGATAAGAACCTGAGCGAGCTGAAACTATGGCAATGGGCCAGCCAGTATATGTATAAACTCAAAACGCGGAATAATAACGATTCCCCGGTCGATATAGATTTCACCGCCGGTTACGATAAATTCATGCAGCAATACCCAATAGACCTGCGCTATAAGCTAGGCCTTATGTTCATAGACCAGAAAATGAAGGCTGGTAAGATAGATGATGCCAATAATACTCTGGAAATAATCTCCTATTCCGGTGTGCCGAAAGCCTATGCCAACGATACGCTGATGGTAAAAGCACAGCTGGCGGATAAGCAAGGCGATTTCAAATTCTCCACAAAAGTATATGAGAAACTGCAGAAAGATATCGTTGACAGGAAGAACCGTGCGAAATCCATATTTGAACTTACCAAAAATAAACTCCTGAAGAACCAGATCACCAGCAAAGATGCTATCGATAAATTCCTTGAGGCCACCACCATCTGGCGCGATGATTACTTCGAGATGGATGTGCTTGAGATCGTAGGCCACCTTTACATCGCCCAGAAAGATTACTTCCAGGCGCTGGCAAGCTGGAAGCAGATATCGACTAACTTCCCGGAAACTGCGGAATCAGTATTTATCCTCGGCAAAATGCGCCAGATATTCATTGATCTTTTCGATGGCGGCACCGCGTATAAAATGAAACCACTTGATACACTGAAATTATACTTCGGCTTCCGCGAACTCACCCCGGCCGGCGCTGTAGGTGACAGCATCACCAGAAAGGTCGCCCTGTTCTTCATCAGCGCAGACATGATGGATGAATCCATCAAGATCGTGGAACACCAGATAAAATACCGCTCATTCGGCGATGAAAAGGCCAAGCTTGCGCTGTGGCTTTATACCATTAACATAGATAACCGCGATCTTGACGGTGCAGAATCTGCCCTTAACCTGATAAAAGAAGCCGAGACCACCCCTGCCCTGATAAAAGAAAAGAAATATGACCATGCCATGATAGTCGCCCTGCGCGGTGATTACCAGAGCGCACTCGACATGATAAAGAATGATTTCTCTTCTGAGGCCGACAAGATACGCACTGAACTTTTCTGGCAGAAAGAGAACTGGTTCGGCGTTATAAACATGGTGGAAGCCCGGTTGCAGGAGATAAGGGAAACCAAGCCTCTACCCCTCACCAAAGGCGAGATGAACGATGTTAACCGCCTTCTGGTAGCCTATTCCGCGCAGGGCGAGAACCGAAAACTGGTGAATATACGCAACGAATTCTACAACCGCATCCCGAACAACGACGACCAGCTCCTGTTCGATTACTTAACCGCCGGCAGCAAAGTAATAGACTATAACGATTTCGAGAACAGCGTTGAACTCGGCCAGATCGAAAGATTCCTGAACGATTACACCTTCATGCCAACCCAAAGCTGGGACAGTTCCATAAAGATACTTGAACCGAAAGTTGCTGCCTTGGTCGGCAAACCGATCGATGAGATGAGCCGCCAGGAAAAACTCGATGTGGTAAAACTCGCCATCGCCTATTCCATGCTAAGCCCCAAAGATGACAAAGAAGCCAACGACATGAAAAAAGCCGTTGCACTACTTGCGCGTGATTTCAAGGATATAAGGGTAGACCGCTTCACTATTGATGCCTTCAACATCTTCGACGACAAATACATGCCAAAAGAGAACGATGCGGTATTTGAAGGCAAAGTACGTATAACCGATATTCCGGAGTTTGTTGATTATTACAAGAGGGTCAATAAATTCTCTCAGCTGAATATGAGCATCAGGGATAAGTTTAAGAACTAACTCCACCACCGTCATTGCGAGGGAGCATCGCGACCGCGGCAATCCATCCAGAGTTTCGGTAATATAAAAAAATATGAATTGCTTCGCAATATGTTTGACTGGATTGCCGCGTCGCTGCCGCTCCTCGCAATGACGGATGGGGAATTATTATTTTCTGAAACACCCCTTACCAGCATATCTCGGTGAGTTTAAAAACTCCTCTATCCGGATAAGCTCGTTATATTTCGCCGTTCTGTCCGCACGGGAAAGTGAACCGGTTTTTATCTGGCCGCAATTGGTGGCGACTGCAATGTGGGAAATGGTGGTATCTTCGGTTTCGCCGCTACGGTGGGAAAGTACAGCAGTATATCCCGCGGTTTGGGCCATGCGTACAGCTTCCAGAGTTTCGGTAAGCGTACCGATCTGGTTAACTTTTATCAATATTGAATTTGCCAGACCTTCTTCGATCCCCCTAGCGAGTATTTTTGGATTGGTCACGAAAAGATCATCGCCTACCAGCTGCACTTTTTTGCCAAGTTCACGGGTAAGGTTCTTCCAGCCCACCCTGTCATCCTCGGCAAGACCATCTTCAATGGAATATATCGGATATTTATCGACCAGTTTGATATAATATTCTATCATTTCATCAGATGAAAGGCGCTTGCCCTCACCTTCCAGAATATATTTTCCACCACTGTGGAATTCAGTTGCTGCAGCATCCAGCGCGATAACTATATCCTGCGATGGCACATAGCCCGCCGCATCTATCGCCTGCATTATATAATCCAGCGCTTCCTCAGAACTTTTCAGATTCGGCGCGAAACCGCCTTCATCACCCACTGCGGTAGAATGGCCCTTTTCGGTAAGCCTGCGTTTAAGATGGTGGAATACTTCTGCGCCCATGCGGATAGCTTCACGGATATTACGTGCCGATACCGGCATTATCATGAATTCCTGAATATCGATAGGATTGCTGGCATGCGCGCCGCCATTGATTATATTCATCATAGGGGTTGGCAGGACATTACCAAGCGAACCACCTAAATATGTGCATAACATCAACCCGGAGCTTTTCGCCTGCGCCTTAGCGATTGCCATTGAAACCCCAAGTATCGCATTTGCGCCAAGTCGTGATTTATTCTCGGTGCCATCAAGCGTTATCATCGCCTTATCCACCGCTTCCTGCCAGCTCGCATCCATGCCGATAAGGCTTTCTGCTATCTCACCGTTAACATTCTCACACGCCTTCAGCACACCCTTGCCCAAATATCTTTCCTTATCCCCATCACGCAATTCCAGCGCCTCCATGCTTCCAGTAGAAGCCCCACTCGGAACCGCCGCCCGCCCGAACGCCCCATCCGCCAGTTCAACATCAACCTCTACGGTTGGATTCCCACGGGAATCCAATATTTCGCGTGCATATATCGCTGTAATTTCGGCCATACTATTAGTACCTGATTGGTTAATTTACATGGGGATTATAGTGCCAGTGCCCTTGCTGGCGCTAGTGTTTTTTGTTTTTTTAATGACATTTTTTAGAAGATTAGCCTTTTTTGCTAATTTTTATGTCACTAGCACTATTTACCCTTCTCAACCGTAACGCTATCCGCAGGGTTTTCGCTTATTGCGGTGTCGTCGGTTATCCAGCCGCCGGTATCTACCAGGTTCGGGCTGGATTGGAGATCTACAGGTTCGGCGGAATCAGGTTCGGAGCCTAGGCCGAAATTGCCCAGTACCCTGCCGACGAAGGTTTTGCTTTCTTTATCGGCCTTGGCGCCGTTCATCATTTTATAGGCGCGCTTATACCATTTGCTGGATGGGTAGTTATAGCCCAGTATGGTTGTGTATTTCAGCGCCTCGCCATCGAAGCCTAGCAGGATATTGGCTTCAGCAAGCCTGTACAGGGCTTCCTCGATCTGCTGGGTGTCGTCATAATCTTCAACCACAGCCTTATAGCGGTTTATCGCGGCCAGATAATCTTTGTGTTTAGAATAGAAACGGCCAACTTCCATCTCTTTCGCGGCAAGCTGCGACCTTATCAGATCAAGCTTATATTTACTGTCACGGGCATATTTGCCATCAGGGAAGCGGTTGATAAGCTCGTTGAACGCGGTCTGCGCCCTCACCGTTACATCCTGATCGCGCTTAACATCGGCGATACGGTCATAATAGCAGATCGCTTTCAGGTAATACATGAACTCAACTTCCTCATTGCCTGGGTTAAGTGCCACGAATTCATCGATAACATCAAGGGCCTTGTCATATTCCTCATCCTTATATTGCGAGTAAGCCTCCATCACCTGCGCCTTTATCGCAAGCGGCGAGAACGGATAAAGCCTTTCAACCTCTTGGAACTGCTCTATCGCTTTGGCATAACGCCCTTCATCCATCATGGCCTTTGCTTCAGTATACACCTCTTCAACCGGGCGTTTTACCTCATCCGCGGTTATTTCCTTATCCTTGCTGGAGAACCATGAGCAAGATGTCAGTAAGGAAGTGCCTAGTGCTAGTGCCAGTGTTAGCGTGAATATTCTATTTTTCATGTGATGAACTGTTTGATTTTAAAGTTGAGAGCATATTTGGCTTAATTATACACATTTGTTGCAGGAAATTTTGCAAAGGAGCAAGGTAAAAGCTGAGCGAGGTAGTGGTTCTACCTCCGAAGTTTTTACCGCCGCTAATTTGCAAAATTTACTACAACCCGCAGGGCAACTGGCTTAATTTGATTTATTGCGGCGTAAAGATTTTACTTAAATAGAACCACTATTCTCGTAAAATTTTACTTGCCCTAAATCAAATTAAGCCAGTTGCAAATGCGTATAATTAAGCCAAATATGCTCTAAGAAAAGAAAGTTACAAAAAAGAATTGCAAAAAGCCAGCTTTATTATTAGGAACTAGGGAACTTAAGAACTTTAGAACTAACGAATTGACAGAATTTTAAGATTTTTTATCTTGATTTCATTAGTTCCTTGGTTCATTAGTTCCTAAAGTTCCCAAACGGAGAGGTGGCCGAGAGGCTGAAGGCGGCGGTTTGCTAAACCGTTATACGGGCTTATACCTGTATCGAGGGTTCGAATCCCTTCCTCTCCGCCAGTCTTATTTAGTTTTTTGAAGTAATTCCAGAGCTGTTAACAAAAGCCCGCAGTTCTGCGCCCTTTTACCCCTTATCAAATATCCACAAGCACCTTCAGAGCTCAAAACAAGATAATTTATAGCCCAAAATCTCGAAAACTCTGAGATCGCAAGTTTCATGGTGCGTTTTCCCACAAAAACCAAAAATACTGGGAATAATACTGGGAAAATTTAAATTTCAGGTTTTTTGAAAAGAATGGATTTTTTGTTATTTAAGCATTAATTGCACGCGCTGCTTATCCCATTCAGTTTCTTTGATTGCGAATAACTTTTCTACGGTCCAGTCTATTGGTTGAGTGCCATCTAATATAGATTCTATAATATCAGGTGCTAAGAATCTTAACCTTAGCACTCTACTTATGTAAGTTGGGGATTTAATATTTTCATATTTGGCAATATCCATAAGCGATTTTCTTTCGCCA
>CAYRJW010000028.1:0-6494 GCA_964424715.1 uncultured Rickettsiales bacterium | reverse complement strand
ATTAATTATTTGCTCGCTCCAGTGATATGCTCTTGCTACAGCTTTAATAAGTTTTTCATTTCTGCCAGTGGCAACATTGCCAATAATAACTTTGCTGCCATTTGCCGTTGGAGCAAGTTTAATATCCCTGTTTATTACGATCAGATTTTCTGGTTTTTTATCTGTCTTTTTATTTATATTATTTTGCAGAGCATCTAACAATCTTTCTAAACACAGTTCTATTTTTACCTTTTTATCAGCCACTTCCACGCGATATATAATGTACCGCATAACTGCTCTCTCATGGTTTATATCTCCAGACATAATCTGCTTTGCCTTATCGAGTATATTTATTTGATGGTCTATTTCTAGATTTGTTAGATAGGGCTGCAACCGCGATTTATCTTTTAAGAATTTAGCGATCTCAAACCTCACCAAACTTTCAATTTGTTCTGCAGGAATATTTGGAAGGCTTCCGGCTTTGTGATGGTACCCCTGAATAATTGCCTGGCTGGTATAATAGCGATACATGCGTTTGCGTGTATTGCTAAATTTTGCCGACATAGAATTGCCGCAATCATCATAAACAAGCCCCGCAAGCAGACAGGAGCTCTTGGCATTATGTGAACCAAGTTTTTTTCTACGATTTTCTGCAATTATATCTTGAGCCTGTTTAAATATAGCAGGATCAACAATACCTTCATGCTCACCGGGGTAGCTATTATCGCGATGAACTATTTCGCCGACATATATCTTATTTTGCAATAGACTATACAAATTACCTTTGCAATATGGCTTCCCACCAATTTCTCTTTCTGTTAAAAATTTACGCTTTTTAGTAACTATCCCCAAGTTATCTAATTCTATTTTTAAAAGGAATACCGATTTTAACTCTATGTATTTTTTAAATATTAGATTTAAAGTTTGCGCTTCTTTTTTGTTAACCACTAACTTTCTTTCAATACAATCATATGTTATCGCCGATTTAGCAAGAGATACCTTAATTAGAGAGTGGAAAAAACTTTTATCTGAAGAAAACCGTCAGCTAAAAGTTTTGTCAAAAAATGGTATAGAATATTTTTATCCAGAGAGAATTTTACAAGAAATATTCAAAACAAATGAAGCTAAAGAAGAGATAGTAACTGGATATTTGGGTGCAAATCCCAATAAATATAACAATATAGAACTTACAAAGGTCCAATTGGCTCAGAAAGTTTCAGAGAGCCTAAATATTGATGATTTATATGATGCTGAAAATGAACTTTTTTCTTTTTTAAAGACGCTTCAATAATTTTTGAGAACTTAGTATTTTTTTACATCTAGTGGCACTTAGTCAATCTAAACGAAAAATTAGAATATGATGCTTTATGGCATCAAAACCGTCTCTAACATTTTAAATAGTTTATTTAATAGATAACAGAAAAAGATATTTTTTAGTGCTTTCTATATGTTAGCGAGAGTTTTTGCTATTGAATTTATGTCAGGATGCAAGTCTCACTAGCAAGAATTTAGAAAAATCTTTCCGTTTTCATTTTTCACAGGATGTAAGTCTCACTGGCAAGAATTTAAACAGATTTTTGTTTTAATAAATAAACTTATCTTTCTGTCATAGACAGAACTCTATGCGTAGATTCGTTTGCCAATAAAAACTTGCGCGTTTCTTTATGGCTATTATCACCATCCGCACCTTTCGCAAAAATATCATCAAGCCAGCCTGATTTACCTTGTTTGCTCGGCACTACCTTAATATTTTCTACTTTTACATGAGTCGTTTCCGCCTGCTTCATTCGTGTAATGGTAACGGCTCCTTTTTTGGTACCTGATTGTATGGTAGAGAATGCTTTATATTGTATTTTTTCAGCGACTGACATCTTTTCTGTAATACCATTACGCACATGTTCAGATGCGTTACCTATGAGATCAGTGCTTGGCAGAATGTCTTTGATATCTTCCGAGGATAAAACATTGAAAAAATCCCCCAAAGCAAGCAGCCCCTTCTTCACTTCTACAAGATATTGAGTATTCTTACCGCTTTTATGAAGCTCATCTGTTTTTCCTCCGATGATTCGACTAAAAGATGCGAATGCATCACCCCCCTTAAGCGACGCTTTCAGAACATCATAGATGACATTACCAAGTAACTTCTGCTCTTCTGGTGAGGGATCATGTAATGCCATCGCTCCAGTATCATAGATACCGACTGCATTTGTCTCAGGATCAACAGAAAGCTGCGCCCCGTGCTTATCATGGTCAAACTTCTTCCCAGAAACAATATTTATAAGCTCAAAGACAATATAAGCTTTTGCGAACTGCCTCTTATAGTCTCGATGCTCCGCAGTTTCTTCTGGCATCGCGTTAAAGGTTTGTCCCTTTGCACGATCCATGACAATCCAGTTTTGTCCTTTTGCCCTCCAATCCATAACCTTGAATGAGAAAGCTTTTCCACCGGAAGATAGAGTCACATTATCATAGATATCCTTGGCATATTCATATTGTTGCTGGCCAAATTCATGATCCGTTTCAACAGCTGACATTATGGAGGCTTGCACTACCATCTCTGATACAGAAGAGGTTAATTCCTTGTAACTCAGATTGGATGTGGCTTCTTTGGCTTTTAGGTCATCAACAGTTGAGTTAATAACTTTAAAGCCTTTCAATGCTTTCTCTCGCGCTTCAGGGCGTAAAATGCGTAGAACTTTGTCTTCGCTAAGTTCTACAGTTGTGTAGTAAGAGGCTGAGCCTAATATATTACCTATATACTTATTTTTCCAAAGTTCTTCAGGAATATTTTCTGCTCTAATCCACGCATACAAATCCCACCTAGCAGGAGTATTCGCTGCACTTTTAAGCTCCTGCAACTCGTTTTTGATACTTTCTGGCGTATCGGGATGTGATGCAATTGCCTGCCCTAACTTAATGTCAGCTGGCCCCATATTCTCCAGGAACAATTTCAAGGCTTTGCCGATGTTTCCCGCATCACCACCAATATTCCTGTTCGCCACCATCATCGCTGACATTATCAGCTCGCGCTCATAGCCGCTTCGGGACTTTATATAAGAATGCATCATATCTCGCGCATATTTTGCTTCTACCGAAGTATCATCAGGGCGAACCATATTGTCCATGACTATATCAAAGACCTTTTCCCAGGAATGTGAGACTTGGATTACCTTATCATCTTTACTCTTAGAGGCACTCTTAAGCATTCTTGCAATAACAACTGCCCTTGCCTCCAGTGGCGCAGACCAGAAATTCTCATAAAGAATCTTGCACTGTGATGGCTGCGTGTTCTTTAAAATTGGCTCAAGGCTATCTTTATGCCATAAGTATTTTTTCTTCATCGCTACTTCAATGTAAGAACTTATATCGGCACAATCTTTTTGTTCACCCTTGGAATTAAAGAACTCAATGAATTTGTTTGCCATAGCAGCATCGCGATCCATCTCTTCGGTCAAGTAATCAACCCCAATACCATATAGGTAGCTTTTGACCATATCATCAGAGCCTAGCTTGACCTGACAACTTTTCTTAATCATTTTAGAAGCTTCTTCTTGAGAGATAACAGAATCTGATAAACGCCTCATCAGCAGATATTTATCAGCAGTAGATATGGAATTTGATAATAATCCGTCTCTTCGCCCATGTTTTTTATCAACATCCCAATCTTTTGAGGAGCTGTTATCTAGAGCCTTCAAATAAACGGCTAATCGGCTCCGATATTCTTTAGAGCCATCATCTTTACCTAGCCTTGCTACAGCATCATCTACATAGATAGCAAAAAGACGCTCTCTTGTTTCTGGATAAGCGGCTCTAAGGTTTTTATCGAGAAGGATAGAAACACATTCATTTTTCTTTTTCCCAGTAGGTTGCCTTTCTAATTTTTCTAAAATGTTATTTAGAAGAAGATCTTCTAGCTCTTTGTCATCAAGGAAGGTGTTTTTTGCAAATACAAAGGCTTTTGCATGATCCAATACATCTTCTGGCCAGAAGGCCTTATCTTCCGCAAGAGCAGAGATTTTTTTCAAATGTCCTTCTTCTTTGAGTTTAGCTAAATATATATTTCTTTTATTATCGCTTGAATAGCTTTCACCAGCGGGATTATAAATGTGATAGAGGTTTATAATTTTTTCCAAAGCATCTTGCCCCTGAAGCACTTGATGTTCAGCCTTTTTAATAGCACCAATTATATTTTTATCAGTGATTAACAGGAAGCTTTGATGCTCTGGGGCTACCCGCTCCTTTACCTCGTCTGTATATTCGTTACGTGAACGCCCTACAACTATTTCATCTATCTTATTTCTCATGGTTATTAGAGAATCAGATGTTTGCAGCAATTTATCAAAAGATAAACCTTCATAGTTAACTTGATTATCAATTGCAAGAGTCGCAAGAGATAATAAATTACTTTGCTCTATAAACTCCCTGTAACTCTTGTGGCACGCCTCAACAATATTTTTCGAATCGCTGTTGCTGTTACCATCTTTACTCTGTTCTATTTTTGTGATAGCAACAGCTAAGCCATGCACATCAATCTCTGTCGTTTTTTCTAAATACTTCATCACATCAAAAATATGCAAATAACTTGAGTATTTGCTATAATCTCTACTGTATTTATTTTCTTCTTTATTTTCATCAACAAATGTCTTTATGGCTTCTTTTGTGGTGGCAGGCTTATAACTATATTTATCTGCGATTGCCTGCATCTGCTCAGTCAGCTGATAGTCACCGGTTAACACCTTTTCAGTTTGCTCTTGTAAAACACCAAGATAATCACAGAAATGTTCGTACTTTTCAGAGCCAAATAGTTTGAGGATACCACCTTTTTTATCCTTAACAGCAAACTCAACCAGCATCTTTTTTTGTTCAGGAGTTAGGCGTTGTAAGTGATACCATTGTTTTGGCCCTTCAAAGGTGCTTTGTAAAAGATTATAGATGAGGCTGCTTGTCTGATCTTCTTTTGCTACGTAAACTCTATACTTTGTTTGCAGCAGTTCTAACTCAAGTTTTTTAGTGTTTTTATAAGACTCGTCACTAGATTCTTCTATTTCCTTCCATACTTCCGGATTTTTTTTGCTTAAATAAGTTTTATTCGGTGCTGCATCTAACCACATATCAATAGCTGAATCTAACAAAGCAAGAGTGGCATCAAACATTTTTTGCTGCTGCGCTTCTTTTTTTGCAGTTAGTTCTTGCTTATAATTTTTACCAAAATGTTTTTGGAATATAGGGTTGTTAAACGCAAGAAGGCTTTCGCTAAACCCAAGAACAGCCTCCTTTTGATGCCATTCATCTACTATCTTAGAGCCTGGTACAGGTTGCTCTACTCGATGGTTTTTTGGTATCAATTCCAGTGCATTTTGTGGCGTTTTACCTATGTGCCCTTTTTCTATATGATCTGGAAGTGCATTATATGTTGAAATAAAATCGTACATCTTCTTATGCGCAATAGTATTTTGTCGGATAGATTCATCTTGTAGCTCAACTGATTTTATAAAATCAGAATCAATTATATTGAGTGCCTGGGCGCATTTTTCTTCAATCAGCGTAGCCTCATTGTTAAAGTAATTTCTGACATAATCGTATGCTTGTAAAACAGTATCACGATGAATTTTGAAGTGTATTTCATATTCAGGGATTCTGTTCGGAGATGTTTTTCCACCCTTTGTTACAGCATAATAGTTATAACGATCTATATTTATATATGGCAAATTACTCGTAATCCTGAGATCATTAATCCCATTTTTCGCTAAAAATTTAACAACTCGTTCCTTAGTCTTCTCATCTGATTTTGCAATTTTTATCAAATTGTTCCATGGAATATCTTCACCGCCGTCTAGTTTATCATAAACGCGCCGATCATCTCCAAGACCATACATTCTATCGCCAGCTAAGGAAGAAAGGTTATCTAATTTATCTGCTCTATATCCTTCACACCCGATGGTTCTTATTTCACTTATAATGCCAGTAAGTTTATCCATCTCATCGTCTGCTTGGATAAAACTTTCAGCTTTATCAGCAGATAGTATCTTATTTTTTGCGGCATCAATATCTTTTTCCATCCGCGTTTGGTGGTTGCCTTTTTCGGATTTTCTGCTTCTACTACGGTTATCTGAGTAACTTTCAAGAAGATGATAAAAATAGCTATATAGTATCCCCGAAGCAGAAAGATAATTTAAATCACCAGTTTTAGGATAGCCATTCACACTAATATGTTCATAGGCTTTGTTCTGTGTATATATGCTAAGGTTTTCAAGGTTTATTTTATCAGATTTTTCTGCGTTGCCATCCTGCCCTCTATTTCCTTTACCTTCTAAAATAACCCCCTCTGCTAAATTTGCAATTTTCTGCTGATATTTTTTATCAATGACCGCCCCACCAAAATATTCTGTGTATCCAGAATCAATATGCTTTTGGAGCGACTTTCTTTTATCTCGCAATATCCAATCAAATTGAAAATCTTTTTCTTTATGTAAAGAATCAAATACTGATAGAAAAAAATCTTTGGAAGGAATTGA